>DVFZ01000116.1 GCA_018712945.1 Candidatus Pullichristensenella stercorigallinarum | reverse complement strand
CTGGGGCAGGCGGCCCTGGCCGGTGAGGGTGGCATCGCAGTCGAGCAGCGCCGCCAGCGGCAAAAGGAAGCGCAGCGTGGAGCCGCTTTCGCCGCAATCGAGCGCCGCACCCCTGCGCGCCGCGCGCATGGGACGCACGCGCAGGGCGTTTCCCTCCGGGGCGATCTGCGCGCCCAATGCGGTCAGGCAGCGGGCGGTGGCCTCGATATCCCGGGACGTGCCCGCGCCTTCCAGCACGGTTTCCCCGTCCGCCAACGCGGCGCAGATGAGCAGGCGATGGGCATGGGATTTCGAGGGCGGGGCCTGCACGCTGCCCGACAGACGCCCGGGATGAACGGTCACGCGCATGGGCTCTCCCCCATTCCGCGCGCGAACCAGTCGCGCAATTCCGATACGTTCACGCGCTGCAAATAACACTTGCCGATCTTTTCCGGCAGCACCAGCGTCACCGTTCCGCCGCGGCGCTTTTTATCCAGCATCGCCGCCGCGCACAGTTCGTCCAGCGTACAGGGTGATGCCGTGGGCAGGCCGCAGGCGTTGAGCGCGCGCAGAAGCGGCGCGCCGTCCAGCCCGGCGGCGCGGAAGGCCATCACCATGCCGATGGCCACGCACTGGCCGTGGGAGAGCGAGAAATCCGTGCTCTTTTCCACGGCGTGGCCGAAGGTGTGGCCGAGGTTCAAAAACTGGCGCGCGCCGTTGTCGAACTCGTCTTCATCCACGTAATCGCGCTTGATGGAAACGCAGCGGGCGATGGCGTCCTCGAGGTTTTCCCGCCACGAGCCGTCCGCCATGGCGTTAAAAAGCGCCTCATCGCGCAAAACGCCGCACTTGATCATCTCCGCCGCGCCGTCGCGCAAAAGCGCCTCGGGCAAACGGGCGATGATCTCCGTATCGCACAGCACCAGCCTGGGCTGGTGGAACGCGCCCACGAGGTTCTTGCCCATGGGCAGATCCACCGCCGTTTTGCCGCCCACGGAGGAATCCACCGCCGCCAGCAGCGTGGTGGGTATCTGCACGCAGTCCACGCCGCGCATGTAGGCCGCCGCCGCGAAACCGGCCAAATCGCCGGCCACGCCGCCGCCCAGCGCCACCACGAAATCGCTTCGGGTCAGCTCTCGCCCGGCAAAGAACTCCACCGCGCGGGCAAAGGTGGAAAGCGTCTTGCTCTTTTCGCCGTTGGGAAAGGCGAACGTGTCGGCGCGTATGCCCGCCTTTTCCAGCGAATCGACGAGCCTTTGCGCGTAAAGCGGCCCCACGCGGTCGTCCGTGACCACGGCGCAGCGCCGCCCGCGCACCGCCTGGGCGATGTATTCCCCCGCCGCGTTTAGCAGTCCAGGGCCGATGAGCACTTGGTAATTCCCCGAATTTACCGTTACCGTGCGCATAAGCGCGCCTCCTTTGCCTTATTCGTCCAGCGCTTCCTTGTCTTCGCGCCCCTCGCGCAGAAGCTGGGTCATGGTCACCGTATCGCGGGTATCCAGCGCCAGTTTGTAGCCCTCCAGCCGGGCGATCAACGCCCCCAGCTCGCTGGAGAGCATGTCCGCGTTTTCAAAGAACAGCTCCGTCCACATGTTCTCGTTCAGCCGCGCCACGCGCGTCATGTCCAGAAAGCTGCCCGCCGAAAAGCCCTTGTGCTTGCGCGCCAGCGGACTTTTGACGTAGGCGCTGGAGACGATGTGGGCAAGCTGCGAGGTCAGGGCAATCATCTCGTCGTGCTCGGCGGGCGTGGAAAAGCGCACGCGGCCAAAGCCCAGAGAGAGGAAGAAATCCTTGGCAAACTGCACGGTTTCCACATTCGTACCCGGCGCGGGGGTGAGAATCATGGAGGCGTTTTCGAACAAATCGTCCTTGGCGTAGTCAAAGCCGGAAAACTCGCGCCCGGCCATGGGATGGCCGCCCATAAAAGTAAACTTCGCCCCGGCCAGCGGGCCGAACAGGGCGTCGCACACGTAGCGCTTCACGCCCGCGCAGTCCACCACCAACGCCCCTGCGCGGAACATGGGCGCATGGGCGCGTATGTATTCCACGCAATCGCGCGGGTAGAGCGCCACGATGACCACATCGCACGCGGGCAGGTCCTTTTCCTCCAGCCGCCTGTCGATGGCCCCCAACAATTCCGCCTTGAGCATGGCGGCCTCGCTGATATCCACGCCCCACACCGTATGATGCGTGGCGCGCTTGATGCTCTTGGCCATGGAACCGCCGATCAGGCCCAGGCCGATGACTGCGATATTCATGCTTCTTCCCCCAACGCCACCCGGCGCACGGCGCGCACGGCGGCGGCGACTTCGTCAAAGGCTTCGGGCGTGAGCGACTGCGCGCCGTCGGACTTGGCGTGGGCGGGGTCGTTGTGCACCTCGATCATCAATCCGTCCGCGCCAGCCGCGGCCGCCGCCAGCGCCATGGGCCGCACAAGAGACGCCACGCCCGTGGCATGGCTGGGGTCGACCACCACCGGCAGGTGCGTAAGGCTGTGCAACACCGGCACCGCCGAAAGATCCAGCGTGTTGCGCGTGGCCGTTTCAAAGGTGCGGATGCCGCGCTCGCAGAGGATGACGTTGGGGTTGCCGCCGGCCATGATGTATTCGGCGCTCATCAAAAGCTCCTGTATGGTGTTGGCGAGGCCGCGCTTGAGCAGGATGGGCTTTTTCGTCATGCCCAGTTCCTTGAGCAGCTCGAAATTCTGCATATTGCGCGCGCCGACCTGAATCACGTCCACATCCTCAAACAGGGGCAGCGTGGCTACGTCCATGATTTCAGTGACGATGGGCAGCCCGGTTTCGCGCTTGGCCTCGAGCAAAAGGTCGATGCCCTTGGCGTGCAGGCCCTGGAAGGAGTAGGGCGAGGTGCGGGGCTTGAAAGCGCCGCCGCGCAGAAGGCCCGCGCCGGCCTCTTTGACCCGTTTGGCCACGTAGATAATCTGTTCGAGCGATTCCACCGAGCATGGCCCGGCGATGATCTGGAAATTACCGCCGCCAATCTTCACGCCCGCGCCGCAATCGACCACGGTGTCCTCCTCGTGGAACTTGCGGTTGGCGTTTTTGTACGGCTCCTGGATACGCTTGACGTTTTCGACGATTTCCAGGGATTTGAGCACGTCGATGTCCACCGTGGAAGTATCGCCAATCAGCCCCAGCAGCGTCTGATGGCTGCCCACGGACATGTGCACGTCAAAGCCCATGGCCTTGAGCCAGGCAACCAGATTGTCCACCTGTCGTTGGTCCGCGTGATCCTTGAGCAATATGACCATAATCTTCTCCTCCCCGCGCCGGGCGGCCGTCCAATTGTGCTTACAAAAAAACGGCTTTGCAGCGACATGTACTGCAAAGCCGTAAACACTTTTGGCAATCTTCTACGCGCAGCAACATGCCTTATCGACAAAGCCGATAAAGCTAAAGTAAAAGTAAGCCTCGCGTGCGAAGAACTGGGCGGTCATTTCAGCGCCTCCTGTCAAATTTCAAAATCATCATAGCACTTTTTTTTCCATCCGTCAACGAAAAAATGTGTTAGAAATGTTATCATTTGCGATTCTGGACGCATTTTCATGCGTTTCGCGCGGCGGGAATACAGCCTCATGCGCCCGCCCGTCGTCGCTCAGATGGATGGTATCGCCCAGCACCGGCGCGCCGTCCAGGGTGATGCCCCGCGCCGAAGCACGGCAGACCAGGCGGTATTCGCTGTTTCCATAGCGGATGGTCACAGACGCCTCCGGCCAGTCGCCCAGCAGGGCGCACAGGCGCACTTCGTCGCCGCGCCGCTCGTAGCCCAGCATCGCCAACACGCACAGCGCATACCAGCCCGCCGCGCCGGTGTACCACGTCCATCCGCCCCGGCCCGCGTGCGGCGCTTCACCGTATACGTCCGCCGCCAGCACATAGGGCTCCACGCGGTAGAGGTCTGCCCCGGCGCGAGTGGCGGCGTGGTTTGCCGGGTTGAGCATCTTCAGTATTTTGTGGGCGCGCTCCGCCTGCCCTGTATAAATATACGCAAGCAACAGCCAACAGGCACCGTGCGTATACTGGCCGCCGTTTTCACGCACGCCCGGTGGATAGGCGCGGATATAGCCCGGGTCGCTTTCCGCGCCGTCAAAGGGCGGCGTGAGCAACTTGACAAGGCCGTGCTCCTCATCCACGAGGTTTTCCCAAGCGGCATCCAGGGCGCGGCGCACGCGCTCGTCGTCCAGCCCCGCCAGCGCCGCCCAGGCCTGCGCAAGCGCGTCGATGCGGCAACAGTGTCCAGAGGCGCTGCCCAGCGTACTGCCGTCATCGGTATAGGCGCGCAAATACCAAGCGCCATCCCAGCCGAATTCTTCCACGGCGGCGTTCATCTGCGCGGAAAGGGCGTTGAGCCAGGCGCGGTCGTTTTCGTCCGGGGCCACTTCGGCATAGCGCTGCGCCGCCACGGAAAGGAATTGCGAAAGCCATACGCTTTCCCCCTTCCCCCGCGCGCCGACGCGGTTCATGCTGTCGTTCCAGTCGCCGCTGCCCATCAGCGCCAGGCCGTGTTCGCCGGTCAGGGAAGCGCTCAGGCGGAAGGCGCGCATGCAGTGGTCGTGAACCGTTCCCGTTTCTTCGGAAACTTCGCCCGCGCCGTACCAGTCTTCCGCGCCCTCGGGAATCTCCACATTGCGCAGATAGGGCACGCGCTCCATGAGAATGCCCGCATCGCCGGTCAGGCGCACATAGGCCGCCGCCACATAGGGCAAAAACAGCCGGTCGTCGGATATGCGCGTGCGCACGCCCATATAGGGCATGTGCCACCAGTGCATCACATCGCCCGCGGCGAACTGACGCGCCGCGGCGCGCAAAATGTGTTCGCGGGCGCGCGCCGGCTCATAGTGCATCAGGGCAAGCAGATCCTGAAGCTGGTCGCGGAAGCCATAAGCGCCGCCGGCCTGATACAGACCCGCCCGGGCGCGCATGCGGCCGTCGAGCGCCTGCTTGACCAGCATGGGGAATACGCGGTCAAGCGCCGCGTCGCCCGTCTGCACGCGCAGGGCGTCAAGGCGCGTTTGCCAATCCGCTTCCGCCGCTTCCAGGGCACAGGGCTGCCCGCGCATATTCTGAATCGCCTGCAAGGCCTCTTCGCGGCTTTCAGCCCAGCCTACGGCAAAAGCGAGCGTTTTTTCCTCGCCGGGGCGCAGGCTCAGGCGCGCCTTGAGCGCCCAGCCGCCCCTGCCACCGCGCCGCTCAAACAGGCCGTCCGGTTTGAAAACGCCGCCATGGCCGAGGAACGCCGCGCGCTCCGCGCCCGCCTCGGCCGGGGCGTTGAGCGCGGCCAGAAAGCCCCTATCCCCCGTCACGCCGCGCGCAAGGCATACGCCATCCTCATTCCAGGCGCGCAGAAACGCCGCGTCGCGCGCGTCCACGCCCATCAGCCAGTCCACAAAGGCGGTGACGGCGTATTCGCAGGGCTTGCCGGAGGTGTTTTGCACGCGGATTTCTACGCCGATGGCGTTCGCGTCCGATCGGGCATAGAGCGCTGTGGAAAAGCGCGCCCCGTCCGCGCCGCTCTCAAAGCGCGTATGGGAAAAGGCGTGCGTGGTCTGGAAGGGCGTAAAGGGTTCCTCGCCGGGCAGCAGGCGGGCGTAAGCGCCGCGCCGTTCGTCGGCAAGGTAGAGCATCAGCCCCCAGCCCTCGCGCAAGGGGTCGTTCCCAAAAGGCGTGAGGCGAGCAAGGCGGCTGTTTTTGCCAAACAGGAAGCCGCCGCCGCGCTCGGTGACAAGCGCGCCGAACGCTTCCCCGGCCAACACGTTCGACCAGGCCGCGGGCGTGGGCTCGGCGGCGTCGATGACATAGCCTTCCTCCGCAAAGCCACCGTAGCCGTTGAACAATTCTCGTTTGACCGGCGGCAGCTTGAACGAGCGCGCCTCCATTTCCCGGTATCCGGCGCGGCCGCCGAATTCCAGCGCCCCCAGCTTGGCGCGAAGCTGGGCAAAGAAACCCGCGCCGCCCTCCAGGCAGATGGCGGAGGCGCACCGCAACGTTTCGCGCTGGGATTTGGAAATCTGCGCGCCGTCGATCACATGCACGCCGCCGGGAACGCCGCACATCTCGCGCAGGTGCGAAGCGGCGATCATATCCTTGATGGCATCACGCACGGGTTGTTCATAGTCGTTTCCATAGTCGTTGATGAGCACGAGGTCGCAGGCAAGCCCCAACGTGCGGTAGAGGTCGTGCGCGCGCACCGCGTCGCGGGCCACACAAAGCTGGGCGCGGTCGGCCACGGCCACGGCGATAATCGGATGATCGCCGCTGACGCCCAGCGCCCACAACTCGCCGCGGCCGCCGCACAGCGCCGCATCCTCCGCGCGGGCGCGAGTGGCCAGGCGCGCGTCCAGCAAAAAGGCGGCGGCGCGGTCGAGCAGGTGATATGCCGCCGTATTGAGGCCGACAAAGCCCAGCATGGCCCGCGCCTGCGTGGCGGCGAGGCGGCGGGCGCGCTCCGGCGCGGCGTCCGAGGCGTTGCGCTCTTGCCAGCGCCCGGCTTCCTCGGGCGGAATCAGGGCCACGGCAAAGTGCATTTCCCGCTTTTCCCCCGCCTCCAGCCGCACACGCGCGCGCAGCGCCGAACAGGGGTTGAGCGTGCAGCCCAGCGTGCCGGAAAGCGTGCGGGCGGCATGCCCTTCACGGCCCTCGAAGCGGGCCAAATCCGTCTCCCATTCCGGCGCGCCCATGCCCGAGACCATGCTGATGAGCGCATAGGGGCACTGCCCCGGCCCGCCGGGGCGGCGCGTAAACAGAAGCGCGCCCTGACCCGGCCGTTCGGAGGCGACGAACATATTCTGAAACGCCGGATGCGCCCAACAGTCGTCCCGGCCGCAAAGCGCCACCGGGAAGGACTGGGTAACCTCTACCTCCCGCGCCACCGTGCCGTTGTTTTTCAAATACAGCTTTTGAAAGAGCGTACCGTCCTCGGGCGAAAGCGCCGCGGTGAGGCGCGCCTCTACGACGCCCAGATTGTTTTCATACTGCGCCCAGCCCGCGTCAAAGCGCGCCTGCCCGGCGCACAGGCTGATTTCCTCGCCCCCGCGCAGATCGCGCGCCGTCAGGCGGATATCGCCGCGCCTGTCCAGCAGGTCGCCAAAAAAGCGGTTTGCCAGCACGCCGCCGCGCGTAAGCAACGCACAGCCCTGCGCGGTCAGCAGCGCCGTCGCGCCCGCTCCGGAGAGCAGGTGCGCGTCTACCAGACGGTTTTCCACGCGCCCCAGGCGGCAACCGCGTTCCTCGCTCCGGCGGGCGTTTTCCGGGGAAAGCTGTTCGCGCCGCCGGCGCAGGCGCACGCGCGCCGAGGGCTTTTCCTCCAGCAAAAGCGAAAGGGCGCGCGCTTCGGGGATGCTTTCAAAGCGCCGCGAAAGGGCGTCGCCCGCCAGCGCGTTGGCCAGCGCCGCCAGGGCCATGCCCTGATGGTGCGCCATATAGCTCTTGACCAGCTTTGGCCCTTCGCCCGGGCGCACGCCGGTGTAATCGGCGGCCTCATAGAATCCATACTCGCCCGCCCAGCCCAGACGCCGCATGGCGAGCACATTGTCGGCCACCTTGCCGGGACAGACGCACAGCGCCAGCAGCGAGGCATAGGGCGCGACCACGTTTTGGCGCGCGCCGCCGCCCAGCGCCACTTCGCGCAGGCCAAAGGCGCGGTATTGGTAGTTCAGGTGCATATCAAAGGCGTAATACCCGGATTCGCTCACGCCCCAGGGCCGCTGCCGCGCCGTGCCCAGCTGCCTTTGCAGGCGCACCACGGCGCGGTTTGTATCGCTCAAAAGCGTGCCCGGACGCGAACGCATGAAGATTTCCGGCATCAGGTATTCAAACATGGTGCCGCTCCAGGAAACCAGCGCCTGCCCTTTCTCAATGCGCACGCAGGGGCGCGAAAGGCGGCGGAAGTGTTTTGGCTCCACCTGTCCCATCATCATCGCCACATAGCTCAAAATGCGCGATTCCGAGGCCAACAGGTCGTAATGCGAGGCGCTCATGCGCCCGTTTTCCACATCCGCGCCGATGGAAAACAGCTTGCGCCGTCCATCGAACAGGCAGGCAAAGTCCATGCCGCGCGCCAGGGCACGCAGGCGCGCACAGAGCGCTTCGTCCACGCCTTCCACGGCGGCGGCGCAGGTCAACAGGCTGGCGGCGAGGTTGCCGCCGTCCACTGAGGATACATAGCGCGGCCGCAGGGGACGCAGGGTGTCTATATCATACCAGTTGTAGAGTTGGCCATGCCAGGTCTCCATGTGTTCCAGCGTGGAAACGGTGTCGCGCAGGCGCGAAAGCATTTCTTCTTCGCGGATAAAGCCCAGTTCGCGCGCGGACAGGCAGGCAACCAGATAAAGGCCGATATTCGTCGGCGAAGTGCGCCGCGCCGCGCCCACGTCGGGGTCCACCTGCACGTTGTCAGGCGGCAGCCAGTTTTCCCGCTCGGTTACATAGTTCTCAAAAAAGGCCCATGTTTCGCGCGCCAGGCCGGTCAGCGCGCCAATTTGCTCCACGCGCAGCGCGCCGCGCGGGTCGGTGGACGTTTCCTGCATATCCCGCAGAAGTCCAGGTGCGAGCAAAAACAGCGCCATCAACGCCAACGCAGCCGGGAGCCACGCGGCCGTCATCAGGCCGGGCACGCACAGAATCGCGCCCACGCGGCAGGCGGTGCCCACGCGCGTGCCGCCAGCGGCGGCGTCGGCGGACGTCACCCAGTCCAGCAGGTGTTTTTTGGTAAAAATAAGGCGGAACAGCGTGCGCATGACAGCGTCAAACAATGCCGCCGCCGTCGAGGGCAGCGCCGCGAGCTGCACGATCGCGCGCCGCCAGCCCACGGCCCCGGCGGTAAACAAATGCGTAATCGGCGTGAGGAAGGCGTAAAGCACGCCCAGGGCAAAGGCGGAGCGCAGGTCGAACCACATCGCCTGCAACAGCAGCGCCAGCAGCGAGGGCAGGGCCAAACTGCGCAGAAGGTTATCGAGTATCTTCAGCCGTGAAAGGCCGGAAAGACCGCGCCGGAACAGGAAGGGCAGAAGTTGCCAGTCGCCGCGCGTCCAGCGGTTGAGGCGCTTGAGATAGGCGGAAAACGTTTCCGGGAAGCCATCGTAAAGCGATACGTCGCTCACAAAGGCAGTGCGGGACAGTTCGCCCTCGATCAGGTCATGGCTGAGGATGCGTCCCTCGGGCAATTTGCCCTCTACCGCCTCCATAAAGGCGCGCACATCATAGATTCCCTTGCCGCCGAAACTGCCCTGGCCGGTGAGATCCTGATAAAGGTTGGAAACGGAGACGGGATAGGCGTCCATGCCGCCCTGGCCGGCAAAGAGGCGGATAAATTCGTTGGTGCAAGAGGAGGCCGCCAGCTCCATATTCGGCTGCATGACGGCATAGCCCCGGCGCACGCCGTTTTCCACGCAGGGGCGGTTGAGGGGATGCAGTATCGCGCCCACAAGGGCATGTACGCAACCCGGAGGCATGCGCGTATCCGCATCGAGCGTCACGACCAGGGAAAAGCGCCCGGCCAGGCGCGCGCAAGCCTCGCCCTCGGCGTCGAAAGCGCGGCTTGCGCCGTTTTCGCCCAGCAACAGGCGGTTGAGCGCCATCAGCGCTCCGCGCTTGCGCTCATACCCCATCCAACGGCGGTCGGGCGCATAGAAGGAGCGGCGGCGGTGCAGGTAAAAATACTTTTCCCGCCCGGCGCGCTCGTTCATGGCCCGTATGCGCGCGCGCGTGGCGGCAAGGATTTCCTCGTCGTCCGCCTCCGTTGCGGAGGGGCCGTCGCGGAAATCGCCCAGCAAGAGGTAGCTCACGTTTTCGTCGCGGTCCAGGCAACCGGCCGTCTCCAGACCATCGCACAGGGACAGGGCGCGTTTTACAGAGCTGATGAGCACCGGCATGGCCACCAATACGCGCGCTTCATCGCCCAGCGCCTCCGGCTTGAGCTTTAAGAGGCGGCGGGGGCGAACAAGGCGCGTGGCAACGCGGCCCAACAGCATCATCGCCGCGCTCCAGGCCAGCGGCACGCCCAGCGCCAGAGCCAGCAGGTTGCGCGCGATCAGCGCGTAAAGGGCAAACAGCGCCGCTGCCAGCAGCGCCTGGGCAAGAATCAACCGGCGGCCCCGGGGATCAGGCGTGAGGCGGGGCAGGCGCACATGCGCGCCCAGACGGCCGGCCAGGGCCGCGCGGCCCTCGTCGTCATAGAGCCACCAACATATCGTGCCGCGCGCTTCGCCCGGATACTCCTTGGCCGCGGACACAGCCTGTTTTGCCACAGCCTGTTCTCCCAAACGCAGGCGGCGGCTGATGCGGCTGACCTCATTGCGCACAGCCGCGCAGGATTCCTCATCCATGCGCGCGTAAGTGCCGTCCGGGTCGGCGCGCAATTCCGCCTCGGTGCGCGAAAGCTCCTGGAAACACGCCTGCCAATCCAGCGCGTCGAGCATGCGCTTGGCGCCGATGAGGTTGTCCAACCGCATGCTCAAAAGCGCCTGGGCTTCGTGCTCCAGACGGATCATCTTTTCACCGCTCTCGCCCAGATGGGCGATCTGCCCCTCCAACCGGGCGCGCAGTTCCGGCAGTTCCCGCTCTACGGTCAGTTGCAAGGCACGCTCAAAAAACGCGGGCGTCGTCCCGGTACGGCGGCTTTTTCCACCCTGCCCATCCACAAAGCGTTCGGCCTCGCGCCGCTCGCGTCCTCTTTGCAGGACGGCGTGCGCGCCGTGGCAAAACGCTTCAGAGAGAGCGCGCCGCAGCGCCGTAGGCGCGGCCCACAGCTCGGCCATGGTCAACGCCTGCACGTCGTCAAAGGCACGCAGGGCCAGCTTCAGCCGTTCGCCGCTCAGGGCGGTATCTCCCAGCGCCAAGACCTCCCGCATGACGATGAGAATGCGCGGTACCCGGCCCACGGCGGGCAGGCGCACGCCGCCATCCAGCCGTGCCTGCGCCGCGCATGCCTCCATAATGCGGGCATCCTGATGCAGCCGCAAAAGCGTTGGGGTGGCGCTGGCGCTTTCCAGAAGCACTTCGCCCGCTTCGCGCGCCAATTCCTGCGTCTGGGTAGCCAGATAACCCGGACAGGTCAGGCGCGCGCGGCCGTCCACGCGCAGTTGCACTGCGAGCGAACGCATATGCCGGGTAAGCGAGCGGTCGTCCCGCTCCGCGCCCGCGCCGAGGTTCTTTTCCGCCTGCGCCGCGCGGAATTTTCCGGAAAGCCTTGCCAAACCGTTCATGTGTGCGTCCTCCTGAAATATCATTCGCTGATACTTCAGTGTGCGCGGTTTTCTATGCGTTCATACAATACGCATTGCACAGCCACACGGCCAGCGCGCCATAATTTGCCGTTTTTTCGGAAATGCCGCCCAGGCGCAAAAACGCCTCCACGGCGCCGCCGCTTGCCGCGGACGGGGGCGCGCCGCCGCCAATGGCAAAGAAATCGGCGCGCACGCTTTCGGAAAGGCGGCCCAGGCAGTCGTTCCATGCCGCGCCGTCCAATTCACCCAACGCGGCCATGGCGTATTGCAGCGCCCAAAGATCGGAGGAATAGGCGAACGCGCCGCCCGCCTGTTGACAGGCCACATACGCATAAATATTCGCCTGCCCCTCATCGGCGACGCCGCCCATGTGCATCAGTTCGTGTACCGCCGTAAATGGCCTGCCCGCCTCCGCTTCGTCCGGATTGACGACCGCCTCAAACGTCCACGGCACATACAGCCCGGCCAGTGAAAGCGCGCGCATCCACTCGGGGTAGCGGGCGTATTTGGGCGCGGCGGTCAGGGGCGCGGGCGGCTCCGCGAGGGAGGCGGCTTCCAGGGCGCGTTCACAAAGATCGTCTGGAAGCGCAAACGCGCCGTATGCGTTCAGCCGCTCAATCAACTCCCCGCACACCGCCGTCAGCGCGCCGCTTTCCACCTGCCCATCGACGGGATATCGCTCTGGAACAAAGTATGCGGGCGTCCAAAAAAGCGCATAGCCCGCCACAATGCCGGAAAGCAGCAGGCAGGCCCCCCGCCGGGATCGAAACAGCAAAAATACCAACAGCGCCACCAGCAACAGCGCCAGCGGCTCGGCTATGGGAAACGCGCATTTGCCCGACAGCGAAGCAAGCGCGGAGGCAACCGGCGCAAACACCGCCTCCATCCAGCCCTCGGCCAGCCCCGGAAAGCAGCGGCAGGCAAGCACGAACAGCATTGACCCTCCGGCCAGAACCCCCGCGGCTATGTAGAGCATATGTCTCCCTCCTTGTACGTTCATTATTCCATAACGCGGCGGGAAACGCAAATGCAATTTCTGGCTGGGATCTGACGGAAAGTTATGAAACGGCAGTATGCAAACCCATTGATTGCCATTCCCAAATTTGGGCCATATCGCGGGAGTGGATGTATTTTGCGGCAGATGCGTGACAGAAGCGAAGGTTTATGGCCGTCAAACCAGGCGGCGTCCTCCCCTAAATCACACTGCCAGGCTAAGCCAGCAGTTTGAATAAGGCACGATCCCGGCGGCGCTCACGCGCTCCGAATAGCCAGGGCTCACGCGCCCTTTCGCCTGGATGCCGCTAAACGTCGCCGTTTGCCCATTGACCTTTGTCAACGCGCTTTTCTTCTTACCCATAATGGGCTTGCCGTTTTTTCTGAAAGCCATGTATTTCCCGAACCCCCGCTCCAAGCGAGGGGCAATATACAAAAAGCGCGGAGCGGTGATCCCGCTCCGCTTCATTTGCCCTGAAAGCCCGGACAAAACAAATTTTGATTGATTACTTGTCCTCGCCGCAAATCGCATCCGCGATCTTCTCCAGCCAGTCGCCCTCAAACAGCTCCACCATGCCCTTGTCGCAGGCGGCGGCCAACTTGGGATTGATGGGCAGACGGGCGCAGACCGGGATGCCAAGCTCCTTGGCAACGGCCTCCGCATGGCTGGCGCCGAAAATATCGTGTACCTTGCCGCACTGGTCGCACTGGAAACCGGACATGTTTTCCACCAGCCCCAACACCGGCACATTCATCATTTCCGCCATGCGGGCGGCCTTTTTGACGATCATACCCACCAGCTCCTGCGGGGAGGTGACCAGAATTACGCCATCCACGGGCAGGGACTGGAACACCGTCAGCGGCACATCGCCCGTTCCCGGAGGCATGTCCACAAACATAAAGTCCACATCGCCCCACATCACATCCGTCCAGAACTGCTTGACCGTGCCGGCGATGATTGGGCCGCGCCACACAACCGGATCCGTCTCGTTTTCCAACAGCAGGTTGAGGCTGACCAGGCGAATGCCCGTCTTGGTCTGGGCGGGAATCACGCCGTCATCCGTGCCCATCAGCTGCTCATGGACGTTGAAGGCTTTGGGAATCGAAGGGCCAGTGATATCGGCATCGAGAATGGCCGTTTCATAACCGCGCCTGCGGGCTGTAACCGCCAGAAGCGAGGTGACCAGCGATTTGCCTACGCCGCCCTTGCCGCTGACGATCCCGATGACCTTTTTGACATTGCTGTGCTGATTTTGCTCCGCACGAAAATCTGCCGTGCGGCTGGCGCAATCGGCGGAACAGGAGCCACAGTCATGGGTGCAGTTTTCACTCATTTTCCATCATCTCCGAAGTGTTTGTGTTTATATGTTCTCCATTCCCGTCAACTCCGCCTTGAGGCGGATGAGGGAAAAGATATCCTCCAACGCGGCGTTGCTCTCCAGCGCCACACGCACCCAGCGCACGCCATCGCGCACGTTGGCCTGCTCGTAACAGGCGCGCACAGCCGGGCGGAGCGCCGAAAGACGCGCCTCCACCACCGCGCACTCGCTTTGCGAAAACATCACCAGCAGCGAAAGCCGGCCCTCGCGCAGGTGCAGGGAACACAGGCGCTTGTCGCCATCGTAGATCAGGCAATCAAAAGCGTCTCGTTTGTCGGAATAGCGCCAGCGTTCTTCAATTTTATAATTGGCCTGCGTAAAATCGCGGATGGCCTTACATCCCGCGTAAGCGCCGCCCATCATCGCGCGCAGTTCCTCCTGCGTGGGAGCAACGTAAACGGGTGTATAAAGTAGTTCATTCTGCATAAGTATACCTCCCGGTGGTTATCTTTTAGAATAGCACATTTGCCACCCACTGTCAAGATGTTCGGCACAAAAATAGAAGTTTCGACAAAAAAACGGTTTCTTGTACGTTATTTCCAGCGTTATGGCCATGGAATGTAGCAAGAAACCGTTCATACTGAAATCTGCCAAAAACAGACGGCGCGCATGTTAACACCATTTCCGGCCAACCGCATCGCCTTGCCCTATCCGCTAAGGCAAACCGGATTTGGGCATAGCTTCCCGGAACCGCTATCCAGGATAATAAATAATCATGCTCAACCGGCAAGTTTCTTCGCCCACGCAGGCATAGCTATGCGGCCGGTCGGCGGCGAAGCGCACGGCCCCGCCCGCATGCGTCTCAACCGTCGTGCGGGTATGCGGGTTTGCCTCGCGGCCTTGAATGGCTTCATCCTTGCGCGTCTCGAGCGTGCCATCGTCCAGGCACACCCGCAGTGTGCCGGAAAAAACGGTGATAAACTCCTGCGTGCCCTGCGGATGCGCATCGGCCTTCAGCCCGCCCCCGGCATCAATCTCGATATAAAGCACCTCAAAGCGCCGCCCTTCCTCCATGGGAAAGAGCAGATAGTTGCGATAACGCCCCTCATCTGCCTCGATGGGGCGGATGTTGCTGATATGCACCGGCTCGCACTCGCTCTGTGGCCGGCTAAGCAGCTGACTGTATGGCACCTTCAGGCCGGACGCGATTTTCCATACTGTGGAAATCGTCGGATTGACCTCGCCGCGCTCAATCTGCCCCAACATGCTCTTGCTCACGCCAGACAAGCGCGATACCTCGTCCAGACTCATGCGCCGCGTTTCGCGCAAGCGCTTCAAGTTCGCGGAAAAAAGCGCATTGATTTCCTCCAAAAAATTCTCCTCCCCCACTTGACATTATATCAAACATATCGTATTATATATTGCACAGAGCATTTGCTGTCCATCATGTGCATTATATCATACTTTGCAGAGAAAGGAAAGTGTCAACATGTATTACACGGCTTTTTTCTCGCGCGCTGCCCAACGTCCTGCCCCAACAATATGTGCCCTTTCAAACCGTGAAATGCTGCGGGGCTGCCCTTCTGCCTTGAGATTTCTCAACATTTCGGTGGTAATGGCCGCATAGGCGGCGGTTCACCCGGCCCCATGCGGAGGCGTTCATCATGCCTACTTATGACGGTCCCAGCGGCAAAGATGTTTTAAAAACAGGAAGCATCCAATTTTGAAAGCGGGAGAGGAAGTTTGCAATGAGCATATTAAGTCAATACTCTCTGAAAATTGTTGAACCAAGCGAAGAAGATATTGCCATGGCCTTTATCAATGAGGCAAAAGCATTTCTGAAATCCAAGGGCGTAGATCAATGGCAAAAGGGATACCCGGATGCAAATACAATCAGAAATGATATCGCAAACCAAAAGGGCTACTTTCTGATGACAGACGAATGCCCCCTTGCGTATATGTGCATTGATTTTGAAGGTGAGCCGGCATACGACGGCCTCAACGGACATTGGCTCAACAATACATCCTCCTATGGGGTTCTTCACCGTCTCGCCATTGGCGCCGAATTCAGGGGAAAAGGGCTGGCCACCGTTTCCCTCAGACTGGCCGAAGATTGCATGAAGCGCCGCAAAACAGGGAGTTTCCGCATTGATACCGATGAAAACAACGAAGTGATGAAGCATTTACTGTCCAAAAATGGCTTCGCCTATTGCGGAACGATTTGGTTCGACAACAGCGTTAAAATCGCATACGAAAAGCTATTATAAACGCATTCATTATCCGCAAGCGTTCAGAGGCGGTTTTTGCAGGCATTCCCGTGGTTGCTTTTGCGGATACATGGATGGGAATTTGCCGGTTTTGAAAATCGGCTGTATCTGCAAAGCTGTATTTTGCAAAACATCCTTTTGTGCCTCTGATCGCAGAGGAATATGTGTTACAGGCAAAGAGCCTTGCGAAAACACCGCTGAGTTCCTGGTAAAGTTGGCCATTCGCCGCTCTTGCCTGACGAAAACGCAATCCATACGCTACCTGCGAGGCAACGGAAAGATCGTCCCCCAGTTCTGCCGTGCTTCCCTCCTTCGTGTTTACACGTGCAGAGCGGGAACCGCCAGCGCTGGATTCGCATCGCAACATTCGTGAAAACCTGTCCCTGAATGCCGTTCGGCGCCTCGCCTGAACATTTCTTTGCAGGCACGCCCGCGCAGTCAATACGGCGGCGGCACTCCTGCCGGCCTCTTATAACAGCGGCGGGTTCTGGAATTGCCCATGCGTAAGGCCCGCCGTCATACAGACGGCGGGCAAAGATTTATCGGTAGTAAATAATCTGTCCGGCGTAGATGACGGATGGGTCTGCAATGCCGTTGCGCTTCGCCAGTTCCTCCGCCGTGGTGCCAAACTGCTGGGCGATGATCGTAAGCGTATCGCCCGGCTGCACTACATAGGCATTGGCCTCACCCGGCGTGGCGGTTGCCGTTGGCATAGGCGTATTGGTTGGAACGACAGTCGGCGTCATCGTCGGACAGACTGTCGGCATGGCCGTCGGCGTTGCTGTCGGCGTTGCTGTCGGTGTGGCCGTCGGTATTGCCGTCGGCGTCGCTGTGGGTCCGGCGCTCTGTGTGGGGGCGGGCTCGGAACGCATTTCCGCAGTAAATAGGTCGAGATCGACATTGCCGTTTACGCCGTCAACCCTGCCGCGATCGCTGTATTGCCAGCCAGCCCATGTCTCCCAGATGTCGTTGCTCTCAGGTTCGCGCGCCCCATAATCCGCCACCCAAAGGCTATACGAGGCAAGGCGGCTGTCATAATCGTCGCGCGCTGTGGAAGCCGAACAATATATGGCCGGTTCCCGTCCGGTGCGGCGTTGAACCTCGCTTAAGAAAGCAAGCGCCACGTCGGTTGTTTCGGTGCGGTCGAGTTCACGCGCGGGGGATAACTCCATTACGGGTTTCAGCGCATAGTCGTAGCGGGCGATGGTTTCAGCAAAAAAACGCGCCTGCCGTACTGCTTCTTCCTCGGTAGAGGCAGTGCAGAAGTGATAAAAGCCGAATTCCAGCCCCGCGTCGCGCGCTCCATCGGCATTGCGCTCCGCTGTAGGGTCTACATAGGAAAATCCCAGCGAAGAGCGGATATATACCATGCGGATGCCAGCCTCCGCCACGCTCGCAAAGTCGACGTGACCATTGTATACGCTCACGTCGATGCCATGCACCGTTTCCGAGGCAGGCCCAAAGGCCAGCGCCGGAATACACAAAATCAGCAGCGCGGTAAGCGCCGCAAACCATTTTCTCATAAACATCCCTCCCAGGCAGCATATGCCGTCGGAAGGGATGCGGTTTTTCCTTTTCAAACAAACCACGGCGCGTCTGCTCTATGCTAACAAGGCGGACTGCCCGTCAGATTCGCAGGCCTTCAAAAGGGCATGTGCGCGGGATACAAAAATTGCTTCCAACTGCATTGTTTGGAAGCAACTTTTGCGTTTATGAGACTACTTCAGCGTAATGATAACCCGGCGGTACGGCTCCTCACCCTCGGAATGGGTAGTGACGGTGGGGTCGCCTTGCAGGGCGGAGTGCAGAATTCTGCGCTCATAGGGGTTCATTGGCTCAAGCGCCACGCGCTTACCGGTCTTACGGCAGCGATTGGCCATGCGCGCAGCCAGCTTGCGCAACGCTTCCTCGCGCTTGGCGCGGTAATTTTCGGTGTCCAGCGACACGCGCAGGTATTCCTCGCGGCCGCGATTCACATTCAAGCTGGTAAGATACTGCAAAGCGTCGAGCGTTTCGCCACGGCGTCCGATGAGTATGCTCATGCTCTCGCCAAAGAGCTGCACGCGGAGCTGCTCAGTCGTTTCGCAAGCTTTGAGTTCCGCCTGGACGCCCATGCGCTCAATCATGCCGGAAAGGAATTCCATGGCGCGCTTGGCATCATCGGTCAGATTTTCATAAGCGGTTTCCACAAACGGGGCTTCCGGCTCCACCGGCGCAACAGGCGCGGGGGCTTCAACGGTCGCCGGCTCACTTTCTTTGCGGACACGGGGTTTGGACTTGCGCGGCTTTTCAACCGGCTGTTCGCGCTCGGCTTCCTGAACTGCGGGCGCGCTCTTTACCTTGGGCTTTTCCTCGCGGCGGCGGTTGCGGCTGGATTTCGGCCCAGGCTGGTCAAGCGTCATCGCCGGCATTTCAATCTCAAAATCATCCTCCGCTTCCTTGAGGGTGAGCTTAACGCGGGCCAAGCGGCCAAACATGCCGAACAGTCCCGGGCTGCCCATTTCCAAAACTTCAATATCTACATCGCTGGGGTCGCAGCCCAGCTCCTTAACGCCTTGGTTAATGGCGTCCTTGACGGTCTTTCCACTGGATTCGATGGATTTCAAGGGGATTGCCTCCTTACGATGGTCAGGCGCGCGCGGCGCAGGCAGGCACCGCCGCCCTTGCTACTTGGCGCCCTCCGCCTCGGCCTCGGCGGCCTGGCGGTCCTTGCGCTCAAAGTAGAGATTGATAAAGAAGGTCTGCGCAATCTGGATAATGTTGACGGCGCACCAGTAAATGGCGAACGCGGCGTTGTAGCCAGCGCACCACCACAGGGACAGAAGCGGCATAAACCACTTCATGAACGCGCCATTCATGGGATTGGCCTGCTGTTGGTCGGCAACAATCGGCGAATCGCCCTTCTGCTTGGGCACGGTCAGCTTGGTCATGAAAAGCTGGCTGAGCGCGGCAAACAGCGGCAGGATGAACAGGCCGTTCGCGCTGGAGAACAGCGCCCCAAAGGAGGTCGGCAGCGTCAACGTCGGCTGGAAGAACAACAGGTTCAATGGGATGCGAACAAAGTTGTCTGCACCCATAGACTGGGCGATGCTGGCGTATGCCGGCGTCTTAAGGAAGCTGGCAATGACCTGCAGGTTCTCGTTGGTGAGTATTTCCGAGCCGTCGATTACGCTCAATTGCAGGCTGGTCAGGATAGACGCATTATCCTGCGTGATCTCCCGTGCAGCCGGGAGAATGCTGTTCATAAAGGAATCGGGTTCAAAGACGTTCTTGATCCACAGCCAGCTTTCAAACTCAATGCCCGAGGCAATGGACTGCGCCTGCTCAGCCGTGAGGGTGATACCGCTTAAGAACATCTCGAGTTGTTCGTTGAGGAGCACAGCCTGTTCGCTCGTGAGCAGCCCGGCAATCGTGGAAATCTGATCTGTCGAAAGCGTTACCGTGGCAAGGTTACGAATCGCCTCGATCTGCACATCGGAAAGGGTCACGCTCTGGATGATCGACTCAATCTGCTCCGGAGTAATGGAAAGGGCGCTCAAGTCAATCTGAATAGCGGAAAGCGCCGATTGTACGGTGGTTCCGTCCGCCATCGCCGGCATACTCTGCACAATGTTGAGAAGCAATCGGGCGCTCTGCTCGCTGGCGAGGTTGCGCATGGCGGAGAACATGATGATCAAAAGCGGGAAAGAGATCAGCATCGGCAAGCATCCGGCCAGAGGCTTGACGTTTTCCTTGCGATACAGCTCTTGCAGCTTTTTGTTGTACTTCTCCTGGTCATGGCCATATTTGCGCTGCAGCTCCATCTGCTTGGGCTGGATCTTCTGCATGGCGCGCATGCTCTTGCGCTGCTTGATATCCAAGGGCAAAAGCACAAAGCGGATCAGCAGCGTAAAAAGCACGACCGACCAGCCGTAGTTGCCCACAAAGGAGTGGATGCCCTGCAAAATGGAGATAAAAAATCCGTTGATGCCTCCCATTTGACTTAAAGACCCCCTAAGAGATTGGTTTGGGGAAACCGCGCCCACCGGTACGGCCGCATGCAAAAAGGCGACGTCCACGCGGGCACAGATCGCCCCGCGCGGCGGCCGCCGGATTATGGCACGGGATCATAGCCGCCCTTGTGCAGCGGATGACACTTGAGAATGCGGCGCATAGCAAGATAACCGCCCTTGAGCGCGCCATACTTTTCCACGGCTTCGAGCGCATACTCGGAACATGTAGGAATAAAGCGGCACGAAGGCGGCGTCGCCGGCGAAATCTGCCGGCGATAAAAACGAATCATGGCGACAAGCGCCCGTTTCGGCAGCGTTTTCATGCTTCGCCATCCTCTTTGAGCAGCCCAGCGCGCCCGATGAGCGCGCTCATCTCCCGCGTAAGCGCTTCATGCGCGCATTTGGCGGCGGCGACGCGGGCCACAAAGATATACTTGCCCCGCTTCAGGCGCGGGCGCAAAAGCCGCGCGTCTTCCCGCAAGCAGCGGCGCACGCGGTTGCGCGTCACGGCATTTCCCACCTTGGAGGAAACGGAAAAGCCGATCTTCAGATCCCTGCCGCGCAGATAGACAAGCACCATGCTCCGCGAGGGAAAACTTTTCCCCTTACGGTAAACATAGCGGTAATTCCGGCTCTTGCCCAGACGGAACCGGCGCGGAAAGCGCAAGGTTCGCGCCTGTGCGGGCCTGTCCTCCGCGGCCACGCCGCGAATCAGGCGCTGAGCGTCTTGCGGCCGCGCAGACGGCGGGCCTTGAGGACGCGGCGGCCGGCCTTGGTCTTCATACGGGCACGGAAACCATGCACCTTGGATCTCTGGCGCGTTTTGGGCTGGAAAGTACGCTTCATGGGGAAACAACTCCTTCAATCGAAATAATATGTCTTTCGCTTTTGCGCGGTCTGTTACACGCGCGGAAAAAGCGGACATTCCCAACATACAGCCTTTACAGTATAGACGAAACGCGGCGGCCTGTCAAGCCAAAATATATAAAGTTTCCGCGCTCTGCCTTGCCTTTTGTGGTTTATACCTATATAATGGACGCGGGAGGCGAGACACATGCTGCTGCGAGTGGAATTTGAAGGCCGAACAATGGATTTTGAAACCGCGGACTGCCTGTTTTCGCCCGCGCACGCGGACAGGGGCACGCTGGCCATGTTGCGCGCATCGCGCCTGGAGGCGGGGCAGCGCGTGCTGGATTTGGGCTGCGGCTGGGGCCTGGCGGGCGTATATGCGGCGCTTGTGTGCGGCGCGGAAAACGTGGTGATGACCGATCTCGACCCCCGCGCGGCAGACTTCGCCCGCGCAAACGCCCTGCGCAACGGCGTGGGCGGCGTGCGCGTGTATGTAGGCGACGCGCTCGACGCCGTGCCCGACCGCGCCTTTGACCGCATCCTCTTGAATCCCCCTTATCAGACGGATTTCGCCGTCGCCAAGCGCCTGATTCTCAAAAGTTTCAACCGCCTGGAAATCGGCGGGCGGCTTTTGATGGTCACCAAGCGGCGCGACTGGTATTTCAACAAGCTCAAAAGCGTGTTTGGCGGCGCGCGCGTGCAGTCTGACGATGGTTATTTTGTGTTTGAGGCGGAGCGCCGCTCCCGGCAATACGCACAAAAATAAACTTTTCGTCATATCTGTTTGGACAGGTTTTCGCGTTCTGTGCTTGACATCGCGCCCCTGAGCGACTAAAATAGATAGGTAGACTGCGTATGAATATACGTATGCTCACGGCATTGGCCGCTTGACTGACGATAGATTCCCCCGCCGCGGACGCGGCTTTTCATACTTCCCGGAGCTGGAAGCTGTCGACGGATTCATATAAACGCTTGCAAAGCGCTCAGGCCTTGCCGATTCCAACTGGAAATTTTAGAAATTTTTGGAAAAGGGGGACTGGCGCTTGTTTTATGCAATCGTCGCGATCGTTGCGCTGGCGGTTGGCTCGGCGGTAGGGTATTTCTACCGCAAGAATGCGATGGAAAAGAAGATTGGGCAAACGGAAGAATTTGCCCGCAACATGCTCGAGGAAGCGACGCGCAAGGCCGAGGACAAGAAAAAGGAGGCCGTTCTGGAGGCGAAAGAGGAAATCATCCGCTTAAAGAGCGAGCTGGACAAGGAAGTCCGCGACCGCCGCAATGAAGTGGGGCGCATGGAGCGCAGGCTGACCCAGCGCGAAGAACAGCTGGATAAAAAGGCCGACCACCTCGAAACGCGCGAAGAACAGCTCAACGTCAAGTACAAGGACGCCGAGCGTATAGAGCAGGAAGCCCGCGAGCTGCACGACCAGCAGCAGCAGGAACTGGAACGCATTGCCAACATGACCATGGAGGATGCCAAGAACATCCTCATCAGCCGGATTCAGAAGGATGCCTATCACGACGCCGCCGTCATGGTGCGCGAAATCGAATCGCGCGCGAAGGAAGAGGCCGACAAAAAGGCCCGCAACCTCATCGCGCTGGCCATCCAGAAATGCGCCGCCGACCATGTGGCCGAAACCACGGTATCGGTGGTGGCATTGCCCAATGACGACATGAAGGGCCGCATCATCGGCCGTGAGGGACGCAATATCCGCACCCTCGAAACGGCGACGGGCGTCGACCTCATCATCGACGATACGCCCGAGGCCGTCATCATCTCCGCATTTGACCCGGTGCGGCGCGAAATCGCCCGTATCGCCCTGGAAAAGCTCATCATGGACGGCCGCATCCACCCCGCCCGCATCGAGGAAATGGTGGAAAAGGCCCGCCGCGACGTCGATCAGCAAATCCGCGAGGCCGGCGAGCAGGCCGTGTTTGAGACGAACCTGCACAACATCCATCCGGAGCTGGTCAAGCTGCTGGGCCGCATGCGCTACCGCACAAGCTATGGCCAGAACGTGCTCAGGCACTCCATCGAGGTCAGCCATCTGGCGGGCGTCATGGCCGCCGAGCTGGGCGCGGACGTACAGCTTGCCAAGCGCGCCGGACTTCTGCACGACATCGGCAAGGCTATTGACCATGAAGTCGAGGGTACGCACGTGACCATCGGCGCGGAGCTTGCCAAGAAGTTCCGCGAGAACGACCAGGTGGTCAACTGCATCATGGCCCACCACGGCGACGTGGAGGCGCAGTCGGTCGAAGCGGTGCTGGTGCAGGCCGCGGACGCCATCTCCGCCGCCCGTCCGGGCGCGCGGCGCGAATCGCTTGAGAACTACATCAAGCGCCTGGAGAAGCTGGAATCCATCGCCTATTCCTTCGAGGGCGTGGAAACCTGCTACGCCATCCAATCCGGCCGCGAGATTCGCATCATCGTCAAGCCGGACGACGTCAACGACGCGGGCACGCTGGTGCTGGCCAAGGAAATCGTCAAGCGCATTGAGAGCGAGATGGAGTATCCCGGCCAAATCAAGGTCAACGTTATCCGCGAGACCCGCGCGGTGGAATTTGCCAAGTAAGCAAAAGCGTAGGCCGTCTCCCACGCGGGAGGCGGCCTTTTGCACACCAATACAAAAGCGAGGAACATAGAATGACCGGAAACGAATATCAGAAGCTGGCCGCGCGCACGATGAACCCGGCGCTGACCAGGCGCGACGTGCTCATCAACGGCGTGATGGGGCTGTGTGGCGAGGCAGGCGAAGCCATCGACATCGTCAAAAAACATCTGGCGCAGGGTCATGCCCTCGACCGCGATGGTCTCATTAAAGAGCTGGGCGACGTGGCTTGGTACCTGGCCGAGACCGCCACGGCGCTGGACATTGGGCTGGACGAGGTGTTGGAGCGCAACATCGAAAAGCTCAAAAACCGCTATCCCGAGGGCTTCAGCGCGGAAAAATCGCAGCACCGCCAGGCCGGGGACGTGTAGCGCGGCCGCGGGAGGAAAAAAGCATGCAGCGCGTTGTACTCAGCGCCGATGGCCCGCTTCGCTCTGCCTGATGCCCAACGCGGTTGCGGATGCGCTGAACGCATACTGTATGCGTTTCACGTGGGTACTTGAAAAGGACTACGAGGGGCGCTATTGCCTCCGCCGGGGTGGAATCCAATATTGCGAAGCAGACTTCATCCATTGGCTGAACGATACCGTCCGCGAAAAGGGACAGCCCTGCGTCTTTGTGTAAACGTGCAATGGCCAGGAAATTCCAAAGGCATGGGCGCTTTGCGATTTAGCGGTATAAAGGCCGCTTCCGAGCCTTGAAGGGGCCGGAAGCGGCCTTAAATATTACCGAATATATGCCAAGTGTTCTTCTCTCTGGCACGTTTTTATCGAAGAAAGTAATGGAGAAGCCAAACCGTGCGGCCGGCAAATCGGCTGTTGGCATTCGTTTTTTATTGCGAATAGTGGTTTACTTCTTCTCCCGCAGCACGGCCTGCAAATGCGCCCAAAGCTCGTCATTGGGCTGGAACAGAAGGATTTTCATCCCTTCGGTGGAATCGTAGGCCAGCGCCTTTACGGGCAGCTTGTCCCGCCGCAACGTGGCGCGGAGGATCTTCGCCCCGGAAAAGCGCTTTTTCATTTCCTCAACCTCGCCCAGAGCCTTGAGGCGGCTGAAGTAGACGTCCTCAAAGAAACGCGGCCGGCCAGGGCCATAGATGCGCTCCACGCGTAGCTGCTTTGTATTGGCCGTGTAGAGGTAGTTGAGCACATAGTCCCGCAAAAACTTCAGCCCCAGCAGGCCACCAAAGAGCCAGTAAGCAATCGAGGAAATGGTATAGGCTGTAGTCGCGTCCAGTATGCGAAAATACGTCAGCGTATACTGCAAAAACGTCAGCACAAACTGAGCCGCAAACAAAAACAACGCCACCAACACGACCAGCAGACAGCCCTGCCAAAATTTCAACTTCTGTCCCGTCAATCTCTGTTCCATGCTGTTCCTCCCGTGCCCGCGCTCTTGACAGCCGGGCGCAAATCCTCTATGATATATGATAAACGTATGCACCGTATTAAGGGAGGCGAACGCCATGCGCGTGCAGGAATCCAGAGAGAACTACCTTGAGGCAATCCTCATGCTGCAAAAAAAACACGGCTATGTCCGCTCTGTGGATGTGGCCAATCACCTGAATTTTTCCCGGCCCAGCGTGTCCGTGGCCATGGCCAATTTGCGCAGCCTCGGCCTGGTCACCACCGATGAGCGCGGCTTTTTGCTGCTCACCCCAGAGGGACTTGCGCAGGCCGAAAAGGTGCTTGAGCGCCATACGCTGATTACCGACTGGCTCATCGGCCTGGGCGTGCGCGCCGAAACTGCCGCCGAAGATGCCTGCCGCCTGGAGCACGTTCTCAGCCAGGAGAGTTTTGATTGTATCCGCCGTCATGTCGAATCGCGCCCGCAGCGCGCATCGGAGGCTTAAATTTCCCCAACTCCTTCTAAACTTCGGTCTGTTTTTGTCGATCCATCAGAAAAACAGACCGAAGTTTTTAATCTACATAATCCAGCGTATAACTTTCAACATAGTAATCCGCGACATTGAACAACCAGTCCGTCAGGAAATCTTCCCAACTGCCGCCGCTTGCGTTGTCAAGCGCGTCCACAAGGTCGTATTCCCCCACCACGTCCATTGCCAGCCCATGCTCGTAAAACAGGCGCAGGCCGTTGAGGAAGCTCTCCTCCCCCATTGCCCGGCACAATTCGTGCATCACCAAGGCGCCGCGTCCAAGCACGACGCTCTCATATTCGCTGGCGGTAAAGATGGCGGCGGATGTCGTCACTTCCAGCCCGCCGGGGAGGGTATACTGCGCCTCAGGCACGATTTGGCTGTTCAGGTAGTCGAGGAAAGCGTCCTGTCCCTCCGCTTCCTTGAGGGCAAGGCACGCCACATATGCGCTGATGGAATCCGCAAGCCATGCGTCCTCGATGGGCATGGCGTAAGCGCTGTAGCCGAAAAACTGCCTGGCCAGCGCCCGGCGCAGGGCCATGGCGTTAAAAAGCCCATCCTCATCAGCCCAGATAATCCCCTGCAGGGCCAGCGGTTCCAGGGCGTAATCGGACTGGGCGATGGTAACATCCCAGCCCAGCGGCCCAAACCAGCTTTCATACGCTTCCAACGCCGCAAGCGCTGTATCAAGCGCCTCCGGCCCGCCCTGACGGCTGGAAGCAAGCACGCGCAGGCGCGTTCCCGAAGCGGTTTCCGCCTCGTATTCCCGCCAACGCATACCAAAACTTATGCACAGTTCGCGCAGGCCCGTCGCCGAAAGCGTCCAGGCGCGGGCGCCATCGCCATTGCCGGCGCTGGAAATCTCTCCCGGCCCGGCCAATAAGTAGCGCTCCGGCAGGGTGATGGAAAACGTATAATCGGCGCGGCCGACGTACACGTAATTGGTCTGTTGCAGGGGGCTTGTGGCGACAAATTCCCCTCCCTCAAACTTCAACGGCTGAACATAGAAGCCGCGCAAACGCCAATCGCTCTCCCCCACCCCCAACGAAGCGGCGTTTTGGGTGAGCAGGATGGTGTATTCGAAGAGGAATTCGCCGGTTTCGCCTGGTTCCAAATCGCAGGCGACGCGCATGAACAGCTCGTTCTCATCCAGCATGCCCCAATCAGCCGCCTCGCCATCGAAAAGCACCTGTGAAAACTCCAGTCCGCCGACGGCGTTGCCCTGTGGGAACACATCCGGCCAGACGTCGCTTTCGTACATCAGCGCGCTCTGACGGCGAAACATGTTGCCATACACGGCAAATTCCACGCGGTCGAGCGCCTGTCCTGTGCCGTTGGTATAGAGCAGGCGCTGCCGGATCTGCAGCGCCTGCGCCTCCTCAAGAAATTCCGCTTCGATTGCAAAGGAATCCGCCACCCGGTTTTCTTCACCGTGCGCATGGTCATGGGTAAACACGATGGAGACTACGGTGCCCAACAGCAAAAGCACCGCCAACCCCAGGGCCAAAACCCGCACCAGTTGCTTCTGTCGCCTGCGCATACTACTCAATGGAGCGAATCTCGCTCAGCGGCCAGAACACGAAGCGGGCATGGCCGACAATCATATCGCCGGTAATGGGGCCGACATCGTCGCTCGGGTAGAGGGCGTCCTGCCAGTCGCGGGAATCGTGGCTGTTGTAGAGGTTATCGCCGACGACGAAATATTCATCCTCGCCCAGCGTATAGGGGCCGTAATCCGGATAGCGGATCTGCAGCGGGTCTTCGTTTTCCGGGTCGATGGCCTCGCCGTTGACGTAAGTGACGCCGTTTTTGCGTTGCAACACATCGCCCGGCACGCCGCGCACGCGCTTGACGAAATTAAGCTGCGTTTCAATGCCGAACAGACCGGGTGCGGTGCGGTTCGGATAGTGGCAGATGACCACGTCGCCGCGCTCCACACCGGAAAGCCGCACATCGATGACGGACACGAACAGGCGCTCGTCGTTGTGCAGCGTATCGACCATCGATTCTCCATCCACGCGGATGAGTGTGAACAGGAATGTGCGCACCAGAAGGGCAACCAGCACAGCCGCGGCCAGGGCGATCACCCATTCGCGGATCTCCCGGCCCAGCGACTTTTTGGGTTTGTCCTTTTTGCCGCCGCTGCGCTCCACGCCAGTCTGCTCCTGCACAGGCTGACCGCTTTCGGAAGCATCAGCATTCTGCCGGATTTCCGGATTTTCGTCCTGTCGAATCTCGTCGTTCACTTGCAAAGCCTCACTTCCGTCAATAGATTCCGCGAAAAAACTGTTCAATGGGCCATACCTTCACGCGGGCCCGGCCGATAAAGTCCGACCGGGAGAGCACGCCCACATCCGCGGCGCGGCTGTCGTAACTCTCCAGCCGGTTGTCGCCCAACACCAGGTATTCATCCTCAGCGAGCGTGACCTCGAAATCCTCGCACGCCTCGGTGCCCGTGGCGTAAGGCTCATCCGCCGCTACGCCGTTTAAGTAGGCGACGCCATCACGGATGGCGTAGGTATCGCCGGGCACGGCGGCCACGCGCTTCAAATACGTCTCCGATTCGCTGTGCTCCGGCAGGCGGCACAGCGTCACATCGCCGCGCTCCGGGCCGGAAAACCAGTAGTCAAACTTGGTGACGACCACGATATCCGCGCTGTAAAGCGTCGGCTCCATGGAACTGCCCACCACGCGCGCCGTGCCAATCACATACGTGCGCAGCAGATAGCCCACCACCAACGCGCCTGCGATCCAGGCGCACCAGGAAAGCGCTCGTTTCATTCCACATCCTCCGCATTGCCAGGGCCGGCTGCGGCGCGCTCAACGCGCCGCACCCGCTTTTCAAACACAGGTCGTTCCAACATGACGACCCTTCCACAACCCTCGCAACGCATCTTGATATCTGAACCCACGAATGTGATCTTCCACAGATCGCTTCCACAGGGATGCGCCTTTTTCATTTTCACAATATCGCCGATCGACAAAAGCATTGTATCAGCCTTTCGCCGCCGCCATGCCGCGCTCAATGGCCTCCCGGTTCTTGGGCATCATATGCTCTTTGGAGGGGCCGAACTTATGGCGCATCGCGTCTACCAGTTCTTCTGCCGTGAAGTCGCCGGTAAGCTGCGCCACCGCGCCGAGCATGACCATATTCGTTACCTTCGCGCTGCCCAGCTCCGCGGCGATATCGTTGGCGGGGATGGCCGCTACGCGGATATCCGTGCGGGTGGGCTTTACGTCGATCAGCGAGCTGTTGTAGATCAGCAGTCCGCCGGGAACGACGCTCTTTTCAAACACCGCCAGGGAAGGCTTGTTCATCGCCA
Organism: Candidatus Pullichristensenella stercorigallinarum; assembly: GCA_018712945.1. Classification (GTDB taxonomy): domain Bacteria; phylum Bacillota; class Clostridia; order Christensenellales; family Aristaeellaceae; genus Pullichristensenella; species Pullichristensenella stercorigallinarum. The sequence continues at coordinate 30,750 of DVFZ01000116.1, read as the reverse complement.
CGACCACGTCGGCATCCTCCACGCGGGGGGAACCGACCGGCTCGTCGGAGACGACCACGGAGCAGTTGGCGCTGCCGCCGCGCATTTCCGGGCCATAGGAGGGCATCCAGGAAACTTCCTTGCCCATCACCATGCCCGCGTAGGCGATCAACTGGCCCATGAGCAGCACGCCCTGGCCGCCGAAACCGGCAAAAATCATTTGCAGATTCATGCTTCAGACCTCCTTGAAAATGCCCAGCGGGTATTCCGGTATCATGCGCTCGGCGACGAACTTCATCGCTTCCTGCGGGCTGCGGCCCCAGTTGGTCGGGCAGGTGGAGAGCACCTCGACCAGCGAAAGGCCCTTGCCCTCGGCCTGATGCTCAAACGCCTTGGCGATGACCTTCTTGGCATTGAGGACGTTTTTGACGTCATGCACGCTGACGCGGGCGATGAAGCTCGGGCCGTCGAGCGTGGCGAGCATCTCGCTGATGCGGATGGGGTTGCCGTTGCGCTCAGCCGTGCGGCCATAGGGCGAAGTGGTGGTCTTTTCGCCAATCAGCGTGGTCGGGGCCATCTGGCCGCCGGTCATGCCGTAGATGCCGTTGTTGATGAAGATGACGGTGATCTTCTCGCCACGGGTGGCGGCGTGAACGATCTCGGCAGTGCCGATGGAGGCCAGATCGCCATCGCCCTGATAGGTGAAGACGATCTTGTCCGGATGCACGCGCTTGGCGCCGGTGGCCACAGCCGGAGCGCGGCCATGCGCAGCCTCGTACATATCGCAGTTGAAATAGTTATAGGCAAACACGGCGCAGCCCACCGGCGCGACGCCGATGACGTCCTCCTGCCGGAACTTTTCCGAAAGCACCTCGGCCACCAGGCGATGGATAATGCCATGGGTGCAGCCGGGGCAATAGTGGAACGGCGTATCCGTGAGGAACTTGGGGCGCTCGAAAACAGTCGCCATTACAATCCCTCCTTCATGCTCATCAGTTGGTCATATACTTCGCGCACGCCGGGGATCATGCCGCCCGTGCGGCCGAAGAAACGCACCGGGCACTGGCCGTTCACAGCCAGGCGCACATCATCGACCATCTGGCCAAGGGACATTTCCACCGTCAGCACGCCCTTGAGATGGGAGGCGGCGTCGGCAATGACCTTCTCCGGGAAAGGCCAAACCGTAATCGGGCGAATCAGGCCCGCCTTCATGCCCTGCTTGCGGGCGTTGCGAACGGCGGTGAGGGCGATACGGGCAGTGGTGCCGTAGGCGACCACGGCATACTCGGCATCGTCCATGTACTGAAGATCCACCATCGTCTCGTTCTCCGCGATGGCCTTGTACTTGGCCTCCAGCTTGCGCACCAGCGCCTCGAGGCGGTCGGGCTCGATATAGAGCGAGTTGATGATGGCGCGCTCGCGGCCGCAGCCCTCATGCCAGCCGGTGGCGGCCCAGCTTTTGTCCACTTCCATGGGCTTGTACTCGGGCATGGTCACAGGCTCCATCATCTGGCCGATGGCGCCGTCGCCCAGCAGCATGGTGGGGGTGCGGTACTTGTCGGCCACATCAAAGGCCTTCATGGTCAGCTCCACAGCCTCCTGCACAGAAGCCGGGGCAAAGACGGGCATGCGGTAATCGCCGTGTCCGCCGCCGCGGGTGGCCTGGTAATAGTCCGACTGGGCGGGCTGGATAGAGCCCAGGCCCGGGCCGCCGCGCACGATATTGACGATCAGGCAGGGAAGCTCCGCGCCGGCGATGTAGCTGATGCCCTCCTGCTTCAGGGACACGCCCGGGCTGGAAGAGCTGGTCATGGAGCGCGCGCCAGCGCCAGCGGCACCGTAGACCATGTTGATGGCCGCGATCTCGCTCTCGGCCTGGATGAACGTGCCGCCCACCTCAGGCAGACGCTTGCTCATATACTCGGGAATCTCACTCTGGGGCGTGATCGGATAGCCGAAATAGTAGCGGCAGCCGGCCTGCACGGCGGCCTCCGCGATGGCCTCGTTGCCCTTCATCATCTGTCGGTTCATATTCATGCCTGCCTTTCCACACGAATCACGCAGTCCGGGCACATCTGGTAGCACATGCCGCAGGCCACACACTTTTCCTCGTCGGTGCAATAGGCCGCGTTATAGCCCTTTTTGTTGATGTGCGTCGAAAGCTGAATCAGCTTCCGCGGACATGCCTGCACGCAAAGGCCGCAGCCCTTGCAGGCGTCGGTATCGAATGAGATCTTTGCCATGTTGCTTTCCTCCAAAAGCTTGATGCGCTTTATTATACAGCCATGTTGTTAATTTCTTTCGTGTATGATTCTATAATAGTAACTTTTTCCGCGCACGTCGGAAAGCCGCAGGCCAATTTCGCCTTCGTACACGGGAATTTCCATTTCCCGGGGAATCTCCGGCTGTTTTTTGGAGCGCGCCGATTGCGAAAGCACGCGCAATTCATCGCCGTAGAGATAGCCCAGCGCCCAGTTGTCCAGCAAATCCCAGGGCATGGGGATGCTTTCCAGCGTCAGGTGGTAAAAGCCCACGCCGCGCAAAATGCCGGCTTCGCATGCGCCCCCGGCAACTTCCGCCTCTTGCACCAGTTCCCACGGCGCGCCATCCAAACGCCGGCGCAGTATATTGGGCACCAGCGGGCACTTGTCCACGCCCACAAAGCGCCTGGAGAGCAAATGCGCGGCTTCCAATGTGGTGCCGGAACCGGCGAAGGGATCAAGCACCAGTTCCCCCTCGCGGGAAGCGCAGCGCACAATGCGCTCCAACAGCGCCAGCGGCTTTTGGGTATCATAGCCGGTACGCTGCGGGTCGCGCTGCTGCAAGTGGCTGACGTCGTCCCACACATCGCTGGGCGGCACGGGATCGTCATCATAATAGGTATAAACGCGGCCGCCGGAGCGAATGGAGCGATAGACGCGGCCATCCGGGTCCACATGGCGGCGCATGTGGTTTTGCTTTGGCTCCGTGGGGGCGCGCAATACGGCGGAGATATTGAAATCGTATTTGCGCGTCTTGCGGTAAAAGAGAATGGTATCGTGTTTGCGGCTGAAATAGCGCCGGGCCGTGCCGCCGGTGTGATAGACCCAGGCGATCTCGTTGAGCAGATTGCCCTCGCCGAACACATCGTCCAGAATCAGGCGCAACCGCGCCGAAGTGCGGAAGTCACAGTGCAAAAAGAGCATGCCGTCATCGCGCAAAAGGGTATGGCAGCCCTCAATGGTGCGGCGCATCATCGCGTAATAGGCTTCCGGCTCCATTGCGTCGCTGAAAGCGGGCAACACCATCGAGCCCTTCCCCGCCTTCCAGTCCGCCGCGCCCACGCGCGCGCGCATGACGAAGCGCTCGCCAGTGAGAAAGGGCGGGTCCATGTAAACCAGCTTGACTTCTTTGGCATATTCGCGCGCAAGCTCGTCTAACAAAAGCAGCGTGTCCCCCTGATAGAAGCGACCCTGCGGCCCCTTGCCTTCATAGCGTTCGCGGCTCACCGCCACCGCCTCTGCGCGCATGCCATGTCCTCCTCCGGCCACTTATCCTCTGTTCATTATACTACATTCGCCATCGCCGGGCAAGGAAAAGCTGTGTCAGGGTGGCAAAACTTTGCGTCCGATCGGTAAAAATTGTGCGACATCGGGGCAATTTTACGCATTTCCGGCGTTTTGCGCTTGACGGCTCACAGGCCTTGTGATAGAATAATCGCGGATTGAGGTGCTTGGAAAACGATTTTTAAGGCGTCGTTTTTTGGCCTAGAGGCACAAAATGTGAAGTTTTCACAAACCAGGCTGCTTCCCGGCATGCTCCTCGCAAAAGGAATCGGGAGCGCACAGGGCTTTCGCAAAACAGCCTTTCGCGCCTGGAACATCGCGCAAAGGGCTGTTGGCTAACGCCAGGTTATGCGAGGCCGCGCGTGGTGCCGCGAGCGACCAGCTTGGTTTCAAGGCGGATTTGCGACACGGGCGCTTCCGGCTCGGCAATGCGGCGCATGAGCAGTTCCACCGCCTGTTCGCCAAGGGCGCGCTTATCGCAGCCAATGGTGGTCAGCGGCACGGGCATGTGGATGTCGGACTGGATATCGTCAAAGCCGATGACGCTTACATCCTCGGGCACGCGCACACCGCGCGCGGAGAGGGCGTAAAGCACTTGCCAGGCCACATAGTCCGAAAAGGCGCACACGGCGCTGAACCGCCGCTCGCCAGAGAGGGCTTCCGCAATGCTTTCGGAGGCGTCGGCAGTGATGCCCACCTCGCGGATGAGCGCGGGATCGCTCTGGACGCCAGCATCGCGCATGGCCGCCATAAACCCTTCGCGGCGTTCGCGGGCGCTGGAAACGCAGTCCGGCCCGGCGAGGAAAAGCACGTTGCGGTGGCCGAGGTTGAGCAGGTGCTCCGCGGCCAGCCGTCCTCCGTAAAAATCGTCAAAAACGACGCTGTCGAGGGGGCTATCCGCAAAATAGCGGCCTATAAGCACACAGGGCGCGCCATTGCGCCTGAGAAGCTCGATGCCTTCCATGCCCCGCTGCGTGGGGCAGAGGAACACGCCGTCCACATTGCGCGAAAGCGCCGTGGTCACTGCGCGCACTTCCTCTTCGCTGTTTTCTTCGCTGTTGAGGAGTATGGCGCTATAGCCGACCTTCTCCAGTGCGGCAATCAGCCCCTTGGCCATAATCGCAAAAAGCGGATTGGCAATGTCACCGAGAATGATGGCAGCGGTCTTGGTGGTGCCGGAGCGCAGGGAACCGGCCAGAGCGTTTCCAATGTACCCGCTTTCTCGGGCAACCTTGAGGATATGCTCGCGCGTTTGCGGCGCGAGACCGGGTTTATCGTGCAAAGCTTTGGAAACCGTGCCGACGGTGTGCCCCGTCAGGCGGGCGATATCCCGCAACTTGAGTTTTCCGTTGATGGGCGGCATGGGCCATCTCCTCCGCTTCAGGATTTGGAACGTGTTTATCATAAGGCGATTCGGGCGTTTTGTCAAGCATTTCACCGGGTATATAAATCGGGAGGGAAAGCGAATGCGCGATACAACCGGCATTGTCTTTGACATTGAGGAATTCGCGGTTTTCGACGGTCCGGGCATCCGCATGGCGGTGTTTTTGAAGGGCTGTCCGCTGCGCTGCGAATGGTGTCACAACCCAGAGGGCTTAAAGCCCCGTGCCGAGCGCACCGTTACCAAGAACCTGTGCGTGGGCTGCGGCGAATGTATGAAGGTCTGCCCGCAGGCGGCGCAGGGCGTGGAGGCGGGGCCGCCGCCCCGGCCGAAAGAATGCGTCGTATGCGGGAAATGCGTGGCCGTGTGCCCGCGCCGCGCCATCCAGATCGCTGGAACGCCCATGAAGGCCAGCGATGTGGCCGCGCGCATACAGCGCAATGCCCCAATTCTGAAAATGAATGAGGGCGGCGTCACCTTCTCTGGGGGCGAGGCGCTTATGCAGCACGAATTCGTAGAGGACGTGTGCGACCGCCTGCCGGACGTACACAAGGCCATCGAAACCAGCGGCTATGCCAGCGAGGAAGCGTTCCTTTCCGTGGTCAACCGCCTCGACCTGGTGATGATGGACATCAAGCTGGTGGACAGCGCGGCGCACAAGCGCTACACGGGCGTTTCCAACGAACGCATACTTGCCAACCTGCGCGCGCTCATTCGTTCCGGCAAGCCCTTCCGCGCCCGCGTGCCGGTGATCCCCGGGGTGAACGATTCGGATGAAAACCTCGAAGCCACGGCGCGGCTGGTGGCCGATGCCAAAAACCTCGACCGTGTGGAACTTTTGCGCTACAACCGTTCGGCAGGCGCCAAGTACGGTCTGCTGGGCGAGGAGTATAAACCCAGCTTCGATACGGAGCGGGAACCCAACATGAACCTGGCAATCTTTGAAAAATATGGAATTAAGGCGGTGGCATTATGACTGAGAGAATCAATACGTTGCTTCAATGGATCGTCGAAGGCGAACACAAGGCATTGCGCATGCCGCTTGATGCGCAAACGCTGGAAGGGATCCGCGCGCAAATCCAGCGCGAAGATCTGCCCTTGGTAAAGCGCGCCGCTCTCCGGCTGCGTTTGCTGCTGGAAAACGAGCGCGTTTGCGTGCGCGAGGATGAGCGCATCCCCGGCATCCGCACCATTCCCGAATTCCCCGATATCTACGCCGATGGCGAAAAGGAACGCATTTTTGCCGGCCATTTCATGCATGAGCAGGGCCGCGTGTGCAACATTTCCTCGGACTTTGAAGGCGTTCTGCGCGAAGGCCTGCTTGCCCGCCGCGCCCGCGCGGAAAAGACGATGGCAGAGGGCCGCGGCGACCTCGACTTCCTCGAAGCTGCCATTGAAACCATCGACGCGGTGATTGCCTTTGCCGACCGTTATGCCGACGCCATGCCGGACGGCGCGGGCCTCAAGGACGCCATGCGTTATGGCGCGAAGGATTTCCTGAACGCCCTGCGCATGTTCCGCATGCTGCATCTGTCGCTGTGGGCTTCGAACGTCTACCACAACACCGTGGGGCGTTTTGACCAGTACATGTGGCCCTATCTGAAGGCCGACCTTGACAAGGGCATGACCAATGAGGAAGCGCTGGAGCTGCTTGAGGAGTTCTTCCTCACCTTCAACCGCGACAGCGACCTTTATACCGGCATGCAGCAGGGCGACAACGGCCAGAGCCTGATGCTGGGCGGCTGCGACAAGGACGGAAACGACGCCAGCAACGTCCTCACCGGCCTGTGCCTGACCGCCAGCCTGGAAATGCGCCGCATCGACCCGAAAATCAACCTGCGCGTAAACAAGGATACGCCCTTGGAAGTGTACGAATACTGCACCAAGCTCACCAAGCAGGGCCTGGGCTTCCCCCAGTACGCCAACGACGATGTGGTCATTCCTGGCCTGGTCAAGCTTGGCTACGACCTTGAAGACGCGCGCAACTACACCGTAGCCGCCTGCTGGGAGTTCATCGTGCCTGGCGTGGCGATAGACATTCCCAACATCGGCGCCATGCCGCTGGCGGAAGTGGTGCGCGAAGCCTGCGAAAACGGCCTTGCCGGCGCCAAGGACTTTGCCGACTTCCAGGGCCGTGTGGTGGAAGTTCTGAACCGCAAGGCCAAGGAGATCACCGATGGCGTCAAGAATATCTTCATCGAGCCCGCGCCGTGGCAGAGCGTGCTGATGACCGACTGCCTGACCACCGGCCATGATATCAGCGAAGGCGCGAAGTACAACAACTACGGCATCCATGGCTCCGGCCTGGCCAACGCCGTGGACGCGCTGGCGGCGGTGCGCAAGTTCGTGTTTGAGGAAAAGAGCATCACGCCCGCGCAGCTTTTGAAGGACATGGACGAGGACTTCGCCTCCGACGCCCAGCTTCTGCATGCGCTGCGTACGCGCGCCCCGAAGATGGGCCGCGACGAGGAATGCGACGAGCTGGCCGATTGGCTGCTGGAGGCATTTGCCGCCTCGCTCAAGGGCATTCACAATGAACGCGGCGGCATCTTCCGCGCTGGCACCGGTTCGGCGATGTACTATGTATGGCACGCCGACCATCTGGGCGCAACCGCGGACGGACGGCGCTTTGGCGAGCGCCTGCCGGCGAACTTCTCCCCCTCGCTGATGCTTTCGGACGCCGGCCCGCTGTCGGTCATCCGCGCCTTTGCCCGTCCCTCGCTCAAGGACACCATCAACGGCGGCCCCCTGACGCTGGAGTTGCACGATACGGTGTTCCGCAATGAGGAGGGCGTAAAGAAAGTCGCCCAGTTGGTGCGCACGTTCATCCTGCTGGGTGGGCACCAGCTCCAGCTCAACGCCGTCAACCGCGATACGCTCATTGACGCGCAGAAGCACCCCGAGAAGCACCGTCAACTCATCGTGCGCGTGTGGGGATGGAGCGGCCACTTTGTGCAACTCGACCGGATGTATCAGGACCAGATCATCGCCAGGACGTCGTACAGCATTTAACCATAAGGGGACGCGGTCTTTCCGGCCGCGTCTCCTTTCGTATGCCCGAAAAAGCGTTCCGCAAAAAGGCAGACGCGAAGGAACCTTGAGAATATCGCCCTAAGCATGACAAATCGGGAAATCGCCGCCTGCATGGAAAACACGTTTACCGGGGCGGAAGGTCTTTACTGACTTAACATCTCCCTTTACGGCCGCTTTGAAACCGCGCGCTGGCTTTCGGCGCGCGGTTTCATCGTGAACGCTCGGAACAAGCATGGCTATGCCCCGTTCTATGCCGCTCTGGAGGAGCATACTGTGCTTTTGCGCAACAATACAGACCTTCCACGAATAGCTTCGGAAACAATCCCGTCATATGCACAAAGCTGTCTATACCTGTGGGGATTTTGCGGATACCGCTGCGCGATGGCGCAAATCACGGCCAACAAAGCAATTACAGCGTATCTTCCCGGATATCCTGACCGCGGATTTGAAGCTTCTGCGTGGCAAGGAATGCACTTAAAGCGCGAATTCACCGCTCTGCGCTTGCTTTCGCTCTGCAAACGTGCTACAATAGCGCAATGCAGACGCGGAAAGGAGGATGCGCCATGTATGACGAACTGACGGAAGTCGATATACGCAAAATGCAGGAGGAAATCCACTACCGCACCACGGTTTTGCGCCCGAAGATCATGGAGGATGTCAAGACCGCGCGCGCCTTCGGAGATTTGAGCGAGAATTACGAATACAAAGCCGCCAAGCAGGAGCAGCGCCGTTGCGACAGCCGCCTGCGGTATCTCAAGCGCATGGTGGCTACGGCCAAAGTCATCTCCACCGACAGCCCAGCGGATGTGGCCGGGCTGTTTGACACAGTGACCATTCGCTATCCCGAGGACGGCGAAACCGAAACCATCCGCCTGGTAACCACGCTCAGGCAGGACGCCCTCAAGGGCTTGATCAGCAAGGAATCGCCGCTGGGAAAGGCCGTGATGGGCCGCAAGGTGGGCCAGCAGGCTTGGGTGGAGGCCGAAACCGGGCGCTACTGTGTGGAGATCGTCTCCATTGAAAAAGGAAAGGACGACGAAAGCCTGCCCATCAGCAGTTTTTGATACTATATGCGCTTCAAAAATAAATATAATGGAGTGAATTCTTCGTCCTGAAGCGATTGGGTGAAGGGAGTTGCAGAACCCCCGCCGAAGCAAAACCGCGTCAGGACGAAAACGTCCGCTGATATTTGTTTTTTTAAGCATCCTGCGCGCGGACATGGGCGCGCGGCTGGCCATCGACGCTATGCCGCGCGCTCATCGCTTCTAATGGCTGGCCGCCCGCAATTTTGCCGCCATCCCTTCCCAACGGCGCGCCAGTCTGTTATAATAGAGGGTACAGGAGGCATATACATGAGCTTTTTTTCCAAAGTATTCGGCGCGGAGCGTTTCAATCGCGCGCCGAACCGGGACTTCCGGCCTGAAGATTTGCCGGATACGCGCGTAAAGCTGTTTTTCGATTCGCTGAAGATTCGCTGGAGCTCCATGGTGGGGCTAAACCTGTTTTATCTTTTGTTCTGGCTGCCCGCTGTGATCTGGTCGGGCATAAATATGCTCACGCTGGTGCAGGTGATCGTCTCCGCCCCGGAGGGCGCGGACATGAGCGCTCAGGTACTCCAGCTTCTGTTTACCTGGCTGCTCATTCTTTGGCCACTGGTGGCCATCACTGGGCCGGCTACGGCGGGCGCAAGCTACGTTTCGCGCAACTGGGCGCGTGGCCAACACAGCTTTATGTTCAGCGATTTCGTCGAACACGCGCGCAAAAACTGGAAGCAGGCCCTATTTGTTAGCACTGTTACCGGCGCGCTGCCGGTACTGGCGCTGCTTTTGTGGCGCTTTTACGCACAGATGGCCGAAAGCGTGAGCTTTTTGTTCGTCATTCCCGAAATCATCATCTTTATGGCAGTGCTGGTATGGCTGTTGATGCTGCAAGTGCTCTACACGCTTATGGTCACCTACCGCCTGACGTTGCGCCAGTTGTTGGGAAACGCCCTGCGCCTGGCGTTGGGCAAGTTGCCGCTGTTTCTGGGCATACGGCTTTTGACGCTGGCTTTGCCGCTAGCAATGGCGGCGGTGTTTGTATTCTCCCCCGAGCAGGCGGCATTCCTTCTTACTGTTGGCGGCTTTTTCTACATGGTGTTTGGCTTGGCTTTAAACCGGCTCTTATATGCTTCGCTCGCCAACGCCGTATGCGAAGAGTTCATCAATATTCACATCGGCGCGCCTGTCAATATCGGCATGCGCTCACAAACGCCCCCGCCGCAAGAGGAGGATCTTCTTGATGCAGATTGACCATATCGCCCTTTGTGTGCGCGATTTGGAGGCCATGCGCGACTTCTATATCGCCCACTTTGGCGCAGTGTCCGGCGAGCTTTACCACAACCCCCGCACCGGACTGCGCACCTACTTTCTCACGTTTGATGGAGGCGCGCGCATGGAGCTGATGCAGCGGCCGGACGCCCTGCCCGGCGGCACAGCGCTGCGCGAGGGCTGGGCGCACCTGTGCTTTGCCCTGGGAAGCAGAGAGGCCGTGGACGCGGCGGCGGAACGTTTGCGAAATGCTGGCTGCACGGTGGAAAGCGGCCCGCGCGTGACGGGCGACGGCTATTACGAAAGCTGTGTGCTCGATCCGGAGGGCAACCGCGTAGAGCTGATGGCCTGAAGCTGCAGTTTTCCCATATTGTGATTGACAGGGCTACGTGGCCTCCACTATAATGTCTGTAGTTTCCTTGCGGATGCGTCCGCACTTCACCAAAGAAGGCGAGGATTTTTTGCATGAGCTATCAAATATATAGCGACGCTACGGCCGATACCTGTCCTTCCATGTTGGAGGGGCTGCCCCAGGCAGAAATCATCCCCATGGAAGTCATGCTGGGCGACCGGCCCCGCACCTACGGCCCCGGCGGCGACCTTACGGTGGAGCAGTTCTATGCTGAGCAGCGCGCCGGCAAATTTGCCTCCACATCGCAGATCAATCCCCTCGTGTACAGAAAGGCGTTTGAAAAGAGCCTCAAGGCTGGGCTGGATATCATCTACCTGTGCTTTTCCTCCGGCCTGTCTGGAACCATCGAACGCGCGCGGCAGTGCATGCGCGAACTCGCAGAGGAGTATCCGGAACGCAAACTCATCTGCGTGGATACGCTGTGCGCCTCTGTGGGCGAGGGCTTTTTGCTGTGCGAGGCCCTGAAAAAACAGGCCGAGGGCATGAGCATTGAGGAGCTGGCAAGCTGGGTGAAGGAAAACCGCCTGCGCGTATGTCACTGGTTCACGGTGGATACCTTTGATCATCTGCGTCACGGCGGGCGCGTTTCCGGCGCGGTGGCGATGATTGGCACGGCGTTGCAGATCAAGCCCCTTTTGCACGTGGACGATACCGGCCATTTGCAGGTGATGGGCAAGCCGCGCGGCCGCCGCAAGGCCATTGAGACGCAGCTTTCCCTGATGCGCCAGGGTTGGACGCCCGAAATGGGCAAAATGGTGGCCATTGGCCACGGCGATTGCCCGGCCGAAGCGGAACTTCTGCGCGAAACAATGGCCCAGAATTTCCCCGAGGCGCAAATCCACATCGCCCCCATCGGCCCCATCATCGGCGCGCATACCGGCCCGGACATGCTGGCCATCCTTTACTGGGGAAACAACCGCTGAACCGATTACTGCAAAAGCGCCGCCGCAGGCATTTGGCTTACGGCGGCGCTTTTTATCTAACCGATGCGGCGGTTATATTCGGTTTGCAGCTCGCGCAACAGCTCCGGGTGTTGAAAATCCGGTGGTTTGATGATTCTGGGCATAGCGATAAGCTCTCCGGAACCCCTGCTCAAAGCAGGGGGCTTCGTTGCACAAAAAAGCGGCGGGATCTCCCGCCGCCCTCGTGTCCCAGACATGTCAGACCCGGTTGAGGATGGTTTTCTCGGTTTCAATGTCAAAGAAATGCAGGCGATTGGCGTCCAGCGCCACGGGGATTTTGTCCCCGGCTCGGGCGGGAGAGCGCGGATCGACACGGGCGACGATGTTGTCCTCCTTGCCCGAAGTAGAAAGATAGAGATAGGTTTCCGATCCCATCAGCTCGACGATCTCCACCGATACATCAATGATACTGTCCGGCGAAGCGGCCAGGAACGCCTGCTCGTCGTGTATGTTCTCCGGGCGCACGCCCATATACACCTCGCGGCCAATGTAGCTGTCCGAAGTAAAGCGCTGCAGCTTGCCCGCGGGCACCTTGACGCGGTTTTCGCCAAACACAGCGTATACGCCATCAATGCTCTTTTCCAGCCTCACGCGGAACACGTTCATCTGCGGTGTGCCGATAAAGCCCGCCACAAACAGGTTTTCCGGGAAATCATAGAGGTTCTGGGGCGTATCGTTCTGTTGCATGACGCCATCTTTCATCAAAACGATGCGCGTACCCATGGTCATGGCCTCGGTCTGGTCGTGGGTAACGTAGATAAACGTGGTTTGCAGGCGCTTGTGCAGCTTGGTGATCTCCGTGCGCATCTGTACGCGCAGCTTTGCATCCAAGTTGGACAAAGGCTCGTCCATCAAAAACACCTTCGGCTCGCGCACAATGGCGCGGCCCAGGGCCACGCGCTGGCGCTGACCGCCGGAAAGAGCGGCAGGCTTGCGGTTCAAAAGCTGCTCGATGCCCAGAATCTGCGCGGCCTCGCGCACGCGGCGGTCAATTTCCGCCTTGGGCGTCTTGCGCAGCTTGAGGGCAAAGGCCATGTTGTTATAAACGGTCATATGCGGATAAAGCGCATAGCTCTGAAAGACCATCGCGATATCACGATCCTTGGGAAGGACATTGTTGACCAGTTTGCCGTCAATGTACAGTTCACCCTTGGTGATTTCTTCCAGGCCGGCGACCATGCGCAGCGTTGTGGATTTTCCACACCCGGACGGGCCGACCAATACTACAAATTCCTTATCCTCAATTTCCAAGTTAAAGTCCTTTACGGCGGTGACATCGCCCGGATAGACCTTCCAGATATTGCGAAGCGATAGGCTTGCCATGCGTATTTATCCTCCTTCCACATTGTGGGGATCCCATTCCTGTGCTTTATATTATAACAAAATGGTAATGGAACCGCCATTCGCGCAATCGCCAAAATTGCCTTTCAGGGGGTTGTGAGGCTTTGCCGAGCGCGCAAAAACGGGAACCCGCTTTTACAGCAGGTTCCCGACGAAGCCAATCCGCGTTGGGACTTTCTCCAGCAAATTGCGCAACCTTCCAAATCCAACGTTCGATTCTTGTCAAAAACAGGTTATTTCCCCCGCCAGGGAACCCTATTTCTGGCCATAATAGGCGTTGGGGCCGTGCTTGCGCATAAAGTGCTTGTCAATAATGTGGCGGGGCAACTCACCCACGGAGGGTTTGAGCGCGCGCGACATCAGGGCCATTTTGGAAAGTTCCTCCAGCACCACGGCGTTGTAGACGGCATCCGCGCCGTTTTTGCCCCAGGTGAAGGGGCCGTGGCCATTGGCCAGCACCGCCGGGGTATGCATCGGATCGCGGCCCTGGAAGGCCTCGATGATAACTTTGCCGGTATTGCCCTCATAGTCTTCCTCGGTCTCTTCAGGGGTGAGGAAGCGGGTGACGGGAATATCGCCATAGAAGTAATCGGCGTGCGTAGTGCCCATACAGGGGATAGACAGCCCGGCCTGCGCCCAGGCAGTGGCGCAGGTGGAGTGGGTATGCACCATGCCGCCAATCTTTTCAAAGGCGCGGTACATGGCCAGATGGGTGGGCGCGTCCGTAGACGGGCGGTAGCCCTCCGAAAGCACTTCGCCCGTTTCCAGCGACTGAATGACAATCATTTCCGGCTTGAGCTCCTCATACGGCACGCCGCTGGGCTTGATGGCCATGACGCCCTTTTCGCGGTCCACCTCGGACACATTGCCCCAAGTGTAAACGATCAGGTTGCGGTGAAACAGTTCCATGTTGGCCTCGTAGACGCGCTCTTTCAGCTTGCGATACATAGGTATCTCCTCCTTCTTAGTTCAAAGCGTCGAGCGGGAGCATGAAGCTCGGCGCGAATTCCCGCATGAAATCCTCAGCCTCGGGCATGTTCATCTGCGAAACAGAGGCGCGGATATTTTCCTGGGCGGTGAGGAATTCCCGATTGCCGAAGGCGTATTCCTCCAGGCACTTCACATAGGCGCTGATCCGGTCGGCCGCCTTGACAATGCGCCATTCGTAGCTCTGTTCGTCGGGGAAAAGCAGCTTTTGGAAGTCGCCCTTAAAATCCTCGGGCAAGTAGTCCATCAGCTTTTCGGAGGCCATGTGTTCAATGGCCTTGTAAGCGTCGCGAATCCCGGGGTTAAAATACTTGATGGGCGAAGCCAGATCCCCGGTGATGACTTCGGCGGCCTCGTGATAAATCGCATAGAGGAGCACTTTTTCCACATCCACATTGCCCCCATAGCGGCGGTTTTTATACATCGCCAGGGCATGAGCGATCATTGTCACCTGCAACGAGTGTTCCTGATCGTTTTCCTCGCGCGTATTGTGGCGCAGGCCCCAACGCTTGATGAGTTTCATCCGCGCCATATATGCGTAAAAGTGGTGCTGCATGCCTCTCCTCCCGAATTCTCAGCCGTTTACGATCCGTTTATGGAACGATTATACCATTCTCAACGTCAAAGCGCAAGGCAAGGTTTTTCCCCGCTTGTCGAAATATTTCCGAACCGCCCCTTCCACGCTGGCATGGTTCGAAAAAAACTGGACTTTTGCGAAAAATGCTTGGGTTTTGCAACGGTTTTGTATTATAATAGAGAGTAAGATGCGGGATGCAATGAGGGAGGTATGTCCATGGCGCAGATCAGTTCTTTCTTGAGAGACGTAGGCGCTTTATTTACCAACCTCTTCTTGCAGCCGGATTGGCGCAATGTATTCGACGTGGCCATCATGACCGTGTTGATCTACTATATCATCAAGCTGCTCATCCACACGCGGGCCAGCTCCGTTTTCAAGGGCATCGCAGTGGTGCTGGTGTTTGCCTGGGTTTCGGATGTATTGCAGCTCAACGCCCTGAACTGGCTTTTGCAACAGGTGATCAGCATGGGGTTGCTGGTGCTGGTAATCATGTTCCAACCGGAATTGCGCCGCGGCCTGGAACAGATTGGCCGCTCCAAGTGGTCGCGCCACATGTTTACTTCCGCGCGCAAGCAACGCCTGCGGGATGTGGACAACCTGGTGCAGGAAGTTGTGCGGGCGCTGAACAACATGTCGCGCAAACGCATCGGCGCTTTGATCGTATTTGAGCGCCATACGGGCCTTGCCGACATCATTGATTCCGGCACCGTAATCGACGCCGAGATTTCCGCCCCGCTGATTGAAAATATCTTCGAGCCGAACACGCCCCTGCACGACGGCGCGGTGATCATCCGCGGTGAGCGCATCGTGGCGGCGGCCTGTATTTTGCAGCTTACAGATGACCACTCGCTTTCGCGTGAGCTGGGCACGCGCCACCGCGCCGCCATCGGCATCACCGAATCCACCGACGCGGTAAGCCTGATTGTTTCCGAGGAAACGGGCATTATCTCCATGGCGCGCGATGGCAAACTGACGCGCTATCTGGACACCAAGTCGCTCAACATACTGCTCACCGAACTGTTCATGCCTGACGACCTGCCTCCGGCATGGTTGTCCGAGCACTCTTCCCTGTTTGGCGCGCGCGCAAAGAAGCAAAAGGAGGATGGCGATGAAGGATAAGATTCTCACCCTCCTCAAGCGCTTTTTCAGGGCTATATGGGGGTCGCTTTCCCACAACCTGGGGCTGAAGTTATTGTCTTTGCTGCTGGCAATCCTCCTGTGGAGCTATGTGGTGTCCTCAAATCCATCCATCACCCGCACCAAGGACATCAACGGCCTTACCGCCTATCTGACCAACGAGTCCACCCTAAACGCCAACCGCCTGGCTCTGTCTGAAGACCCATCGGAGGCGCTGGAAAACATTTCCGTGCGCCTTGAGGTGCCGCAGTCGAGTTATGCGCTGGCGAGCGCTGAAAACGTACAGATAACGCTGGATCTTTCCAGCGTGCGCTCGGCAGGGACGCAGGAGGTCGCCCTGAGCGCTACTACCACCTATGGCCGTGTGCTCAAGATTCTGCCGGAATCGGTCACGCTTGAATTCGAAGCCTACGACTCCCGTTCCGTGCCCGTCAATGCCTCCGTGACCGGTGAACAGATGGAAAACACCTGGTACAACATCAACCGCCTCAACCCGGAGGAACTGGTCATCAGCGGCCCTTCCAGCGTGGTGCAGACCATCGCCTCGGCCTATGTCTATGTGGACGTCACCGGCCGGGATACCTCCTATGTCACGGCGGCGCGCTTTGCCTTGCTCGATTACAACGGCGAGGAAGTCCCGCAGACGCTTTTAAGCAGCTCTTCCAGTTCAGTTACAGTGGGCGTGGACGTGTACCCCACCAAGGAGCTGCCCATCTCTACCGATATCGAAGACGTTGTGCAGGGTACCCCAGCCGAAGGTTACGAAGTAACTTCCGTTACCATCCAGCCCGAGGCCGTCACTGTGGCCGCGGATCAGGAATTGTTGGACAACCTGACCGAATTGCTCATCCAGCCGGTGGACGTAAGCGGCCTGAGTCAGACCTTCTCGCAGCGCACCCGCATCGCCACCCTGACGGATTTCCAGGATATTTCCACCGAACAGGTGTATGTTACCGTCGCCATTGAAGAAATCCAGCAGAGCGCCTGGGCGGAGGTCAATCTGACATTTGTCAACATTCCGGACGATATGTCCTGCACGTTTACCAGCGCTGATTTCCGCGCGCTCATCACCGGGCCGGCCAGCCGTGTGCAGGCGTTGGTGGAAAGCGGCGTGGAAGCCGTCGTGGATGTGAGCGGCCTCAGCGCCGGGGAATACACGTTGCCCATCACAGTGGATGCGGAGCTTTATCCCGGCCTGACGCTGGAATTCGAGCCTGCGGACGTGGAAGTACACCTGGACGCCACGTCCGGCATGGAGTAATTGAGCGCGCGTTTTCAAATCGCCCGCTCCGGCAGATAATTCATTTCCAGGCGCTGCATTGGAAGCAAAACCCTAGGATATGGAGGCAAGTATGGCGGCAAACAGCTTTGCGGACACAGTCGTAAACGGCATGCTCAGCTGGCTCAAGGGCTTTGCAAGCTGGGTGCTCCGGCTGTTTGACCTGGCCGGCAGCGGCGGCATATCGCCGCTTGAGTGGCTGTCGGATCATTGGTTACAGCTCTTGATCTTTTTCCTGATCGTCGGCGTGGCGGCGGATATCATCGTCTGGCTGATTCGCTGGCGGCCCTACTGGGTGTGGTTCCGCAAAAAGCGCATCGTCGTAGATGACGAAAACTTCTTTGAGGATGCGGGAAAGGAACCGCCGCGGCATGAAACCGCGCGCGTGCGCCCGGTGCGCCGGCCGGACACCATTGTGCGGCGCGAACCCCCACCCGCCAACCGCCCTCGGCCTGTGCGCGCCAACGCCGCGCCTGGCCCTTCGCAGCGCCGTCCGGCGCGCAAGCGTCCGGAAGCGCCTGCGCACGATATTTTTGAGGACGAAATGTTCAAAATCAAGCCTGAACCCGGCACGCGCAAGGTGCATGAAGACGCGGTGTTCAACGTCAGCAACCTGCCCGGGGCACAGAGGCATAAGAAGCGTCCCGCTCCCAAAAAGCGCGTAGCGGACAAGGAGGATAACCTGTTTGATATCAACTGACTGGCTGAGGGCTGGACGGCGCATCAAGGTGCTCGTCGGCCACTATGGCAGCGGCAAAACCGAGCTGGCGGTCAATATGGCGCTGGCGCTGGCGGAACGCTCGCCTGCCATGCTCATTGACCTGGACATTGTCAATCCCTTTTTTCGCAGCGCCGAGGTCAAGCCATTACTGCTTGAGCGCGGCGTGGAAGTCGTTTATCCCGCCTTTGCCCTTTCGGGGGTGGACATTCCCATCCTGCCGGCAGAGGTGGAGCGCGCCTTCACCACGGACGCATGGTGTGTGTTCGACGTGGGAGGCGACGACGATGGCGCGGTGGCGTTGGGCCGCTATCACGCACAGTTTTCCGCCTGTCCGGCGGACGTTTTCTTCGCCGTCAATCCCTTCCGCCCACGAACGGCACGGGTGGAACAGGTGCTTTCCCTGATGGAAAACATTCAGCGCCGTGCCCGCGTTCCCATTACCGGCCTGGCGGTAAACGCCAACCTTGGCGCGGAGACGGGCGCGGCGGAAATCCTGGCCGGACGTGAGTTTATAGAGCGCGTATCGCAGGAAAGCGGCATACCGGTGGCGTTTGAGGCGGGTCTGCAAGAGGCCCTCTCTCCCCTGCCGGAAATCTGGCCGCGCCTGCCCATACGCCGCTATCTTACCCCAGAATGGATGGAATGATATGAATATAAGGCGTGTCCTTTGCTTTGGTGATTCCAATACCTATGGAGCCAATCCCTCCGGCCCGCGTTTTGACGAGACGGAGCGTTGGCCGATGCTTTTGCAGGCGTATTTGGGCGATGGTTTTCGCGTGCTGGAGGAAGGATTCGGCGGCCGCACCATCGCCTTTGACGACCCTGTGGAGGGTGGATACAAAAGCGGCATGGTCTATCTGCCGCCATGTCTGATGTCCCACAACCCGCTGGATCTGGTGGCGATCATGCTCGGCACAAACGATACCAAGCAGCGCTTTGCCATGTCCGCGCCGGCCATTGCCCAGGCACTGGCGCGCTTAATCCGTCTGTGCCATCTTTACGCATTGGATGCTCGCGGCGAACCTTCGCGCGTTTTGATCATCGCCCCGTCCCCAGTGCGCATGGAGGTGCTTGGCACGCTCATGGCAGGCACGTTCGACGCGCGCAGCGTAGAGGTTTCCGAACAACTGGCCGAAGAATACCAGCGCATCGCCCGGCTGATGCGTTGCGCGTTTTTGAACGCAGCGGATTTTTGCAGCGCTTCGACAGAAGACGGCGTGCATCTCACCGCCGCGGGCCATCGCGCCCTGGCGCGAGGCGTTGCCGATAAGGTATTGGAAATATTCAAGGAGGAGTAAGCAATGATCAACTTTACACACTACCTGCCTACCCGCTTTGTCTTTGGCCGCGGCGTGGAAAACCAGACTGGCGAGCTGGTGCGCGCCCTGGGCGCTACGAAGGTGCTCATCCACTATGGCGGCGGCTCGGCGGTGCGTTCCGGCCTGATTGCCCGCGTGGAGGCCTCGCTGGATGCGGCGGGCGTCAAGCACGTTTCCCTGGGCGGCGCGCAGCCCAATCCGCGCGATACCAAGGTATATGAGGGCATCGAGCTGATTCGCCGTGAAAAAGTGGACTTTGTGCTGGCTGTGGGCGGCGGTTCCGCCATCGACTCGGCCAAGGCCATGGCGCACGGCGCGCTCTACGAAGGCGATTTCTGGGATTTCTTCTGTGGCAAGGCCAAGCCGGAAAAATCGCTTCCCAAGGGCGTGGTACTCACCATGTCTGCGGCGGGCAGCGAATCATCCGACAGCTGCGTCATCACCCAGGCGGCCACAAAGACCAAGCGCGGCCTCAATACCGAACTCAATCGCCCGCTGCTGGCGATTATGAACCCGGAACTGACCATGACCCTGCCGCCCTACCAGATCGCCTGTGGCGCTACGGACATCCTCGCGCACATCATGGAGCGCTATTTCTCCAACGAGCCGGACTGCGATTTGACCGACCGCCTCTGCGAAGGCACAATGCAGGCCGTTATCCGCGCCGCGCGGGTGATGGTTAAAACGCCCACGGACTACGACGCCGCTTCTCAGCTCATGTGGGCCAGCACCATTGCCCACAACGATACCCTCAGCGTCGGCCGCGTCAAGGACTTTGCCAGCCACCAGATTGAGCACGAGCTGTCCGCCCTGTATGACTGTGCCCACGGCGCAGGCCTGGCGGTGGTATTCCCGGGCTGGCTGCGCTTCATGCTCAAGAAGCCGGAAAAGGTCATGCGCCTGGCGCAGTTTGCCGTGCGCGTGTGGGGCTGTGAAATGGACTTTGAGCATCCTGAAAAGACTGCCGCGCTGGGCATCGACGCCTACGTATCGTGGCTTAAATCCATCCGCATGCCGGTGACGTTTGCCGAGCTGGGCGCGCGCGAGGAGGATATCCCCTATCTGGCCAAAAAGGTCAAGCGCCCCAACCCCGACGGTACGGTGGGCAAGTTCTATGCCCTCAACACAGAGGAGATCGAGGAAATCTACCGCCTGTGCCTGTAATTTCCACCAAAAGACAGTAAAGCCGCCCCCGCAGTTTTGCGGGGGCGACTTTGAACCTTTCAGGACGGAGGCATTGTGCGCCTGCTCAAATGTACTTCTCCTGTACATAGCCCTTGTCAATCCGCATTCCCTGTTGCGCACAACAATTCAGCAGGCCCGCAAGGAAAAAGCCCATTGCGTCCAGCGGCTCTACGCCGCGATCTTCCGCAAGTTGAAAAGCCGCGCTTCCAAGGCGAGCGCCGGACTGGCACAGTACGCCCTTGCGTTCGATAAACGCTGGAAGGGGTTTCATGCCTTCATGGTAAAGCCTTCCTTTTCAAACACGGCCATCCAGCCCTTCAAGCGCGTAAAGAAATCGGCGTTGGAGTTGGTCTTTTCCATCATGCCAATGAGCTGTTCGGCGGTTTCCTGCGGATTGCCGCCGGAGAGTATGCGGCGGATCTTCATGGCGCCATCCTGTTCCTCCGGGGTGAGCAGCAGCTCCTCGCGGCGGGTGCCGGATTTGTACATATCAATGGCCGGGAAGATGCGCCGGTCAGAGAGCTTGCGGTCCAGATGCAATTCCATATTGCCGGTGCCCTTGAATTCCTCGTAGATGATGTCGTCCATGCGGCTGCCGGTTTCCACCAGGGCGCTAGCGATAATGGTGAGGCTGCCGCCATTTTCGATGTTGCGCGCCGCGCCGAAGAAGCGCTTGGGCTTGTGCAGCGCCCCCGGATCCAGGCCGCCGGAAAGCGAACGGCCAGTGGGCGGGATGACGAGGTTGTAGGCGCGGGCCAGACGGGTGATGGAATCGAGCAGTACCACCACGTCCTTGCCCTGCTCCACCAGGCGCTGGGCGCGTTCGAGCACCATTTCGCTGACGCGGGTGTGGTTTTCGGGCGCTTCGTCAAAGGTGGAATAGACCACCTCGCCGTTGATGGAGCGCTTCATATCCGTGACTTCCTCAGGCCGCTCGTCGATGAGCAACACGATCAGATGTATGTCCGGATAGTGGCTGGTAATGGCGTTGGCAATCTTTTTCAGCAGCGTGGTTTTGCCCGCCTTGGGCTGAGAGACGATCATGCCGCGCTGCCCCTTGCCGATGGGGGCGAGCATGTCGATCAGGCGCAGGGCCAAATCGCTTTGTCCCTCGGGGTTCTCCAACCGCAGCCGTTCATCGGGATAGATGGGCACCAGCGATTCAAACGGCTTGCGGTGAATGGTATTCTCCGGCGGTTCGCCATTGATTTCGCTGATGAAAATCATGGCGTTATAGCGGTCGCCCTCTCGTTGGGGGCGCGTTTTGCCGACTACATAGTCGCCGGTGCGCAGGTTAAAGCGGCGAATCTGGGCGATAGAGACATATACATCCTTGTTGCCCGGCAGATAATTCTCCGCGCGCAAAAAGCCGTAACCCTCGGGGTGGATTTCCAGCACGCCGTAGCCGTCCATGCAGTCGCCTGCGGCCAGCATTTCCGGTACGCCGGGGTTGACGGCGTTGGGATCGGGCGTATAGCTGTTTTCCCGGCGCGGCGTGATATCGCGCGGCACAGCCGGGCGCTGGTAGTCCTGCCGGGGCGCGTCTTGCCGTTGCGGGCGAACGTAGTCCTGCCGGGGCTGCGCGTCGGCACGGTTGTAGGAACGCTGATAGTCCTGCCGAGGGGCGTCCGGACGCGGTACGTTGGCGCGCGGGTCGTGTCCACCGCGCGGTACAGCGTTGCGGTTGAATTCACGCGGGATGCGCTGCTGGCCGTCGTAGCGCTGTCCATAGCGAGGCTGGAAGCGCGGCTGGAAAGCGCGGCGTTCGCCATCCGCCGTGTTTTGCACCATGCCCGGGCGCTGGTTATAGCGCGTTGCCCGGAAGCCAGTATCGGCTGCGGTGCCCGCTTCCGGCTCGGCGCTTGCCTCGGCGGCAGCTTCCGGAGCCGCAGCCGCCTCAGGGGCTTCATTCGCTTCCTCGCGTGCTTCCACGGAACCAGCGCCGCGTTCCTCGCCGGGATCCTCTGCCTTGGGCGTGGAAGCAGGAGCTTGCGCGCGGGAAGGACGGATGCGCTGGGGCCGCCTCTCCCCCTTCTCCACAGCGTGTACGGATACATCCTGCGTCGTTTCCATAGGAACGGGCAGCGCCGGAGAGATGGCCTGTATTTCCCGGAAACCGCCTTGCTCCGTGGGCATGGCTACATCGGCGGACATTTCCGTTTTTTCGATGGCTGCGTCTTTTTCATCAGAAACAATCGCTGGCGGCTGTATTTCAGAAACGGCGGCATTTTCCGCCGCAGTAGGCTTGCGCTTGCGCGCCGTTCTCGCCTTTGGCGCGGCGGGCTGACGTTCCGCCGCTACCGCGGCAGTTTCCCCATTCGCATCCGCCTGCGGCTCAACGGTTTTCGGTTCCATCGGGGCGCTATCTTTGCTTTCTGCTTCCACTTTTGGCGCGATGGCCCTTTTCTTTCGCTGCGGTGCGGGACTTTTCTTGGCTTTGGAAGGTTCGGACGGCGTGAATTCCTGCAAAGGGATAGCCATCTGTTCCGCCGCCGGCGCGTCTTCGGACTCTTTTGGGAGCATTTCCCGGCGCGTCCGGCTGTTCCGGGCCGGTTTCTGTGCGTTTTCCGTGGCTACGCGCGGCTTGCGTCGGGGCTTCGCCGGCGCGGCGGCTTCTGCCTCCGCACTTTCGGAAACGGTGTTTTCTGCCGGCACTTCCACGGCCTTCCCGGCAGGCTTCCCCGCCGGAGCGCTTGCCCCGGCTTCTATGGCGGCGGCCGTTTTTCCGCCGTCCACAGGCTGTTTTTCCGCTTCCTTCGGTACAGAGGCCGCCTGCGGTACGTGCTGCGCATGGGTATGCGCGTCCGCCGCCCGATTCGCGGCGGCCAGTTGCGCCTCGAGCACGATCTCCACCAGCCTACTTTTGGCTGTGCCGGCGGGTACCTTCGCCCCCAGCTCTTTGGCGAGCTTGCGCAGCTCGACGACAGTTTTCATATGCAGCGTTTGATAATCCAAGACATGACCTCCTTATAAACGGGGAGCAGAAAAAGGATAAAAGGGCGCGCCGCCGGACGGGGCGCATCCATAAGCATACATCAGGGGCGCACGCCCACGACAACATCGCGGGTGACGGCCTGTTCCACCCAATGGGAAAGCCGGTCGTATGGGCCGCCCTCCCGCACGTGCAAGCCCGCTCCGGCAAACACGGCGCGCACCTTGCGCGTGGGCAGCGTCTGGGCATTGAAGGAAATAGCGACTGCCGCGCCGCGCTTGAGCGTTTCCACCCACGCGGGCAACGCAAGGCGCAAAAGCTTCTCCAACGGCATATTCGCCCCGTGCTGCACGCCATAGGGCAAATCAGCGCAGATCAAATCAAACTTTCCACGCCCATATGCCTCAGAAACGCGCGATACGTCCAGCTCAGCCAGGCGCAGGGAGCCAGACGGCAGCGAAAACTGCACATACGGCGCGCTTTTTTTCTCACGCAGCGTCATAGAACCGCGCTCCACGGCGTGCTTCATGCGATGATACTCAAGATATCGTTTCAAAAACTGCTCCGCTTCACGCAGGGCGGCGCGATCTACATCCGAACCAAAGGCGTCCCAGCCACGGTTGAGGGCCACAAACAGCGTGGTGGCACGGCCGCACATCGGATCGAGCAGGCACACCTTCTCCGGCATCGGCCCGGAAAGCCAAGCCAGATTGACCAGGAATTGCGTAAACAGTTCGTTTGTTTTTCCCTTGTATTTAAGTATACCCGTCAAATCTGCGCCCACACAGGCTTTTTCTCGGCACAGAAGGGGCAAAAGCGCGCCGTCCTGCCGCCGTTCAAAAAGCGCGTAAAGCAATGAATGGCGGGAAATCACGCGCAACTCTGTCTCTGCAAACGGCCGTGCCGCAAAGCACAGGGCCGGCAGGCCATTCTCGCCATTTTCTTCCAGCGCGTATTCCACACCCAGACGCGTGAGCATGATCTCCAGCTCTGCGCGGGCCATTTTTTCTGTTTCCACTTGATAGCGCGCATTGGCATGCGGCCATAAAAGCATGGTATAATTCATTGAATACCCCAAAAACTACCGCGCATAGCAGAACGGCAAAGCGCCCCACGCACGGTATGTATGAAACTCCACATGTTCGCGCTCCGGCGCAGGCCTGTACGCAAAAATTCCTATGCGGAAAAAGAGCAAAAGATGACCGGCGCGAAAATAAACGCGCCGCCTTGCCGGACGATGGAAAAGGGGCGGCAATCGCCCATACGAATCTGTCAAACAGAATTCGCCCGCGCACTTTGCGGACAGAAAGAAGATTTTCAGCGTCTGAGAGCAGGCATATACTCGCCTGGAAAAATGGCTTGGACGGGCCACCGCGAAAATTGAAGATTCTGGCACTTTTCCCGGCCGTCTTACCGTGCCGGGGAATTTGAAAGCCGCCCCTTTGCGACAGGGGCAAAGGGGCGGCTTTAGGCATTAATACTTGCGCTTACGGGCTGCCTCCGCCTTCTTCTTGCGCTTTACGCTGGGCTTCTCATAATGCTCGCGCTTGCGGGCCTCCGCGAGAATACCGTCGCGCGCGGTCTTGCGCTTAAAACGACGCAGGGCGCTCTCCAAGGATTCGTTTTCCTTGACGCGAATTTCAGACATATGTTTCCCTCCCCTCGCAGGTGATGGCAGACGCCAATGGGCGCGCGGGGTGCGCCACATAAGCTATTATACTCCATCGGCTATGTAGCCGTCAAGCGAATCTGCGCCCCTGCAAAGTTATTTTCAGAATAATTTGCGGCCTTTGACACGCTTACGCCATGCTTTCAGACAGCTTGTCCCCGCCGAGCAGATGGAAGTGCAAATGTTCGACCGACTGTGCGCCATCGCGCCCACAGTTGGTCACCACGCGGAAACCGGACACGGAAACGCCTTCCTGACGGGCAACTTCGCCGATCGCCTTGAGCACCGCCGTGGCGGTAGCGTCGTCACACTCAAGAATATTGCGCATGTGCTTTTTGGGCACAATCAGTACATGTACCGGCGCCTGGGGGTTGATGTCCCGGAAGGCGAGCACACTTTCATCCTCGTATACCTTATCGCTGGGAATCTCCCCCGCGATAATCTTGCAGAAAATGCAGTCCATAACGTTCACCTCCCATCAGTCCACAACTTCCCCCTGCGCGAGCGTTCCCTCGCGCCCAAGGATTCTTACCCTGCGGATTTCACCCGGACGGGCCTTGGCCCGCACGCGCACGTACTGGCCGGTATAGCCCTCCGCCTCCGCTTCTCCGATGGCGGTCTCAAACAGCACGTCCTGCGTTGAGCCCACCAATTCTGAGACGTAATTTTCTTCCAATTGGTTCCCAAGAATCAAAAGTTTTGCCGCACGCTCGCGCTTTACCGCCTCGCTCACCTGATTTGGCATCGCGTCCGCCACCGTTCCCTTGCGGCGGGAATAGGGAAATACGTGGATGCGGGCAAAGCCGACCGCGCGCACGAAGTCCAGCGTTTCCCGCGCCTCCTGTTCGGTTTCGCCGGGAAAGCCGGTGAGCACGTCGGTGGTGATGGCGCAGCCGGGCATATGGCGGCGCAGGCGCTCCACAGCCCGCATATACTGCTCGGGCGTATAGCGGCGGCGCATGCGCGCAAGCACCCCCGCCGAGCCGCTTTGCATGGAAAGGTGGAACTGCGGCATGACCCGGCCCAACTCCGCCACGCCGCAGGCAAATTCCTCTGTCACCACCAGCGGTTCCAGCGAGCCGAGCCGCACGCGCGGGACTGCCCCGGCTACGGCGCGGATGGCGTCCAACAGCGTGTTTTCCGTACCGCGCCCATAGCTGGCCAGGTGGATACCAGTGACGACGATCTCCGGATAGCCCGCTGCCGCCAGCCTCTGCGCCTCGGCGCGCACATCCGCCAGGGGCATGGAGCGCACCGGGCCGCGCACCGTGGGGATAATGCAGTAGGCGCAGAAGCGGTCGCAGCCCTCCTGAATCTTCATGGTGGCGCGGGTCTTGCCCTCGTGACGGGTGACGAAAAGGTGCTCAAAGGAAGCGCCCTTGAGCGGGGATACGGCGTTGATGGGGCCTTCGCGCCGGGCGCGCTCCAAAAGCTCCACCACCTCGGCGCGCCTCTGCACGCCGATGACCAGCGCCACGTTGTCCATCTTCAGCATTTCTTCGGCCTCGCGCTGGGCAAGGCAACCGGCCGCAATGATGGCGCAATGCGGATGCTCGCGCGCCACGCGGCGGATGAGCTTTCTGGATTTCTGGTCGCCCGTGCCGGTGACGGTGCAGGTATTGATGAGATAAACGTCGGCCTCGCCTTCAAAGTCCACCGCTGTCCAGCCGGCGCGCTCGAAGGATTCGCGCATGGCTTCGGTATCGTACTGGTTGACCTTGCAGCCGAGGGTGTGAAAAGCGATTGTGCTCATATTTCCCCCATGACGGCCATGACGATGGCGGCGGCGGCAATGGCCGCGGTTTCGGTGCGCAATATGCGCGCCCCCAGCGTCACGGTTTTTGCGCCGCTCTCTTCAATCTCCCGCGCGGTGATGCCGCCTTCCGGGCCGATGAGCAAGCCGATATCTTCGCAGGGCGAAAGCTCGGTCAGCCGCCCGTCCTCCGCCTCCTCCCAGGGAGCGGCGAGCAGGGCGCGCTTTCGCATGTCCCTGACGGCATCATCCCACGCCATGGGTCCGGCGATTTCCATAGGCAGGGCGCGGCGGCACTGCTTGGCGGCCTCGCGGGCAATCTTGCGTAGGCGGTCTACCTTTTCAAAACGGCGCACACTGCGCTCCATCTCCACCGGCACAAGGCGGGACACACCCAGCTCGGTGAGCTTCTGCGCAAGCATCTCCAGCTTGTCCGCTTTGGGCACGCCCTGATAAACGGTGAGGCGCAGGCGCGGCTCGTTGGAAGGCAGCTGTTCAAGCACCTCTACCGCGCCGTCCTCTTCCAGCCGCGCGCGGAAGCGCCCGCCCTTGCCGTCCAGGGCGACGATCTCGTCGCCGGGGCGCAGGCGCAGCACCTTGGCCGCGTGGCGGGCGTCCTCCGCCGAAAGGCGGCCATCCTCTATGTAAAAGGCGTTCACGGCCGGCGGGCGGCGATGGCCGTCCACTCGCCGTCATCGAGAACTTCCAGGTTTTGATAGCCCGCCGCCTCCAGCGCGGAGATGACTTCATCCTTTTTCTCGCGGGCGATGCCGGAGCAGATGAACAGCCCGCCGGGCAAAATATGCCGCTTTACCGGGCCGCACAGGGCGATGATGACGTCGGCAATGATGTTGGCCACCACCACGTCGGCGGCCTCGTCCACATGGTCGAGCAGGTCGCCCTGCTGCACGCGGATGATGTCCGCAAAGCCGTTGTTTGCCACGTTCTCCTTCGCCACGCGCACGGCCACGGCGTCCAGGTCGATGGCCAACACGTCGCGCGCGCCCATATGGGCGGCGGCAATGGCGAGGATGCCGGTACCGGTGCCAAGGTCGATCACCTTCTGGCCGGGGCACACATGCTCCTCCACGAGGCGCACGCACATGCCGGTGGTTTCATGCGTGCCGGTGCCGAAGGCCATGCCGGGGTCGAGCTCGATGATGTGATCGCCCTCCTGCGGCGCGTAATCGCACCAGCTCGGCTTGACGACCATGTGGTTGCCGAGGCGGATGGGCTTAAAATCCTTTTTCCAGTTTTCGGCCCAGTCCTCCTCATCCACCGTATTGGTGAGGATTTCCAGCTTGCCCAAGTCAAAGGGCAGGCCCTGCGCGCGCAGGCCGGATATGCCCTCGCGGATGGAAGCCATGGTATCGGCAAGGCGCTCGTCCACGGGGTAATAGCCGGTGACACGCACATCGTCGCCAATGCGCTCGGCAATGGCCTCGTCGATGATATCCCACTGGCCCTCGGGCCGCTGGTTGGCGTAAACGTCGTTTTTGTCCTCAATCATCACGCCCGTGCTGCCAGCCTGCTCAAGGATGGCGGAGACCATTTCCGAACCTACGGTAGTGGTAAGCACCGTTACTTCCGTCCACTGCATTTACGAATTTCCTCCAAACGCCTCTTTTACGCGGTCAAAGAACGATTTTTTCTGTTCGTACTCCTGCCCGGTGACGGTGCCGTCGAACTGGCGCAGGATGTTCTTCTGCTTTTCGGTGAGTTTTTTCGGGATTTCCACATTGACCGTCACATACAGATCGCCCTTACCGCCGCCGCGCAGCGAAGGGATGCCCTGCCCGCGGATGCGGAAGGTCTGCCCAGGCTGTGTGCCCTCGGGGAAGCGGTACTTGACGGGCCTATCCAGCGTGGGCACGTCGGTTTCCACGCCCAGGGCCGCCTGCGTGAAAGTAAGCGGCATTTCCAGATACAGATCCGTCCCTTGGCGCTTGAACAGGCGGTGCGGCCTGACAGTGACGACGATGAGCAAATCGCCCGGCTCGCCGCCACGCTCGCCCGCCTCGCCCTGGCCGCGAATGGTGACGATCTGGCCATTGTCGATACCGGCGGGAATGCGCACGGTGCGGCGCTTGGAAGAACGCACCTTGCCACGCCCGTTGCACTTCGGGCAGGGATCGGAAACAATCTGGCCGCTGCCATGGCAGTTGGGGCAGGTACGAACGTTCTGGATGGTGCCAAAGGGCGTATTGGAGGTGGTGCGCACCTGTCCCGTGCCCTGACAGGTGGGGCAGGATTGCGGTTGTGTGCCGGGCTTGGCGCCCGTGCCGTGGCAGTTGGGGCAAGCCTCGTCGCGCACCAGGTTGATGTCCTTTTCGCAGCCCTTGGCTGCTTCTTCAAAGGAAATGGTTATATCATAGCGCAAGTCCGCGCCGGGCGTCGGGCCCTGCTCGCGCCGCGCGCGGCTACCGCCGCCAAAACCGCCGCCAAAAAACGACGAGAAAATATCTTCCACATCGAAGCCGCCGAAACCGCCAAAGCCGGAGAAATCGCCATAGCCGCCTCCAGCGCCGCCCGCGCCAGGCTGTTGATGGCCAAAGCGGTCATACTGGGCGCGCTTTTTCGGGTCTGAAAGCACCTGATAGGCTTCGTTGACCTCTTTAAATTTTTCCTCGGCGTCCTTGTCGCCCGGGTTGACGTCCGGGTGCAGCTTCTTGGCCAACTTGCGGTACGCCGCCTTGATGGCGGCCTCGTCGGCCGTGCGCTCGACGCCGAGCACTTCATAATAGTCGCGTTTTGCCAAGGGTTTCCCCTCCCTCTATGTGAACGCCCCGAAGGCGGAGGCGAAACCGCCTCCGCCCCGGGGTCTGGTTATCTGTCCGGACAGGCTCCGGAGCGGCCTTCCGCCAACGGCGGGATTACTTGTTGTCCGTGAAGTCGCTTTCCACGGTGCCATCGTCGGTGCTGTTGTCGGCGGTGTAGCCGCCCTGCGCGCCGCCCTGGTCGCCGCCGCCCTGCTGGCCCTGCTGCTGGTAGACCTTGCCGAAGATGGCGTAGGTCGCCTGCGAGAAGGCATCCATGGCGGACTTGATCTGCGCCGGGTCGTTGCTCTCGCGCACCTTCTTGAAGTTGTTGAGTTCCTCCTCGAGTTTGGCCTTATCGGCGGCGTCGAGCTTGCCCTCCATCTCCTTCATGGTACGCTCGGTCTGATAGATGAGCTGGTCGGCACGGTTGATGGTTTCAACTTCGTCCTTCTTCTTCTTGTCCTCGGCGGCGTACTGCTCAGCCTCGTGCACGGCCTTCTTGATCTCCTCCTCAGACATATTGGAAGAAGCGGTGATGGCGATGGACTGCTCGCGGCCAGTGCCCAAATCCTTGGCGGATACGTGCACGATGCCGTTGGCGTCGATATCGAAGGTGACCTCAATCTGCGGCACGCCGCGCGGCGCGGGGGCGATGCCGGTGAGCTGGAAGCGGCCCAGGGTCTTGTTGTAGGCAGCCATTTCGCGCTCGCCTTGGAGGACATGCACCTCAACCGAGGTCTGGCCGTCCGCGGCGGTGGAGAAGATCTGCGTCTGCTTGACCGGGATGGTGGTATTGCGCTCAATCAGCTTGGTGAACACGCCGCCCATGGTCTCAATGCCCAGAGACAGCGGGGTGACATCCAGCAGCACCACGTCTTTGACGTCGCCGCCGAGCACGCCGGCCTGGATGGCCGCGCCGATGGCCACGCACTCATCGGGGTTGATGCCCTTGTAGGGCTCCTTGCCGGTGACGCGCTGCACGGCTTCCTGCACGGCGGGAATCCTGGTGGAGCCGCCCACGAGGATGACCTTGTCGATGTCCTTGGCGGTCACACCGGCATCCTTCATGGCCTGGTTGAGCGGGCCAATGGTCTTGTCGACCAGATCCGCGGTCAGCTCGTTGAACTTGGCGCGGCTGATGGTGACGTCCAGATGCTTGGGGCCGGTGGCGTCGGCGGTGATGAACGGCAGGTTGACGTTGACGCTCATCAGGCCGGACAGCTCGATCTTGGCCTTCTCCGCGGCTTCCTTCAGGCGCTGCAGGGCCATGCGGTCTTTGCGCAGGTCGATGCCGTTTTCCTTCTGGAACTCGGAAGCGATATAGTCGATCAGGCGGTTGTCGAAATCGTCGCCGCCCAGGTGCGTGTCGCCGCCGGTGGCCAGCACTTCAAACACGCCGTCGCCGACTTCCATGAGGCTGACGTCGAACGTGCCGCCGCCCAGGTCGTAGACCAGGATTTTGTGGGCGTC
>DVFZ01000115.1 GCA_018712945.1 Candidatus Pullichristensenella stercorigallinarum | reverse complement strand
CGGTTCCGCCGCACAGGAGGCGATTTTGCCGATTTTTCAAATCGTCAAAATCGGTCGGCTTTGCCGACTTGAAAACCCAACGGGTTTTCAACCTTTCGCCGGAACCGATTTTACAGGCCGTCCTGCCTTCCCTTTTTTACAGCCTGTATTTTTCACCTCTATCATAGCATGGGCGTGTTAAATTCCCGTTGAAAATGCCCATGCCCGAAAAATGCCTCATTTTCCCTGCCCTCTTGTCCCTGTTTCATGGTATAATATATACTGGGTAGGTGGTTATCATTATGGAAGTAACGGCCGCAATGTACTGGACGGTCTGCCCCTTGGTGTTCCTGGCCTCGCTGATTGACGCGATCGGCGGAGGCGGCGGCCTGATTTCACTGCCGGCCTATTACCTGGCCGGGCTACCGCCGACGCTGGCGGCGGGCACAAACAAGCTTTCGGCATGTTTCGGCACATTTGTGGCCACGGTGCGGTTTGGCCGGGGGCACAAGTTGCTCCTCTGGCCGGCGCTGCTGGCTGTGGCCGGGGCGCTGCCGGGGGCGTTCGTTGGCGCGGAGATTCTGAAAATGATGGACGAAGCCGTTGTGCGCACCATCATGCTCGTCGGCGTTCCACTCATGGCGTTGGTGGTGGCCTTCAAGCGCGATACGCCTGCGCGCCCCAGGGAAATGACGCGCGGCATTTACGCCCTGTGCTTCCTGATTGGGCTGGGTTGCGGCTTTTACGACGGCTTCTTCGGCCCGGGCGCGGGGACGCTGATGATCATGCTGTTTACCTGGGCGGCGGGCATGGACATGGTGACGGCCTCGGGAACGGCCAAGCCGGTCAATCTGGCCTCTAACCTTGCGGCGCTTGCATCGTTTCTCATCAGCGGGGACGTGTTGTTCCGCCTGGCGGCTCCGGCGATTGTGTGTTCCATCGCCGGCGGCTGGGCCGGCTCGAAGCTGGCGATGCGCATCGGCGCGCGGCTGATTCGCTATGTCATGTTGGGCGTGCTGGTTCTTCTGGTGGCCAGGCTGGCGTATGAATGGCTCGTCGCCGCGTGAACCGTTTGGCGGTCAAATGCGTCTATATTATAAGTATCAACGTGGGAGGGTTTTCATGCAGTTACGTTTCAGACGCGCTTTGAGCGCGCTCATGGCTGTTGTGCTGCTCACCTCCGCGCCCGCTTTGGCGCTGGGATTTATCTTTGGGGAAGACGCGCAGACGCCCGTGGCTTCGTCCATCGAGGATGACGGCATGCTGCGCGTATACCTCCTGTCTCTGGGGGATCCGGCCTCGCTGGGCATGACGCTGGCTGGTTCCTATACCGTGGAGGGCGATCGCGGTTTCCGCTTTGACCGCGATACGCAAATTGTGTTGGCTGTGGACGGCGAAAACATCCTTTTGAGCGTGGGCGGCCTCACCATCGACATGGGGCCGTCCATGACGCTCACCCGTCAGGCCGTCACCGACGGCGGCGAAAATGGCATTTATATCCACGAATCGGCGCGGGATGCCCTGTTCGAGGGCGACCTGAGCGTATCGGTTTCCGATGGCGGGCTGCGCTGCATCCTCACCATCCATATCGAGGACTACCTCAAGGGCGTGGTGGCCTATGAAATGAGCGATTCCTTCCCGCTGGAGGCGCTCAAGGCCCAGGCTGTGGCCGCGCGCACCTACGCGATGGGCCGCAAGTGGGTCAGCGCCGCGCGCGATTACGATGTGGTCGATACCACACAGGATCAGGTCTACCGTGGGCTGGAGGCCGAGTACACCAACGTCATCGCCGCGGTGGAGGCCACGCGCGGCGTGGTGGGCACCTACAACGGCGGCTTCGCCATGTGCTACTACACCGCCAGCAACGGCGGGCAGACGGCGCTGGCCACCGATATCTGGGGCGGCTCCGGCGACTATGGCTACCTGGCGATGGTAGACGATCCCTACGACCTGGAGAACCCCTCCAGCCTGGTTAACAGCATTTCCTTCCAGGCCGACGTTTCCGACAACGCCACCCTGCGCGGCATGCTGGAAGAAGCGCTCGCGGCGATGGATCTCCCTTACGAGGATGTAGAGCTTGAATCCGTGGTTTCCATCGAGCCGGTCGAACCGAAATTCGAAGGCAGCTATATGTATACGCAACTGCGCTTCACGCTTTCCATTTCGGCGCAGTTGAATGGCTGGTACGCGCAGGAGGGCGACGATTACGCGCCCCTGTTTGAAAATGGCTCGGCTTTCAGCGAGGAAATGCTCGCCTCGGCTTACGGCCTGTCTCTGGCGCGGCGCGGACAGCTCGCCCTGCCCTTTGTCTACCAGGATGGCCGCGTCACCCTGCCCGATCCGGTAACGGTGGATCTGTCGGTATACGACCAGATCAAGGACGGCCTGTCGCTGGGGCTGAATGGCGGCGACTACGAGCTGGTCAGCGCCACGCAGGAGGAAGACGGCTCCTTTACCATCTCCATGCGGCGCTTTGGCCACGGCGTAGGCATGAGCCAGCGCGGGGCGCAGTGGATGGCTGGAGAGTATGGCATGACCTATACGGAAATCCTCAACTTCTACTATCCGGGCATGACGCTGGAAGTGATTGAATGGCCGGAAGTGGAACTGACGGCCCTGGAGGAACTGCCCGAGAGCATCGGCTTTGCCCGGGCGCGTCCCACCCCCACTCCCACGCCCGCGCCCCTGCCGGCGCTGGAGGAAGGCGAGTACTATGCGGCCGTCATGCTGGAAAGCCGTTCCTCAAGCCTGAACGTGCGCGAGGAACCTTCCACCAGCGCGCGCATTGTGTCGGCGCTTGGGTACGGCCAGCGCGTCATCGTATCCTCGGATGCGGGCGACGGCTGGGTGCGCATACGCACCGCCGAAGTGGAAGGTTACGTGCGGCTGGAATATCTCGAAGCTGAATAGAAAGGCCGCGGCGCGGGAGGTTCGAAGCGGCTTTCCGCGCCTGTGGCCCGGGAATACGGTTGGCGGGCAAAACGCCCCGGAGGACACGTGATTCGAAAGACAACACTGGCGGTACTGCTGTTTGCGTTGTTTGCGTCGGTTTTCGCGGCCGGCGCATTTTCCGTGTCCATCAGCGGCGCCGAAACCGCCGCCTTGCCTGCCGACGCGCACGCGCATGTGACGCTTGCGGGCGAAGAACAGCGTTTTTCTTTTACACCCGCTGCCAACAGCGTTTACAGCGTCTATTTTTTCCCAGGAGACGGGGAGTCGCCCGCCGTGGACGTGCGTCTGTACCATGGGGAAACGCTGATTGCCTCCGGCGGCGGTTCCATGCGCTTGTTTGAGGCCAGCCTGAACGCGGGCGAAACCTATACGCTGGTTCTTGGCGGCACGGGCAGCGGGTGGTTGGAAGTGATGCGCGCCACGCTGGGACGCAGTTTTGAAAAGCCCATTGAGCTGGATGGGGATAGCCTGTCCTACGAAAAATTGCTCGTGCGCGCGGGCGACGCGCACTGGTATGCCTTTACCGCCCAGGACGGCGGCCCGGCCACGATTCACGCCGAACCTGCTGAAAACGCGGAGTCGCTCGTACTCTGTGGTGTGGTCATGGACGCATCCGGCCACATACTGCGCGAGGCCGGCGGCGATACAGGCGGCTTTGTCATCGACTGCGCGTTGGAGGCCGGGGCACGCTATTACGTGCGCGTATCCGCCCTCGACGCCTCCACCGGTCCCTACCGCCTGAGCGTGGAACAGGATACGGCGCGCGCGGCGCGGCCGGAATCGGTTTCTCTTTCGGCGCAGAGCCTGGCGATGGGCATCGGTGAAACACAGCTTTTGACGGCGGAGGTTTTGCCGCAGGACGCGCATCCCACCGTGACGTTTTCTTCCTCTAACCCTGCCGTGGCCACGGTGACGCAGTCCGGCGAGGTACACGCCCTCGCCGCCGGCGAAGCGGTGATCACCGCCCGGGCCTGGGGCGGCGCCAGCGCCTCCTGCACGGTAGAGGTGGCGGGCGTTCCCCTCTCCGGTATCGCCTTTTCCCAGAGCGCGCTGACCCTGCGGGTTAGTGAAAGCGTGAGTACGGCGCTGGAATTCTACCCAGAATACGCCTCCGACCGGCGCGTGAGCTACGCGGTGGAAGGCTCAGACATTATCTCCGTCACCCCGGACGGCGTAGTGACCGGACTTGCCGAGGGTACAGCCCGCATCATCGCCACGGCGCTGGACGGCGGGCACACCGATATCCTCGAAGTAACGGTCGAGCCGGCCGCGGCCAAGCTGCGCGCCCTGATTGTCGGCCAGCAGATGTACCAGGAATCGGTAAACACAGTGCGCGTCGGCTCCATTAACACCGCGCAGAGCGTCGCCTCCATGCTGCAAAGCCAAAATGTGGATGGGGAAAGCTACGAAACCACAGTGCTGCTCGATTCCACGCGCGAGGAAACGCTTGCCGCCATCCGCACCGCCTTCGCGGACGCGCGGGAGGGCGATATCTCCCTGTTTTATATCACCTGCCACGGCTATTACGCACATGGCATGAGCTTTTTTGAACTTTATGACGGCTCAGTGATTGCCGCCAGCGACCTGGAGCGCGAACTGCGCAAGATCCCCGGCACGGTGGTGGTCATTGCCGACTGCTGCGGCAGCGGCGGCCTGATTGGCCAGGCTTCGTCGCTGGAGGATTTCAACCGCGGCATCGTGCAGGTATTTTCCGGCCGCATCGGTTCGCCCTCTTTTGCCGGAAGCAAATACAAGGTTGTCGCCAGCGCCTCGCTCGACCAGGACAGCTACCGCATCAGCTTTGACGAAAACGTCACCGAAAGCGACATGGCCACCGTGCTGGCCCGCGCCCTTTGCGACGGAGCGGGCTGGAGCCTCGGCAGCGCCCGCCGCGCCGCCTTACGCGCCGATGCGGACTACGACCGTCAGATCACCCTCAACGAAATCGGCCTTTACCTCTCCCGCCGCGTCGCCTGGTATCTCGATGTCGCCGGCGAATTGGCCGGTTCCAGCACGTCTTACGTGCAAAACGTGCAGGTATATCCACTGGGCGATCCCACTGTGCTGTTTGGGCGGCAGGGGCAATAGGCCGGTTCTGCCGCCGCCATATCACACAGAGTGGTTTTTCTCCTGCAAATTCATGTTAAATTTTTGAGAAAAGTTTTTGTTTGCAGGAATTACTTTTCGCCCCGCGAATGGTATAAGTTAGCGTATTTTCTATATGTTATGTAGGTTGAGGGGGAGTTCCTGTTTCCAAAGTAATCGTGGCGAAACATGCCGGATTTTGCTTCGGGGTGCGCCGGGCGGTGGAAGCCGCCAGCCGCGCCGCCCCTGCTTGGACGCTTGGCCCGGTAATCCACAACCCCAGGGTGGTGGCGGAACTGGCCGAAAAGGGCGTTCTGAGCGCGGATGCGCCGGAGGATATCCCCGAAGGTGCTGTGGCGGTTGTGCGCTCGCACGGCGTAGGCCGTCAGACGCTTTCGCGTTTACGCGCGCGCGCGCGCGAAGTATGCGACGCCACCTGCCCCTTTGTGAAGCGCATACACGCAATGGCGCAGGAGGCCGAGGCAAGGAAAATCCCTCTGATCGTGGTGGGCGAAGAGCATCACCCCGAGGTGGAGGGCATCCGTGGCTGGACGGCCGGGGAAAGCTACGCCGTAGCCGACGAAACCGCCGCCAATGCCCTGCCGGAAATGGAGCGCGCCCTGGTGGTATCGCAAACCACGTTTATCTCCGAGCGCTTCGAGCGCGTGTGCGCCGCCCTGCAAAAGCGCGTGCGCGCAATGGAAATACGCAAGACAATCTGCCCCGCCACGCGCGAGCGGCAGGAAGAGGCCGTCCGCCTGGCGCAAAGCGCCGACGTAATGATTGTCGTGGGCGGCCGGGAAAGCTCCAACAGCCGCAAGCTGTTTGAGCTGGTCAAAGCGGTCTGCCCGCGCTCGCACTTCATCGAAGGCGCGCGCGAGGTTGAAAATACATGGATTCAAGCGGCAGATCTGGTTGGAATTACAGCCGGCGCCTCTACGCCGGATTGTACAATTAAGGAGGTAGCAGCAAGAATGAACGACATCGAGAAGCAGGTCACTCCGTCCGAGGAGCAGCAGGCCGAGGCCAACGCCACGGAATCCGACTTTATGGCGGATGTGGAAAAGTCCATGGTACAGCTCCGCCCCGGACAGACCATCACGGGCACCGTGGTGCAGATCACCAATGACGAGGTCTGCGTCAACGTCGGTTACAAGGCAGACGGATTGGTTAAGAAAGCTGACCTCTCCTCGACCGATGTAAAGGTTGGCGACGAGATCGAAGTCGAAGTCGTCAAGGT
>DVFZ01000114.1 GCA_018712945.1 Candidatus Pullichristensenella stercorigallinarum | reverse complement strand
AGCGCGTCCACCAGCCCACCTTGCCGGGGCACGCCGAATTTGGTAGGGAAATCTGTGTGGATGCGGGCGATAATTTCCATAAACGTCCTTCCTTTCCCATGGCTGCCCTCTTGGAAAAATTTGCCGTTTTCCCCGCCGCATGCCGCGGCACGCGCGGGGCAATATTAAGCGCGGAGGTGATTGAGCATGAGTCCCAAGGAACTGCTCTACGTGGAGGACGCGCTCGGCCATGAGAAAATTCTCAAGGCACAGTGCCAGGAGGCGCTGAACAACCTGACCGACCCGGAGCTGAAAGGCTTTGTACAGCAGATGATGAACAACCATCAGCAGCTGTTCAGCCAGTTCTACCAGCTGGTGTAAGGAGGGGAACCCTTTGAACGATCGGTTTATTATGGAAAACCTGCTTCTGACGACCAAGGGTGTGTGCGACCTGTATATGCACGGCACCATCGAGTCCGGCACCCGCAACGTACACGATACCTTTGACAAAGCGCTCAACAAAAGCCTGTGTATGCAGGACGAGCTGTATCAGAAGATGGCCTCAAAGGGCTGGTATCCCACCCAGCAGGCAGAACAGCAGAAGATCGACCAGGTCCGGCAGAAGTTTTCCGGTCAGGCCTGACGCGCGCCGGGCGTAAACGCCCCTTGCGCGCCTTTCGCCCCCGCCTTGCTGAACGGCGCGGCGGCATGCGGGCGAAAGCGCGCAAGCGTGCCTCAGGGCGCGAACGACACCCGTCATCCCCAGGCTTCGGGACAAAACATCCCGGAGCCTCTTTGCGTCCCTAAAGCGGCAGCCATTGATAGCCGGCCAACCCTGCCAGTCCCGCGCCCAACATGACCGCGATGGGATCCGTCTTTGGCCGCAAAAGCAGCAGGAGCAACCCCGCGGCGAATATACCCGCGTTCAGCCAGTCCATGCCGCCTGTTGACGTTTGCAGGGCGCCTTGCAGAATCGTCACCCCCGCCGAAGCAATCAAAGCGATCACTGCCGGACGCAGTCCGCTCAGCGCGCCGTGGATCAGGTCGAGGCTGCGATATTTCAAATACAGTTTCGCCAACAGAAGCGCCACCGCGCACGAGGGCAATACGCAGCCCAGCGTGGCCACCAAGGCCCCGGAAATCCCGGCGATGCGCATGCCCACAAACGTAGCCGAATTGATGGCGATGGGGCCGGGCGTCATTTGGGAAATGGTGATGATATCGGCAAATTCGCTCATGTTCAGCCATCCGTGCAGCTCCACCACTTGCGCCTGGATCAGCGGCATGGCCGCATAGCCGCCGCCAAAGCTGAACAGGCCTACCTGGAAAAAGCTCCAAAACAGTTCGAGAAGGGCCGTCATGCTCCTTTCCCTCCCCTCATGCGCGTCCACAGCGTGGCCAGCACGCCCGCTGCCCCGCAAAACAGCAATATCCAGATCACATTCAGGCCCAGCCAAATGGACGCCGCCAACGCCGCAACCATCAGCGCTACGGAAACCCACTTTTTATCCTTCACCAGCGCGCAGGCCATACGCAGCACCACGCTGAACACCACTGCGGCCACGCCCGCCTGCATGCCGCGCAACACGCGGCTGACATACACATTGTCCCGGAACGCTTCGTACCCCACCGAAATCACGGCGATGATCAGCAACGGCGGCAGCACGGTGCCCAGCGCCGCGACCAGCGCTCCCGCCGCCCCCGCCAGGCGAAACCCCATAAGGATGGCGGCGTTCACCGCCACCGGCCCCGGCGAGGACTGGGCGATCGCCGCCATATCCAGCACTTCTTCCTCTTCCATCCAGTGATACTGCTCGACAAACTTGCGCCGCATCATCGGAATGATGACATATCCACCGCCAAAGGTAAAGGCACTAAGCGAAAAGGTTGACGCAAACAGCTTCAGGTAAAATCCTCGGTCCCTTTTCATATGTAGCCTCCGTCTGCAATTTTTCGACGGGCTTTCCTCTGCTATTGTACCTTGTATATACGCGCTTGTCAAACCGCGCGCGGCATTTTCTGTGTTTTAAAAGCGACGCTGGCCGCGCGTCAAAACCCGCGCCAGGATAGGGCGCGGACGTTCGGAGCGCGCGCCGGAGCGTTTTTTGCGCAGTTTTTGCAAAGGGCTGTTCTCTTTTTCTATTTTGTCAGGCCTACCGCCATCATGCGCCTCCGCCCCGCATCCGCAGGAAATCCCAAATAAGCGCAAGCCCCCCGCTTCCGCGAGGGAAGCGGGTGTTCAGGAGCTCGACAAAATCAACAGACTGTCAGAGGGATGCAATAGTCCGCAAGACAAGAATGCAAACTTGCAGGCAAGGGAGCTTACATGGACGTAAGTGACCGCAGCCTACTTGTGCGGCTGACGCAGGAAACAAAATTGCTTTCGCATTTCCTTTGGCGAAAGCAATTTTTCGCGTTTGCGGGCTTCGTCAGCATTCTGTACTTTGGTAGGCGGCCAGCTGCCCGCCAAAGCTGGCGGGGAATAGAGCGATGCGTGTCATAGAAACACCACTGGTCTTCCCGATTGCTGCGCTCCAATTTCCCGTTGTGATGCGGGGTACACGGTCGAATCAGTCCGTGTCGAATGGTTCCGATGCTTTACCCACTCATATGGTTCCACTCCCTTCCCCGCCGTGCTCGACCCTTCTCGCCGCATCACCGGTCACTGTCTATCCGCACAATGTGCGGATCTCCGCTCCCGCATCCACACTTACGCTCCACCAGCTCAGGATTGCGGCAGCACACGTTCCCAAGCACCTGCGTCTCCTGCACTGACCGGGATGGCTGTGCGGCCGTCGCGCCCTGCGCAGGAATGACTACGCTTGTATCATCCCCACTCGTGTATAGTTTTACTTCCCGATCTCAATTCTCGCCCTTTCCTCTCTCTGCCAATTTATATTATAGCGCTACATTTTTACAATCCATAATTGCAAAACTGTAGGTTTGTCAAACAAATTGGACGCAAAAGGAAGAAAGAATTTGGCGAGGGGAGAGCCAGTTCAGAGGGCGCATGGGGCGGTCGTTGCTCCGACTTTGGCAGGCAGCTAGCTGCCTGCCAAAGTCGTCG
>DVFZ01000013.1 GCA_018712945.1 Candidatus Pullichristensenella stercorigallinarum | reverse complement strand
TAGACAAATGTCTGATTTTGTTCCCTCTGCTGTTCCTGTACGGGCGTTATCTGCTGGCGTTGTTCGTTGAGTCTGCAAAAATAGTCTTTCAGTTTGTCGCAAAGGTAAATCGTTCTCCTTGCGTTTCTGGTTTTCAAGGGCACAAGTTTAATAACACCATTCTGATACACCATCTGTTGTTCTATCCTGATTGTGCCTCTTTCCAAATCCACCTGTTCCCATTTCGGGCCATAACATTCATTGATACGCAAGCCGCAATAACGCCCAAGCAAATAAGCGGTTTCAGCGTTGGAGCCTCTGAAATAATCGTCCATAACCTTCAATTCCGATTCTGTGAAGATGTGTATATCTATATCTTCGTCAATCTTCATCTTTGGCATGTGAATCTTCGTGGCTTTGTTGACGCAAAGGCGATTATAACGCCATGTGTTCAAATACCCTCGGGAATACGCCTGTCCAAACAGTAGATAGAACATCTTTAGGAATCCTTCAACATACATATACGCATAGCCATCTTCATAATACAAAGCGGATAAATAATCCTGTACTTCTGCTGTGGTGATGCTGTCTATTTTCCTATCTCCAAACCTTGCCCTCAAATGATTCTCCCATAGTGAATCCTGCTTGCGGATGGTCTGGAAAGCCCTGTCCTTTCGTCCCTTCTCGCAGTATTCAGCGTACACCTCGGCAATGGTCTTTGATAAAACTGGAATCTGTGTGGGCGTTTGGCTTGCGATTTGCCCTTCGTTCGCTTTTTCCGCTTTTATGGCCTGTT
Organism: Candidatus Pullichristensenella stercorigallinarum; assembly: GCA_018712945.1. Taxonomy (GTDB): domain Bacteria; phylum Bacillota; class Clostridia; order Christensenellales; family Aristaeellaceae; genus Pullichristensenella; species Pullichristensenella stercorigallinarum. The sequence goes on along the minus strand of DVFZ01000013.1, from coordinate 31,806 downwards.
TCCTTGCCTTGATTGCGGCACGCTTATTTTTCAGCGGTTCGCTCCATTCATCCTTGCTGCACTTCTTGTAAACAGGATCGCCATTTACAACCACCTTGAAGCGGAAAGCCCAATTCCCATTTTAAAGTTGATACACGCCTGTGTCCTGCTGTTTCGCCATCGAAAATCCCTCCTAAATCGCCACTTTTCAAGGTGCCCTTTGAAAAGAATCCCGATTTTGTACTCTACTGGCGATTTGTGGGTGCTTCGGCAAGTGCCCTCGCGGTTCATCGTATCGCCGCGAAAAAGCCCACGATATCAGCGTTTTAGGCTCTTATGATGGCCGTTCACCAAGGCCCTCAACCTCGACGCCATCTACGACACCATGCATGAGGAATGGCCCGCGACGAGGCCCGCCACGGCAAGGCGTTCGAAGGCCTGCTCAAGCGCTACTTCGGCAAGTAAGAAAGCCAATCAAGGATTTTCCAAAAGCCGGTTCCGAAAGGAACTGGCCTTTTTGCGGCTTTTGAGGGAGGAAAGATGTCGTTTGAGTGCTTTTTTCCGTGCAAACGACGATGCTTTTTCTTAAAGATGCCTTTATATATTACGCATGATGGTGCTTATCAAGTGATAATTTTCATCCCTCTGGCGGTTGATTTATTCGATAGAAGAAAAATCTTGCAAAAATGGCAGCCCTGCCATTTTTGCACTTTTTTCTAGGGAAGAAGATAATTTTGGCAAAGTCGCCTTCTGTTGGACAACATTGAATAATCTTTTATAACCTTTTTCAGGTACCAATGGAGAAAAAGGTGAAAAGATGGATCTCAATATGTTAAAAAATTCCCTACCAGAATTACACTAATTTCTGGTAAGGATGCTGGCACCTCCATGGGGACTCGAACCCCAGTTTTCGCCGTGAGAGGGCGACGTCTTAACCGCTTGACCATGGAGGCTTATTGGCAGCCGAACTAGGATTCGAACCTAGAATGAACGAGTCAGAGTCGTTAGTGTTACCGTTACACCATTCGGCTTTATGTTTTCCAGCGCACCGCGCCGGTCAACGAATGCTATTATAGCGAATCAGAACGTCTTTGTCAAGCGCTTTGTGTGCGTTTTTCAATTATTTTACGCAGGAAAGAGCATGCCAAAGCTTATAAATTAAATGTTGGTAAATGACCCAAATATGATTGCAAATACGGCACATTCGAGATAAAATTAAAGTAGCGAAGTTCCGTACAATTCAGCATGAGAGAGGCGATTTGCATGAAAGCGGTGAATATCAAACTGAGCCTGGCCGAAAACGTCAAGACGTTTGTCAATATCGCAAACCGTTATCCCTACGATATTGACTTGCGCGTCGGGCGGCATGTTGTGGATGGCAAGTCCATTCTGGGTATCTTCAGTTTGGATCTCTCCAAGCCGATCACTTTGGAAGTGTACGCTGATAACTGTGAGGACTTAATGGAAGAGATCAAGCCCTTCATAATCGGATGACAAAAGCTGGCGCATCCGCGCAAATCAGTCGCAGACCCGGGCCATATTGTACGGCTCGGGTCTATGATTTAACGGGAGGAATTCCTCTGCTTCACGCCCAAATTTCCATCCACAGCGTCCTTTCTGTTTTGGAAACTCCGCACTTCCTTCCCCTGCTGGTTCTATTACTTATAAATCCCAAATTCTCAGGCCAAACGCAGTGCAAAATACCACCCTACGGCCTACGCATTGGACTGCGATATGCTCTTGTCCGCAAAGCCAGCGACGCATCGCGCCCCAAGCTCCATCAAGCGCCGTTTCAAAGAGGATTTCCCTTAACGCATACATTTTGTCAAAAAAGTTAAAAATAGTATTGACAGGAATACATCCACTTGATATAATATGATTAGCACTGATTATCAAATTTGTCCAAAGATGTATGAAAGGTATTTCTATGTGTTGATATGCATGAGGAGGGAAGGCATGGAAAACACCGACCGGGCGTTTGATATCATTTCCTATATTGTGGATAATGGCTTTAAGCCAGGAGACAAACTGCCTTCCATCCGTACATTGGCAACGCAGATGCAATGCAGTCCCAGCGAGGTGCGTTCTGGCTTGATTACCTGCGCAGCTTTGGGCATTGTGCAAACGCACGCCAGGGCGGGCTCGTTCCTCTCGCAAATCGACAACAAGCGCGTTGAAAGTTTATTTTCCCTGTTGGTCAAGTTCGGCATGGACTATTCCAGCCCTGTCATTATGGATATTTACCAACTCAAAACCATGCTGGATGCAGAGCTGTTCCCCCTTGCGGCCAAGTATCGTACCCCGGAGGAAGTAATCGAACTGCGGCAAATCCTTGATAGGCAGGAAGCTGCTATCGACGATGCCCGCCGCTTTATCGAGTTGGACGAAGCTTTTCATCTAAAGGTAGCGGTGATCAGCCGCAACAACCTTGCCCCCATCCTGCTGGGCACGCTGCACGCCATGCTGCGGGAAAACCGTCTCAACAATCCGGAGGGCGCTCAATCCCGCCCCTTCGTGCTCAAAGACCATCGCGCGCTGTTTGATGCAATTGTCGAACAGGACAGCGAACACATCACGGAACTGGCCCGGATGCACAGCCAGCGGCGCATCCGCGAATTGAGCGCCATGGCCAGGACCTGATAACTGTCCTCTTCCTGTACAGCCCAAATTGGAGGCGCAGGATTTTCCTGGCCTGATTATCAAAGATTATCAATGAATATGATAGGCTAACACTTGAGAATAATATGCCCAATCTGATTATCAGAGAAAATCAGATGTACTGCCAGAAAGGAGGTCATTCGCAAAACGCGGCGGTTTCTCTGATTAAGACGGGCGAACGCTTCATTCATAATGATGAAAATCAATGAGGAGGAAGAAATCATGAAAAAGATACTGTCTGCGCTTCTCGTTCTTCTGTTGGCACTCGTTCCTTTTGGCGCCGCCACTCTGGCCGAGGAAACAATCGACTCTACTGTGACGATCGTGGTTCCCTTTGCTGCGGGCGGAACTTCCGACATTCTGGCACGCATTCTTTCCCCGCATCTTTCCGAAATTCTGGGTCAGGACGTTATCGTTGAGAATAAACCCGGCGCCGGCGGCAACCTGGGCGCCGATGTGGTTGCGCATGCAAATCCTAACGGCACAACCCTTCTGCTGATGGATGTAGGCACGTTGGCAATCTCCCCCAGCCTCTATGAGCTGACGTACGATCCTCAGACCGACCTGGCGCCCGTTTCCATGCTCGCCTTCACCCCCTATATTCTCGCGGTGAGTCCAAACCTGCCGGTGACGACCTTTGAAGAGCTGGTAGCCTATTCTCAGGAAAACCCCGGCAAGGTTAATGTAGCGCATTCAGGCGTAGGCGCAGGCAACCACCTTACCGAGTTGGTACTCAACGAGGAACTGGGCCTTGACTGGAAAATCGTCGCTTATAGTGGCGGCTCTGAAGCCATCCGCGCCGTGGTTTCCGGCGAGTGTGACGTAATCCTCAACGGCGCCGCGGCAACGCTGCCTTACGTCGTGCAGGATCAACTCAAGGGTCTGGCCGTGACCGGCGGCTCCCGCCTGGCTGATCTGCCCGATATGCCCACCTTCGCCGAACTGGGCCTGCCTGAATCCGAGGGCGGCTCTTGGCAGGGCTTGCTTGCCACGGCCGGTACTCCCGAATCCATTATTACCCAGCTCAACGAGGCGATTGCGCAGGTTGTGGAAATTGAGGAAGTGCGTGATAACATCCTTAACCTGGGCGCGGAAGTCAGCACTGGCACTCCGGAAGACCTGGACGCCTGGATTGACGAAAACGTGACCCGCTGGGCCGAAGTAATCGAGGCCAACAACATCTCTCTGTAACGGACATCACACGGAAAGCAGGGCGATCGCTATGAATGAGAATATTGGAAAGGGAAAGCGCGGAAGCTGGCCCGACACCGCTTTCGGAATTTTCCTGATAATTGTCAGCGCCGTTGCTTTGATTGAAACCAGGAATTTGAAGATGGGCACCACCATGGATATGGGGCCGGGCTTTATGCCTCGTGTGCTTGCTTCCATTCTTGGCGTAGCTGGCGTCGTTACCGTTGTAAAAAGTGCTTTTAAGCCGCATGCGAAGATTGAGCGGGTTAAACTGCGCTCCCTGATCCTTGTGTGCGCCTCGTTCGCAGCCTTCGCCCTGTTGTTGCCCACTTTCGGCGTGGTAGTCGCAACAGTGGTACTGGCAGTGCTTTCTATGCTGGCGGGTGAGGAAGTCAAAAAAAAGGAACTGATTATTTATCCCATTGTGCTGGCGGCCTTTACAACGTTGGCTTTTGTGATAGGGCTAAAGCTGCCGATGTCAATTTGGCCCACATTCCTGTAATGGGGAGGAAGAAAAAGCATGGATTTTCTCCAGAATCTGTCTCTGGGGTTCTCGGTGGCTTTTTCGCCCATCAACCTGCTGTATTGCTTCTTTGGCGCGCTGGTAGGTACTCTGGTGGGTGTGCTGCCGGGCATATCGCCCCTGAATACGGTGGCCATGCTGCTACCGTTTACCTTCGGTATGGAGCCGACCTCGGCCCTGATCATGTTGGCGGGTATCTTCTACGGCGCGCAGTATGGCGGTTCGACCTCGGCCATTCTTGTCAATGTGCCGGGAGAAACTTCCGCAGTAGTCACCTGCTTGGATGGCCATCAGCTGGCAAAGCAGGGTAAAGCTGGAAAAGCGCTGGGCATTTCGGCCATAGCCTCTTTTATCGCCGGCACGTTTGCCACATTGCTTGTCGCCGCCATCAGCACGCCGCTTGCGCGGCTTGCGTTGAGCTTTAACTCGCCCGAATACTTTTCGCTGATGCTTATGGGCTTGGTGGCGGCGGTCATCCTGGGCGGCGGTTCTACAGCCAAATCCATTCTCATGGTGCTGTTGGGCGTGCTGTTTGGCCTAGTGGGCATTGATGTCAGCTCCGGCGCCGCCCGCATGACCTTCGGTTTTCCGGAGTTGGCCGAGGGCATGGACTTTGTCCCCGTCGTCGTCGGTCTGTTTGGCGTAGGCGAAGTGTTGTTCAACTTGGAAAAGAAACAAGACCGCAATGTCATGAAAGGCAAAATCAAGGGTCTTCTGCCGACACGCAAAGAGTTCAAAGAGTGCACTCCGTCCATCATTCGCGGCACGCTGCTTGGCTCGATCATGGGCGTTCTGCCCGGCGGCGGCGCGGCGCTTCCGCCCTTCGCCTCCTACGCGCTGGAAAAGAAGCTCTCCAAGCATCCGGAACGCTTCGGACAGGGTGAACTCAAGGGCGTGGCCGGCCCGGAAGCGGCCAACAACGCCGGCGCACAAACCTCGTTTATACCGCTTTTGACCATGGGCATCCCCTCCAACTCGCTGATGGCCTTGATGATCGGCGCAATGATGATCCACGGCATCCAGCCCGGTCCGCTGGTTATTCAGAATCAGCCCAACATGTACTGGGGCCTGGTCGCCAGCATGTGGATTGGCAATCTGATGCTCGTCATCATCAACCTGCCGATGGTGCGCATGTGGGCAAGCCTTTTGAAGCTGCCCTACCGCATGTTGTTCCCGGCAATTATCATGTTCTGTTGCGTAGGCGCGTTTGCCAGCGCCAACAACACCTTCAACATCTGGCTTATGATCATTTGGGGCCTGGTTGGCTTCTTCTTTAAGAAGATCGGCATATCCGCCGCACCGATGATCCTGGGTTACGTGCTTGGGCCGATGCTGGAAGAAAACTTCCGCCGCGCCATGTTCATTTCCGACGGCAGCCTGCTGGTCTTCGTGCAGCGCCCCATCAGCGCCGTACTGCTGGGCGTAACGCTGGTGCTGTTGGTCATCCTGCTGATCCCCAGCGTAAAAAAAGTGCGCGACGCCGCTACAAAAGACGAGGACGATTAAACTGTATCCCTACGGCAATAAAAAGGAGGCAGCCGATGAATACCGGATATTTCCACAGGGTAGCCGCGCAGACCGCCACCCGCTTCTGGATAAACAATGTTACGCGCAAGGAAGCCGCTATGGCCATCGAAGCCGGCGCGGTGGGCTGTACACAGAACCCTTCTTACGTATGGAAAATGCTCAACCATCCCGATGAGCAGGAACACGCGCTTGCCATTTTGGACAAGCACATTGCGCAGACACAGAGCGACGATGAAGCGCTCATCCGCACCCAGCGCGAGCTGGTTTCGGAAGTCGCCAAGGTCTTTCTGCCTCTGTACGAGGCTTCAGGAGGCCAAATGGGATATGTCAGCATTCAGGGCAATCCCTTTGAAGAATCTCATGAAAAAATCGTCGAACAGGGGCTTTTCAACCGCGAGGGCGGCGCAAACATCATGGTAAAGGTGCCAGTCATTGAAACTGGCCTGAAGGCAATCCGCACGCTGTTGGAAAATGGCGCGCCCATCAACGCCACAGAGGTCTTTGCGGTGCGTCAGGCCCTGGATGTGGCGGAGCTTTACCAGGAATTTTCCGCCGTCAGCCGCACGGCTCCAGTGGTATACTTCTCACATATCACTGGCATTTACGATGAATACCTGGGCAAGCAGGCCGCGCGCGAAGGGATTGATATTTCTCCCGACACGCTTTGGCAGGCCGGGATCATCGTCGCTAAAAAAGCCTATCATCTGACCAAACGCGCCTGCCCGGCCGTAGGGTTTATCGGCGGCGGCGCGCGTGGACTGCAACACTTTACGGAAATGGTGGGCGCGAACGCCTGCATCACCATCAACTGGCAGGGCACGGCCGACAAGCTGCTGGAAACAAACCCGCCCGTGGTTGACCGGTTCCATGCGCCCGTGGACGAGGCCGTGCTGGACGAATTGCTGACCAAAATGCCCGATTTCCGCCGCGGCTATATGCTCAACGGCATCACGCCGCCTGAGTACGAGGGCTTCGGTCCCGTGGAATTGTTCCGCGATTCTTTCACCAGCGCTTGGGAAAATGCCCGCAAGCTCGCCAAAGAGCGCCGTGCTAAACAATGAGAATGGATGGGGAAAAGACGATATGCTAAGACGCAATGAAGTATTCATAAACCCCGTAAAGGAGCGGCTGCTCAAAAAGGAGCCAACCATTGGCGCCTGGCTGCAGGCAGCCAACAGCGTCACGGCCGAGGTAATGGCCAAGGCCGGGTTTGACTGGCTGATGGTAGACATGGAACATGGCCCGGGCGATTTTATGACGCTGTTTCAGCAGTTGCAGGCCGTCAACGCCTACCCCGTGGTACCCTTCGCCCGCGCCCCGTGGAACGACTTTGTGACCATCAAGCGGCTGCTGGATATCGGCGTGCAGGGATTGCTGGTTCCCTACGTCAACAGCGCTGAAGAAGCCGCAAACGCAGTCAAAGCGTGCAAGTACCCTCCACAGGGCATCCGTGGCATCGCCCCTTCTCCCCGCGCAGGCGGCTTCGGCATGAACGGACAGGGCTATCTGAGCCGGGCGAACGACGAAATCGTAGTGATGGTCGCCATCGAAACGCCGCAGGCTGCGGAGCAACTCGACGATTTCCTCGCCGTGGAAGGGCTGGACGGCATCTTCATCGGCCCGATGGATTTGGCCACCTCGATGGGTTATTTCTGCAATCCCGCCACGCCCGCCGTGCGCGAGACAATCGCCCGCATTGAGGAAAAAGTGCTGGCTTCGAAGAAATTCCTCGGCACAGTCGCCGGCGATTTCCACGCCGCGCAGGCCCTCTATGGGCGCGGGTACAGTTTCGTAGCCGCCATGTCGGATACCACCAGCCTTGGCAAGCTAGCCATACAAACCGTGGACGCCTTTATGGACGCCTATCGCAAGGGCTGATCCCGCAGATGCAGGCCCGCGCTGTCAACTATATGGCAGTGCGGGCCTGTTTTGAGCAATTTGTAAATTTTTGAATTCAGCATTGACATATCGGGGAAGCGGCGCTATAATGTGCCTAATTTCATAATAAACCGTTGAGGCGAGAGTAAAGCCGTCATGAGCGCTTACAGAGAGCGGACGTTGGTGGAAGTTCCGCAGAAAGCTGGATGGCAAATGGGTCGCTGAGGGAAAGGCGAAAGGCAGGGCCAAGTAGCTGGAACGTATACCTGCGTTAAAGGTGCGGGATGTGTTGGCATCCCAGTGAGGGCTGCGTCGTGGCAGCCAAAATGAAGGTGGTACCGTAGGAGTTATTTCCTGCCCTTTGTGTAGTTTTATACACAAAGGGCAGTTTTTTATTCCGGCGCGTGCCTTTCCCCCATTCGATGGTTTTCCGCCCCGTTTCCGCGGGCAGGGCGGACGGTCATATACAGCAAGTTCAGGAGGAAATAAACATGAAGCGCATTGTAAGTCTGGCAATGGTCATCCTGGTGGTTCTGGCTCTTTCCCTGTCCGGTGCAACAGCAGAAGAAGACCGGCTCACCATCGGCATCGTTATTCAGAAGGAAAACGGCGCGTTTCTGGATATGCGGAACGGCATCCTCAGCAAACTGGCCGAAAACGGCTACACCGAGGAAACCTGTGAAATCGTCTATCAGTGCGCGCAGGGCGACGCCACCGCGCTTTCTACCATCTGCAATTCCATGGACGGTTACGACCTGGTGTTCTGCATCGCTACCCCAGCCACCCAGCAGTTTGTGAACCTGGAAAGCGACACGCCCTGCTTCTTCTGCGCCGTATCCGCGCCGGTGGCGGCGGGCGTGCTGACAGCTATGGAAACTCCGGACAAAAACGCTACCGGCACCAGCAACGCTATCCCCGTGGAAGACATCTTCGCCCTGGCCGACGTGCTCACGCCGGGCATCGAACGCTATGGGCTGATTTACTCTACCAGTGAAACCAACGCCGTCGATACGGTGGAATCGTGTATCGCCTATCTGGAAGCGCAGGGCATCGACTATGTGACCAGCACGGTAAACAACTCCGCCGAAGTCGCCATGGCCACCGAAGCGCTGATTGACGACGGCTGCGACGCCATCTTCGTGCCCAACGATTCCAATGTGCAGGCGGGCGTAACGGCGCTGGCGGAGCTGTGCATGGAGTACGGCATTCCCACCTACTGCTCCTCGGCCACGACGGTGGAATCCGGCTGCATGGCCACCATCGCCATCGACGACTTCGGCATCGGCGAAAAGACCGCGGAAATGGCGCTGGAATACCTGAATGGCACGCCGCTGGCGGACATCCCCGCCGTCGTAGTCGGCGCGGATTATGTGAGCGTGAATGTCTCCATGCTGGAAGCGCTCGGCGTCGAGCTGGACGGCGACACGCTGCAAGTCGGCGACGTGAGCTACGCGGTCAGCTACCTGGGCCAGTAGGCAATCCGCCGGGGCCGCAATGCCGGCCCCTCCCTACCATACACTGAAACGGAAGTGAAAGCATGGCTCTTTACATCGTCGCCTTTCAGGAGGGCTTCCTCTATGGCATACTGGCGCTGGGCATTTACCTGTCCTTGCGCATCCTGAACCTTCCCGACCTAACCACCGAGGGCAGCTTCGGCTTTGGCGCTTCCATCGCCGCCATGGCCGCCTCGGCGGGGCATCCCGTGCTTTCCCTTCCACTGGCGCTTCTCGCCGGCGCGCTGGCCGGAATGGCAACCGGGCTTTTGCAGACAAAGCTCAAAATCCATCCCGTTTTGTCGGGCATCATCACCATGAACGCCCTCTATACCATCAACCTCATGGCGATGGGCACTACGAACCTGAGCATCGGCTCGTCCAATTCGCTGTTCCGCATGCTCTATGCCGGCTTTGAACTGGACGCCTTCGGAAAAAAGGTGGCTGGAGCTGTTGCCGGGGCAGTGCTCGCCATTGCGGTACTCCTGCTGATGATCCTGTTTTTTAAGACGCACCTGGGCATGTGCATCCGCGCCACGGGCGATAATCCGGACATGGTGCGCGCCTCGTCCATCAATGCCAACCGCATGAAGCTGGCCGGCCTGTGCATATCCAACGCGCTGGTGGCGCTGTCCGGGGCACTGATCGTACATTATAGCGGCTATGCGGACATCAACGCCTCCTCAGGCACATTGGTCTATGGGCTGGCGGCGGTCATCATCGGCGAAACGCTGTTCGGGCGCTCCGGCCCAACGCGCGGGCTGATCTCCGCCATTGTTGGCTCGGTCATCTACAAGTTGATTGTTACGCTGGTAGTAGACTTAAACCTTTTCGGCGCCAACAGCGCGAATATGATGAAACTGATGTGCGCGGTGATTGTGGCCGTCACGCTGGCCATCCCCGCCGTGAAGCAATACCGTCAGAAGAGCCGGATTATGAAGGAGGCGAGAAGGGATGCTTGAGCTTATCAATTTGCATAAGACCTTCGCGCCGGGCACTGTCAATGCCCACGTGGCGCTGGATGGCGTATCGCTGCACCTTGCTCCCGGCGAATTTGCTACGGTGATTGGCTCGAACGGGGCGGGTAAGTCCACGCTGTTCAACGCCATTTGCGGCAGTTTCCTTTGCGACCGTGGCCGCATCCGCCTGGGCGGGCAGGATATCACGTTTCTGCCCGAGCACAAGCGCGCCTTGCAAATCGGCCGTGTGTTTCAGGATCCCATGAAGGGCACCGCCCCGGGCATGACCATCGAGGAAAACATGGCTCTGGCCTATACGCGCTCACACAGCGGCCCTTTCTCCATGGCACTGAGCCGCAAAAAGTACAACCTGTTCCGTGACGCCCTCGCCCGCTATGATATGGGGTTGGAGGACCGCATGAAAACGCGTGTAGGGCTGCTTTCTGGCGGGCAACGCCAGGTGGTAACGCTTTTGATGTGCACGCTGGTAACGCCCAAGCTGCTTTTGCTGGACGAGCACACCGCCGCTCTCGATCCCGCCACTGCTGAAAGGGTCATGGCGCTTACCAATCAGATTGTTTCCGAAAACGCCATCACCACGCTGATGATTACCCACAACATCCGCTCAGCGCTGACCACCGGCACGCGCACAATCATGATGGACATGGGAAAGATCATCCTGGACGTTTCCGGAGAAGAACGCGCGCGGATGAGTCTAGACAGCCTGATGAAACTGTATTCTGAAAAGAAAAGGGAGGAACTGGACAATGACCGGATGCTGTTCGGCTGAGCGCCGCTGCACGCTGCGCTATGGCAAAGGGGAGGTGGAGCTGGATCTCTCGCAGGCCGCCTCCGTCTCCTGGCTCTATGGAAACGAGATGCCTTCCATATCCGATCTGTCCGAGGCGTTCCGCCGGGCGGTGGAGGAGGATTGCGAGGGCGCCCCTCTGCGCGCACGCCTGTCCACCGGAGATAAAATCACCATCATTCTCTCGGATATCACCCGCTTCTGGATGCGCCAGGATAAAATCTGCGAGCTGCTGGTGAAATATCTGGAAGCAGTATGCGGCGTGGCGGACAAAAACATCGCCGTGCTCATCGCCCTAGGCACCCACCGGCCGATGACGGAAAAGGAGTTGGAAACGCTCGCCAGCCCTTACGTCTACGCCCGTTGCCAGGTGCTCAACCACGACTGCGACGCGTCCAACCTGGTAGATGTGGGCATTACGCGCTATGGCAACCGCGTGGAAGTAAACCCCCTGGTGGTGGGGCGCAAGGTCATCGTCGTCAGCGGTACCGTGCACCACTTGATGGCCGGCTATGGCGGCGGCAGGAAGTCCATTCTACCAGGCATATGCTCGCGTGCAACCATCCGCCGCAACCATTGTATGGCGCTCGACCCCCAGGAGGCGCGTTCCAGCGAACATGTGGGCAGCGGCAAACTGACCGATAACCCCATCCACGAGGATATGGATGACGCCGCGGCTCTGGTCGCTCCCGCGTTTGGCGTCAGCATTGTGGTTAACGCCGGCGCCGGGCACTCCGGTATCTTCTGCGGCGACTTTCAAACGGCATGGATGCGCAGTTGCGCCTTCTGCCAGAAATACTACGGCAAGGAAATTGCGAAGGAGACCGACGTGGTTATTGCCTCCTGCGGCGGCTTCCCCAAGGATTTGAACTTGTATCAGGGCGTAAAATCGCTGCTCAACGGCGTAAACGCCTTGAAGCGCGGCGGCACGTTCGTGTTTTTATGCGAATGCCCCGAAGGCGGCGGCGCGCCGGATTTCTTTGATTGGACAAAGCCGCTTTCACAAGGTAGGCTTGACCCTGCCCTGCGGGAAGCCTTCACCATCGCCGGGTATATCTTCTACGCCTCCTGCGAGTCCATCCGCAAGGCCGGGCGGTTTATGATGCTCAGCAAAATCGACCCGGCGCTGGTGCGCGACATGGGCATCGAATCGTTTCAAAACGTAGAAGATATCCAGAAAAACCTGCAACTGGCCGGAAAGAGCGTAACGGTCATTCCCTATGGCGGCTATGTGCTGCCGCAAAACAGCGCCACCTACGCCAAGCTGAACGGCGAATTTTGAGGCTCCCCTTCTTCTTTTACAAGGCAAACGGCCCATGCGCGCAGAGGGCGGCATGGGCCGTTTGCTGTCTTAAAACTTCGCAAAAACACTCAGGCGGCGGCATCCTCCGCGCCTTCCAGCGCGGCGTCCACATAGCCTTTGAATACGTTATACATATCCTCGCCCCCGCCGCTGTGCAGCGTGGTCACAATGCCGTTGGGGTCGATGACCACGGTGAAGGGAATATAGGGCGACGGGAACATGGAAAGGGCCAGCGTGTAGTCCGCATCCACGTACATGGGATAGGTGTAGCCGTTTTCCTCCATAAAGGCGGCCGCATCCTCGGCGGTATCGCCGACATTTATGCCCAGCACGACCAGTTCTTCGGCGTAGTCCTCGCTGAGTTTTTGCAGGTCAGGCATTTCGGCCACACAGGGCGGGCACCAGGTCGCCCACAGGTTGACGAGCACAACCTTGCCGCGCTGTTCCGACAGCTTGAACGCCGTGCCGTCGCTGAGGGTGACTTCAAAATCAGAGGCTTCCTCCCCCTCCGCCACCGGGCTGAGTTCCGTCGCCAGCGCCGTGGAGCACAGAAGCGCCAGCGCCAGCATGAGTCCGAGCAGTTTTTTCATGGTTCGTTCCTCCTTTTTGCATAAATTTGCAGGAAATTGCTCCCGTGGGACAACGGGATACGCACTCCCCGCAGCGCAGGCATTCGCGGTCGTTGACGATGCGTACGTCCATCTTGCACACGCGCGCGCACGCCCCGCAATGCGTACACTTCTTTTTGTCCACGCGCACGCCGAACAGCGCTACGCGGTTGAACAACGAGTAGATCGCCCCCAGGGGACAGATAAACCGGCAAAACGGCCGGAAGATGAACACCGAAGCGACGACCACCGCCACCGTCACCAGCGCTTTCCAGGAAAACAGCCAGCCAATCTGCGAGCGCAGGCTTTCATTGGTGATCATCAGCGGCACGCCGCCCTCCAGCGTACCCGCCGGACACAGCCACTTGCAAAATGCGGGCGTGACCACGCCGTTGACCATCAAAAAATACAGCGGCAGGGCAATGACCATGACAACCAGCACTACGTATTTTATAACCGTCAAACGCCGCGTCCAAGCATTCTTTTTCAGCTTTCTTGAGGGAATTTTATGCAAAAGCTCCTGAATCAGCCCAAAGGGACACAAAAAGGCACAAATCGCCCGGCCCAACAGCGCGCCAAACACCAGCAGGATGCCCAGCATGTAAAGCGGCACGGCCGATGGAAAACTGTTCAGCGAAGCCTGCAACGCCCCCAACGGGCACGAGGCAATCGCCCCCGGGCAACTGTAACAGTTCAACCCCGGAACGCAGAACTTCTTGCTGTTTCCCCGGTAAATCTCTCCTTTGAGAAAGCCGCCGACATTGGCGTTGTACAACACCGCCGCCAACACCTGCACGATGCGGCGCTTTCCCTCCGCGCCCAGGGCGCGCAGCCGCGCCATCATCCGATGCCGATGCACTCAAGGCAGACGAAAATGGCCTTGCGCAAAACGCTCATCTCCTGCCCGAGCGAAAGCCCCGCGAAAATCAGCGCTATGCCCATAGCCAGCAGGCCCGCGCCAATGATCTTTGCGCGCATCGTTTCCCTCCTTTGCGTTTTTCTACTTTTAAGACGGATGATCCGGACCAATGGTTCCCGTAAAACACAGGCGGATTTATTATAGCATATCCATCTGCGTCCGCCAAGTGTTAATTTTAGCACTCTCGACCGAAGAGTGCTAAAAAATGATTGACAACCATTCCCATTCGTACTAAAATAGTTATGCGATCAAAAATATGGAGGCGATTCGCATGGCTGAAAAAGGCACAATTTCCATCAATGCCGAGAATATCATGCCGGTTATCAAAAAATGGCTGTATTCCGACAAGGATATATTTGTACGCGAGCTGGTTTCCAACGGCTGCGACGCGGTAAGCAAGATGAAGCGTCTGGTTTCGATGGGCGAGGCTTCCCTTGCGCCTGAGGAGGGTGAAGACGCTTGGCGCATCGACGTGGTGGCCAATGCAGACGAGGGCACGTTGACCTTTACCGACAACGGCATTGGCATGACCGCTGAGGAGGTCAAAAAGTACATCGCCCAGGTGGCTTTCTCCGGCGCGGAGGAATTTCTGAAAAAGTACAAGGGCGAAAACGGTGAAAATGGCATCATCGGCCACTTCGGCCTGGGCTTCTATTCGGCGTTCATGGTGGCGAAGAAGGTCGTCATCAATACAAAGAGCTATCAGGAAGGCGCCCAGGCGGTGCGCTGGATCAGCGAAGACGGCATGGAGTACGACCTGGAGGATTCCGACCGCGAAACGCGCGGCACGTCCATCACGCTGTATCTCAACGATGAGGACAAGGAATTTGCCAACCTCTGGACGCTGCGGCAAACGCTGGAAAAGCACTGCCAGTTCATGCCGGTGCCGATCTTTGTTTCCGAAGTGAAGAACGCGGCGGAAGAAGCGCCCAAGGAGGGCGAGGAGCCCAAGGAAGCGCCCAAGCCCGAGCAAATCAACGACACCCATCCCCTCTGGCTCAAGCGCCCGGCGGACGTGACCGACGAGGAGTATCACGAGTTTTACCACAAGGTGTTCCACGATTACGACGAACCCCTGTTCTGGATTCACCTGAATGCCGAGTATCCCTTCAACCTCAAGGGCATCCTCTATTTCCCGAAGCTCAAAAACGAGTTTACGGCCAACGAGGGCGTCATTAAGCTGTACAACAACCAGGTGTTCGTGGCGGACAATATTAAGGAAGTTATCCCCGAATTCCTGATGCTGCTCAAGGGCGTAATCGACTGCCCGGATCTGCCCCTGAACGTGTCCCGTTCGTTCTTGCAAAACGACGGCTACGTAAAGAAGATGGCGGCTTACATCACCCGCAAGGTGGCCGACCGCCTGCTGACCGAATTCAACACCCGCCGCGAAGACTATCAGAAGTATTGGGACGATATCCATCCTTTCGTCAAATACGGCTGCATCCGCGATGAAAAGTTCTACGAGCGCGTTAAGCCGGCGCTGATCTACAAGACCTCCGCAGGCGAATATCTGACGCTGGAGGAGTACAAAAACAAGAACTGCGAGGGCGACGAGGCTATAATCTACTACGCCAGCGACGAAAAGCGCCAGGCGCAGATGATCCGCCTTTACACCGACCAGGGCAAGGACGTCGTGCTGCTCGATACGCTGATTGACAACAACTTCATCAGCTTCCTGGAGTACACCGAACGCGAGCAGAAGCTCAAGTTCATGCGCGTGGATGCCGCCGCCGATGGCCTCACCGACGATGGCGAAGCCATGAGCGAGGAGGAGCTCAAGCGCCTGGGCGAAATGTTCAAGAAAGCTACGGGCGATGAGCAGCTTAGCATTGAAGCCAAGCCCTTTAAGTCCGACGACCTCATCGCCATGATTACCGTGGACGAGCAGTCGCGCCGCTTTACGGAAATGTCCCGCCAGTGGGGCCGCGATATGAGCTTGCCGGAAAAGCGCACGCTGGTGCTCAACCGCAAGCATCCTGTGGTGCATTGGCTGGAAACTGCCGAAGACGGCGAGCGCGCCCAGCAGGTTTGCGCGCAGGTATTCGACTTGGCGGAAATGGCGCGCCAGCCGCTGGTGGCGGACCGCATGGTGGATTTCCTCAAGCGCAGCAATGCTTTGCTGACGCTGTTGATCGAAAAGTAAGCCGGACACAAGCGGCGGCGGGAGGTTGTCTCCCCCGCCGCTTTTAAGCGCGGCTGCGCTGTTTTGTCGCTAAACCTTCACGTTTCCGGGTTTGCATAAAGAGCGGACATATGGTATAATTCCAAGCATACGATGTATATTGGGGGTGTAGGGCTTGCCGGACGACAACAATACCCCGATTGCGGCGCTGAAGCGGGAAATCCTGGCCATGTGCCGCCGCAAGGGCTGGGGCGATGAAAACGGCGTGCAAAACCCACAGCATGTGGCCATGGCCATGACCGTGGAAATGAGCGAGCTGCTCGAACACTTTCAATGGCTCAACGCTGAGGACGTAGACCGGCTGCTCGCCGGTAGCGACCCAGAGCGCGTCGCCCTGATCGGCGAGGAATTCGCGGATGTAATGATGTACGGCCTGCAACTGGCCGACGCTTTGCACATAGATGTGACACAGCAGATTCTGCGCAAGATTGACATCGTGGATCACCGGGGCGCAAAGCCCGGCGAGCCGAAGCGTTGAGGCGGCGCGTTTGCGCCCGGCAAGGAGGAGCATGGACACCGATTCTATTTTAATTCTGGACTTTGGCGGCCAACAGGCCCAGCTCATGGCGCGCAAGTTGCGCGGCGAGCGCTTTTTCTGCGAAATCGCGCCCTGTGAAACGCGCGCGGAGGACATTGCCTCCCGCGCCCCGAAGGGCCTTTTGCTGGCGGGTGGCACGGGCGATCCCAGCGCGCCGGACGCGCGCGGCGTGGATGCCGGCGTGTTTTCCCTGGGCATTCCCGTGCTGGCGCTGGGGTTCGGCGCCCGGCAGATGGCGCTGACATTGGGCGGCCAGCTTCTGGGCACGCAGTTGGCGGGGCGCACGGCGCAGATCTCGTTTTCCGAATCGCCGCTGTTCGCCGGTCTGAGCGAAACCGAACGCTTTTTCACTCGCGTGGACTCTTTGGAGCTGCCCGAAGGCTTCGGCGCTATCGCCTATGCCGCGGGTGGGCTGGTTCCCGCCTTTGCCTGCGAGGAAAAGAAGCTCTATGCGCTGCAGTTTTCCCCTGAGGCAAACGACCCCGACGGCTTGCAAATTTTGGCCAACTTTGCTGGCGATATTTGCGGATGCGAGGCGTGGTGGTCGATGGAGGCATTTCTTGAGCGTGCCGAAGCGGGCATACGCTCTGAGGTAGGCGATGGCAACGCCTTGATCGCCATTTCCGGCGGCGTAGATTCGGCGGTCTGCGCGGCGCTGTTGCACCGCGTGATCGGCGACCGGCTCAAGTGCATCTATATCAACACGGGCCTGATGCGCAAAGGCGAAACGGCGCTGGTGACCTCTACTTTCCGCGACGCGCTGGGCATGGAGCTGATCTGTGTGGATGCCAGCGAGCGCATCCTCAAGCGCCTGGAGGGCGTGACCTCGCCCGCCGTCAAGCGCGAGGTGGTTGAACAGGAAGTCATGCGCGTATTTGAAGATGAAGCACGCGCGCTGGGGCAGATCGACTGCCTGGCGCTGGGCACCATCTATCCGGATGTGCTTTCCGGCGCGAAGCGGCGCACGGCGGGGTTTGACAAGCGCGTGGAGCCTCTGCGCCTGCTGTTTAAGGACGAAGTGCGTCAACTCGGCGAGGTGCTGGGCATGCCAAACGACCTGACGCGCCGTCAGCCTTTCCCCGAACCTGGTTTGGCTGTGCGCATCGTGGGCGAGGTGACGCGCGAAAAGCTGGCGATGCTGCGCGAGGCGGACGCCATTTTCCGTGAGGAAGTTGCCGAAGCCGGACTGGATCGCCGCGTGTGGCAGTATTTCGCGGTGCTGACCGATATTCGCACCCTCGGCCGGCGGGATGGCCGTCCCTGCGAGGAATACGCCGTGGCCCTGCGCGCGGTCAGCTCGCACGACGTGCTTTCCTTCAACGCCTACCGCATGCCCTACGACCTGCTGGAGCGCGTCTGCCAGCGGGTGACGGGCGAGGTAAAAGGCATCAACCGCGTATTGTATGACGTCACGGGCATGTCGTCGGCATTTATCGAGTGGGAGTAGTTTTTTGAGGTACGCAAGATGATCCTTCGCAATCCTAAAGAGCCTTTGTTTGATGAGCCGGTAGAAAACGGTTTTGAAGCCATCGACGAAAGAACCGGCGAGCGGCTTGGTTGTTGTGTCGTCCATCCGGAGCCGAATCCGGCGCTGTTCCCGGCGCGGCCGAACAACTTCCGCTTGGAGTTTGCCGGCGAGTTCTCCGCTTTCGGCAAGACGCTGGGGGCGGCGATGGCCCTGGCGCGCGCGCTGGCCGCGCGGGAAAAGGAACCGGCGCGCATCTACGCCGCCTGCCCGCCGGAGGATGATCTTTTGCTGGCCGCCCTGGAACAGTACGGTTTTCAGGACAACGACGGCTTGGTGCGCATGGAGCTGGATTTCGAGCGCCTTTGCGAAACGCGCATGCCCGCCGGTTGTGTGCTGGTAGAGGACGAGCTGACGGACGCGGAGGAACGCGGTTTCTTCCTCGAGCGCTACAACCAGCTTTTCCAGACCGCGCGCGATTTTTCCTGGCTGGACGAATATACTGCCGCGGACGGCTTCCGGCGCATACTCTGCGTGTCCCCCACCGGGTTGGCTGGCGAGTTAATCTGTTGGCGCGAGGATGGCGGCATCGGGCGCATCGGCTATTTGCATACCGCGCGGCGTTGGCGCAATATGGGCGTGGCCCGGCATCTTTTGCGCCTGGCGGGCGAATACTTTGAGGATTCTGGCGTCAGCGTGGTGGTCGCGGATGTGCGCGCTCGCATTCCCCTGCTTTTGCACACGCTGGAATCGGCGGGCTTTTGCCAAACCAGCCTGATTATGCGCTACCCGGGCGTGGACGTCGGCTGAACGGCGATGAATTCCTCCCCTTTCCCGGCCATAGATTGGAACGGGAAGGGGAGGATTTTTATGCGGAACGCGCTGTTTTATGGCAGCGGCGTGGCGTTGGTCACGCCGTTTTCCCGGGGGAAAATCGACCTTCGCGCCTTTGAAAATCTGATCGACTGGCAAATCGAAATGATGACCGACGCAATCATCATCCTCGGCACCACCGGCGAACCCTCCACCATCACCGCCCCGGAGCGCGCGGCGCTGGTGGAGTGCGCGGTTTCCACGGTTTCTGGGCGCGTGCCCCTGCTGGTGGGCGCGGGGGCAAACAACACGCGCACCGCCGTGGAATACGCCATAGAGGCGCAGGCATTGGGCGCGGACGGCCTGCTCGTGGTCACGCCGTATTACAACAAGGCCAACCGTGCCGGACTGATCGAGCACTTCCACGCCATCGCCGACAGCGTGGAAATCCCCATCATTGCCTACAACGTACCCTCGCGCACGGGCATGAACATGCCGCCGGAGGTGGTGGCCGAGCTTTTGAAGCACCCCATGGTGCGCGGAATCAAGGAGGCTTCGGGAGATATCCGCCAGATGAACCGCCTCGCCGCCCTCTGTCCCGGCGCGGCCCTGTACGCAGGCAACGACGACCAGACCTATACGATGATGTCCCTGGGCGCGCGGGGCGTGATTTCCGTGGTGGCGAACATATTGCCCACGGCCATGCACGATATGGCGGCCAGTTACCTGCGCGGCGATATCGAATTGAGCCGGGAAATGCAGTTTGCCCTGCTGGACATCGCCGACGCGCTGTTCGCGGAGGTCAGCCCCATCCCCGTCAAGGCGGCGCTGGGCATGATGGGCAAGATTCAAAATGAACTGCGCCTGCCGCTCGCCCCTCTGGACGCGACGCGGCGTGAAAAGCTGCGCGCGGCGCTGGAGGAATGGGACTTGCTTACGGATTTGGAGGTTTGAAAAGCGCGCGGCGGGCGGCGCGGAAGGCCGTCCGCCGCGCGTTGTTGTATCTCCCCGGCCCGCCTTTCAATCCAGCCTTTCAATATGCACCGTGGCGATGGCTGATTGCGCGGGCGCACCGGTGCGCAAATCCTGCGGGGCGGGGATGAGCAGCATGAACCCGTCCTTGCCGTAGCGCTTTTCATAGCCCTGCGCGTATTCTTCGGCCACGGAAACGTGCTGCACCTCGCCCACGACCATCGCCGTGACGCCCGCGCCGCTCAGATCCTGCACGGATTTGAGCGTGCATTCCATGTTGATGAACGCCTCCTCCATGGCGGGCGCGTGGATGGCCTTGCATTTGGAAAGCGCGAAGCCACCGGCCTGAAATTCATCCGTCTCGTAACCGTTGTTGTGAATGGTATCGACAAGGCGGTCGTAGGCATGGATGGGCAGGAAGTTTATGCAGAAGCACTTTTCCCGCAGTATATTTGCATATGTATGCGTATGCTGATAGAGATTGCCCATCACCGCGAAAAAGGCGGTCTTGTCGCCGTGAAAGCAACCCCAACTGTGGAAACAGACGTTTGGCAGGCCGTTTTCCTTCCATGTGGTGAGGGCAAACAGCGGCGTGGGGATGGCCGCCGTGGTCTCAAAGTGAGAAAACAGCTCGAATTCTTCTGGATACGCGGGGCGGAAGTATGCGGGAAAGTCCTTGGAAATCTCAATCTTCATGCAGCTTGCCTCCCCTTTCTCCACGGTTTTGTCTGCACAGGGATATTGTACCATGCGCATACGCGGCGGGTCAATGCCACACGCGATCGTGGCTACCAACTAGGCCAAGGATTG
Organism: Candidatus Pullichristensenella stercorigallinarum; assembly: GCA_018712945.1. GTDB lineage: Bacteria > Bacillota > Clostridia > Christensenellales > Aristaeellaceae > Pullichristensenella > Pullichristensenella stercorigallinarum. The sequence goes on along the minus strand of DVFZ01000013.1, from coordinate 11,177 downwards.
ACAAAGCCCTATAGGGCCATGACCCAATGGCGCGCATGAGCCTTGAGGCTCCTGGAAACTGGCCAGGCCCAACCATTTGGCCTCGTTGCCTTGGCTTTTGCCGACGGGCTTCTTCATTTTCAGAAAAAGGGACAGTTTTACGCATAGCGATAATCTCCCCGTCACCGCCGCTTCAAGCGGAGAAAGCTATACAAAAAACGCCACCCCACAGGCGTGAGGCGGCGCGATTGATGCTTTTTAGGCTTTGCCGTTGCAGCCGAGCACATCGACGAGCTTGTGCTGAACCAGCTTCTTGATGTTAGCGCGCGCGGGCTTGAGGTACTGGCGCGGGTCGAAGTGGTCGGGATGCTCGTTGAAGTACTGGCGGATGGTGCCGGTCATGGCCAGACGCAGGTCGGAGTCGATATTGATCTTGCAGACGGACATGCTGGCGGCCTTGCGGAGCTGCTCCTCGGGGATGCCGACGGCGTCAGGCATCTTGCCACCGTTTTCGTTGATCATCTTCACGAACTCCTGCGGCACGGAGGAAGAGCCGTGCAGCACAATCGGGAAGCCGGGCAGGCGCTTGGAGACTTCCTCAAGGATATCGAAGCGCAGCGGCGGGGGCACGAGGATGCCCTTCTCGTTGCGGGTGCACTGGGCGGCGGTGAACTTGTAAGCGCCGTGGGAAGTGCCGATGGCGATAGCGAGGGAATCGACGCCGGTCTTGCCGACAAACTCCTCGACTTCCTCAGGACGGGTGTAGGACGCATCCTCAGCCGAAACGTTGACCTTGTCCTCAATGCCAGCCAGACGGCCGAGCTCGCCTTCAACCACCACGCCGTGGTCGTGCGCGTATTCGACGACCTGACGGGTGAGCTTAATGTTCTCTTCAAAGGGCAAATGGCTGCCGTCAATCATGACGGAGGAGAAACCGCCGTCGATGCAGCTCTTGCACAGCTCAAAGCTGTCGCCATGGTCGAGGTGGACGGCGATGGGCAGGTCGAAACCCGCGCTCTCCTCGGCGTCGGCAATGGCGGCCTCGATGAGCTTCATCAGGTAGACATGCTTGGCGTACTTGCGCGCGCCGGAGGAAACCTGCAGGATCAGGGGAGCCTTCTCTTCGATGGCAGCCTCAGTGATGCCCTGAATGATCTCCATGTTGTTTACGTTGAAAGCGCCGATGGCGTAACCGCCGTCGTAAGCCTTCTTAAACATCTCGGTAGTGGTGACAATCGCCATTTGGTACACTCCTTTCCTAATAAGAGCCTACATTTATTATAGCAATATTCTCCCGAAAAGCAAGCGCCCGCGAGGGAATAAGCGGCGAATTTACCAAAAATGAAAGTGACATAACCCCTTGCTGTATGCAAAACGCGCTGGACGCTCAGCGCTGGCACTGCGGGCAATAGACGCTGGAGCGGCCGCCAATGGTCGTGCGCACAAGCGGCGTTTGGCAACGCTGGCAAGGCTCGCCCGCATGCCCATAGACGCGCAGCCAGGGCGTGTTGCGGTATTCCTTGCCCGCGGTGCGGCGGTACTCCTCCGCCGTGACGATATTTTTCTCCGTAAAGAAGCACATGACTTCGCGCACGCAGGATGCCAGGCGATCCCATTCCGGACGGTCAAGGGAACATGCCGGACGGTCGGGGCGGATGCGCGCCGCGTGAAGAATCTCATCGGAATAGATGTTGCCAATGCCAGCGACGATGCCCTGATCCAGCAGGCAGGTCTTGACCGCCCTGCGGCTGCGCGCGCAGGCGGTGCGCAAGTATGCGGCGTTGCAGGCCGGGCTATCCGGCTCTGGGCCAAGCTTTGCCAAGCCGGTAAAAGCATCTTCCTCTCCGGCGCGCAAAAGCCATAAGCGCCCAAAGCGGCGCATATCCGCAAAGCGCAGCTCCTGCCCATCGTCCAGCGCAAATACCGCGCGCGTATAGGCTTCCGGGGCTTCCCGGGCAGGAACGAGCAGCAGGCGGCCGGTCATGCGCAGGTGAACAACCAGACGCGCGCCGTCATCCAGCGCCGCGACGAGGAACTTCCCCCGTCTGCTCAGGGCTGCGAACCTCCGGTCCGTCAGCGCGGCGCAGAAGGCACCGGCGTCCGGGTGCGCCACTACATCCGGCGTTAAAAGGCGCGCCGCGCACACGCGCCTGCCCGTCAGGCCGCCCTCCAGAGCGCGGCGAACCGATTCCACTTCCGGAAGCTCCGGCATACAAATTCCTCCTTTGCAACAGAACGCCGGGGCGAGTCCTAACCCGCCCCGGCTGTTGGCCTTCCGGCCCGCGATCAACCCTTCAAGCCGCCGCGCGCTACGCCGCGCACGATGGACTTGCGGGCAAACAGGAACAACAGGATCATCGGCAGCACCACGACCGTCGAAGCGGCCATCAAAAGTTCCGGGCTGGAACCGGCCTCGGTGGTGAACACCTGCAGGCCCCAAGGCAGCGTGCGGTTGTTGGTGGAGGAAATCACGTACATCGGCCACATGAACGAGTTCCAGCTCGCCAGCGCGTTGAGCAGGATGATTGTCACCAGCGATGGCCGCGCCATCGGCACCAGGATTCGCCACAGATAGCGCCAATTGCTGGAACCGTCGATGCGCGCCGAGTAATACAGGCTGTCCGGCACAGTGGCAAAGAAATTGCGCAGGATGTACATGTAGAAAATCGAACTGGTAAACGGCAAGATCAGGGCGGGGATCGTATCCCACAAACCCAGGGAAACGATGGTAGAGTAGTTGGTAATGATGAGCATCTCAAAGGGGATCATCATCAGGGATAGAAGCAGCGAAAACAGCACATCCCGGCCCGGGAACTTCAGCCGCGAAAAGGCAAACGCACCCAGGATGGTGGTAAACGTAGTCAGCGTCACCGAACAGACCATGACCACCACGGAATTGAGAAAATAGCGGGCGAACGGCGCCATGCTGAATGCTTTCTCAAAGTTGACCAAGCTCAGCGACGAGGGCAACCACTGGGGCGGGAACTTATTGATCTCCGTGGGCATCTTAAATGCCGAGGAAAACATCCAGAAAAACGGGAAGATCATGATGATCGCGCCCACCGTTAGGAAAAAGTACATGAAAAAGCGAGCGATCCTTCTGCGTGCCATTTTCTCACCTCCTGTGCTGCCATTTTTTCTGAATAAGAAGCTGTACCATGGTGAATACGAAGATGAACAGGAACAGTATGATCGCGGCGGCCGCGGCCACGCCGTATTCGCGCGCCTCCATCATGGCGTAGCGTATGTAGTACACCACCGTGTAGAGGTTGTAAAACGGCCCCGGATCACCCTTGAACAGCGGATACAGCTCTGAAAACACCTTAAAGCAGGAAATGGTATTGACGATGCACACCAGGAAAATCGTCGGCGCCAGCAGCGGCACGGTAATGCGGAAGAAAATACGCAGGGAGCGCGCGCCGTCCACCTTGGCGGCAGTATAATACTGCTCGTCGATATTTTGCAAGCCGCTGAGCAGCAGGATGATGGTGAAGGGCAATATATTCCATATGCCGAAGATTACCAACGCCGGCATGGAATACTGCGCCTGCGTCAGCCAGCCGATGGGCTCGACGCCGAACCAGGAAAGAATGTAGTTGATAATGCCGAAGCGTTCGTTGTACATCAACCGCCATGCAAGGCCCACGGCAGTGATAGAGGTAACCATCGGCAGAAAGTACGCCGTTTGAAACAACGCCGAAAAGCGCAGCTTCTGGTTGAGCAGATAGGCCACCACCACAGCGATACACGTGGAGATGGGCACCACCAGCACCACGTACTTAAGCGTATTGCCAATGGCCTGGCGGAAGCGCGAATCATTGAGGACGGTGGCGTAATTGTCCACGCCCCACTGGGCGAATTCCCGCGTCAGATAGGAATAGTCCTCCTTAAATGACATTACGATGACGTTGATGACCGGATAGAGCGTAAAGGCAATGACACCGATAAAAAACGGCAACAGGTACATATACGGCTCTATGCGCGAAAAGCGGGCGTGGCTGGTGAGGTCGCGCTCGATTCTGGCAGGCTTCTTCATTGTATCCTCTCCCCCGTTTCCGTATCAAAGAGGAACACGCCGCGCTTGCGAAGGGCGACGTTGACCATCTGTCCGGTCTTGAGGCCATCTTCGACGCTGATGTAGGCGCGGAACTCACTGGTGCCAAAGCGCAGATAGGCCATTTCCTCCTTGCCCATCTGGTAAATCGAGCGCACCTCACAGGCAAGCGGCCCTTCCGGACCGACCAGGGCGCTTTCCGCGCGCAGGGCCAGCGTCACCCTGCGGCCCTCGCCCGCCTTCTCACAAAGGGGGAAATCACAGGATGCGGAGCCGTCTTCCAATTCAAAGCGGCCGTTTTTCACCACGCCATGCAGGTTGTTGATGGGCGGGTTGCCGAGGAAGTCGGCCACGAACTGGTTAGCCGGTTCATTGTAGAGGTTCTGGGGCAAATCGTTCTGCTGCAAAACGCCCAGCTTCATCAGCACGATGCGGTCGGAAATGGACATGGCTTCCTCCTGGTCGTGCGTGACAAAGATGGTGGTCACGCCCGTGCGCTGCTGGATGCGGCGAATCTCCTCACGCATTTCCAGGCGCAGGCGGGCGTCCAGGTTGGAAAGGGGCTCGTCCAACAAAAGCAGCCTCGGGTTTTTGACCAGAGCCCTGGCGATGGCCACGCGCTGCTGCTGGCCGCCGGAAAGCTCGGCCGGGCGGCGCTTCATCATCGTATCCACATGCACGAGCTTGGCAATCTCCATCGCACGCTCCAAACGCTGAGGCTTGGGCACTTTCTGCACTTCCAGCGGGAAGCAGATGTTTTGCAGAACCGTCATGTGCGGATAAAGCGCGTAGTTTTGGAACACCAAGCCGATGCCACGCTTTTCCGGGGGCATGTTGGTCACATCTTCGTCGTCAAAATAGATTTTGCCGTCCGTGACCGGTAGGATGCCCGCCAGCATGTTGAGGATGGTAGACTTGCCACAGCCCGACGGGCCGAGCAGGGAAATCAGCTCGCCATGCTCCAGCGTGGCGGAAAAATCCGATACAGCCGTGACATCGCTGAATTTCTTGGTCAGATGCTCGAGAGTTACTCGCATGCGCGTCGCCCCTTTATTTAAGGTTTATCCTTTGTTTCCTCAGCGGAGGATCTCCGTCAGAACCCTGCCGTCCACATCCGGCATATCAAAACCGAGCATGCGCGCCATGGTGGGCGCCTCATCGACGATGCAGGCGCGTTTTACCACCGCGCCCGTCTTGACGGCGGGACCGGCGCAGAAAAATGTGGTGCGATGGTCAAGGGTGGGCAGGCCCCCGTGCGAGGCCATAGCGGTCTTATAATCGCCCGGGTGGGCGTCCATGTAAAGCGGGTCGGCGGGCGCAAAATTGAACGCCACCGGCGGATCGCACTCCACAATGAAGGAGAACGGGCCGTCCAGATGGTACTTCTCGCGCGCCTCCTGCTTGGTAAATACGTGTTTGAGATCGTATTTGCCGCTTTCACGTGCCTCGAGAAGCACGCGGTAGATGCGCTCAAGCAACGCCTCGTCCTGCGGGTCGCGCGCCTCAATCCAACCGGAGATGCCAGTGGAGTGGCAGTAGGCGTCCCAGTTGCCCAGCGTGCCGTCGGGGTTTATATTCTGCAGCCCGGCCTCCTGCAAAACGCGGTTGAAGTTCAGCACGCGCTTTACATCCGTTTGGCCGTGGTCGCCCATAATGACAAAATTCGTATTTTCAAAATCGCCATAGCGACGGATAGACTCCATCAAAACGCCCAGTTCGCAATCGTGCTTTTTGAGCTGTTCACGGGCAAAATCCGTATCTACGCCAAGATCGTGGCGGATGCTGTCCAGGTCGCACATTTTTACGAACATCACGTCCGGCTGCTGATAATCGCGGATGATCTCCGGCGCGACGGCGTTGGTAAACATATCCAGGCTGCCGTTGATGGGCTTGTTCAGCCCGCGCAGCAGGTGCCCGTATTTCCAGAAATAGCGGTCGAGCAGCTCCGGGGTGGAGCAGCCCTCGTAATACTGCCGTGGATTGTTGCCATGGTAGCCCATGGGCACGATCATCGGCAGGTTATAATCCACATCAGCGCCGGCGCTCACCGGCCAGTTGATCAGGCAGGTCTTATACCCCTGCTCCTTGGCGTATTCGGCAAAGAACTTCTTTTTGACCATATCGCGCCGCGTGAACCACGGCACGGGATGCACGCCGGCCTTGACCATTTCGTTGTGGGAAATGCCATGGCGGTCGGGATAGCAGCCGGTCATAATGGAGACATGGCAGGGATAGGTAAAGGACGGATAGACCGGCAGCATCTCCTCTACCAGCGATCCGCGCTCCAACAGGGAGCCAAAATTGGGCAGCGTGCGCATATATGCGACGTCGATTTCGCACAGCGCATCAATCATGAACACAAATAATTTATTTTTCATGATCCCTCCAACAGTGCATAAAAGGGTAAGGCCACTTAAACAGAGGATTGACGGGAAATCCCGTCAATCCTCGCAATGATAAGGCGTTTAGCCCTGCATCGCCGCATTAGAGGTAGCAACGCAGTTGGCCAGCGCATCTTCCACGCTCATGCCGCCAGCGACCATGGTCGCAGCTTCTTCGAGCGCCTCGCGCACAGCGTAGGAGCCGGAAATGGTCGGCAGCGCGCCTGCAGCGTCAAGGTTGGCCTGCACGGCCGCCAGAGACGCAGGCATTTCAGCGGCGAACTCCTGATAGACCTCGCTCTGCTCCTGGGTGGTGCCATAGGGAGAAATAGCATTCATGGCAATAGCCCACTGAGCGTTGTTGTCGGGCTGGAGGAAGAACTTCACAAACTCATAGGCGCCGCGGTTGGCTTCTTCGCCCTGATTAAAGACGATGGGGCCGCGGTTCCAGCTCGGATACCAGGCAGTGGTGATGGTGTTGGGCAGCGGGGCCACGTCGTACTCAAATCCATCGGGCACGATGTAGGGCACGCCCGCGCAGGAACCGGAGTAGGAAGCGACCAGCTTGGCGTTGAAATCGTCAGACCAGTAGTCGCCGGTGGGACGCAGGCCAAAGTAGCCGGCCTGCACGTTGTCGCCAAACCACTGCAGCCACTCGCGGGTAGACTCGGTGTCAAAGAGCACGCACTTGTTCTCCATGTCGATATACTCGTTGCCGGACTGCATGATGAGCATGGTCATCAGGTCGGTCAAAGAGTCAGCGGCAAAGCCGGGAATGCCGTAGGTCTCATAGATGGCCTTAGCCTGCTCGGCCAGTTCTTCCCAAGTGGTGGGAGCGGAGAAGCCCATTTCGTCGTAGATGGTCTTGTTGTAGAAGAAGATCGGGCCGGTGGTGACGGCCGGGAGGGCATACATGCCGCCGTCGATGAAGCCGACGGTCTCCGCCTTGATGGCCTCGGGCAGGGAATCATAGATCTCCTTCATCTCGGGATCCTCGTTGATATACTGGCTCATGTCCACAACCAGGTCGCCCTCAATGTAGTCCGCGGCGGTGGAGGCATAGTTGAAGATGATGTTCGGCCCAACGCCATTGGCTACGGCGTTGTACACGGTGTCCTCAAATCCGGAATAGGCCTGGGACTGCACGATGACTTCGTACTGATCCTGACTCTCATTGAAGGCATCGGCAAAGCCCTGCAAGGCAACCTGCTGATCGTCGGTAAAAGTATGCCAGATCGTGATCTCAATCGGGTTCGCGGTCTCGGCCATGGCTACGCCGCAGATCATGAAAATGACCGCCAGCAGAGCCGCCAACATGGAACGGAATTTCATCTTTGGTTCCCTCCTGCGTTTTTTTGTAGTTGTCTAGCAAAAGCGCATCTTCGCGCAATTACCCATTACAAACACACCCGATAATTGTATTTTAGCGCGCAATGACACAAAAGTACACAGTCTTTGAAGTTTTTTGGGTAAAGTGTCTGTTATGCAGGTGGCAGGTCCTCTGGCCTGCGGTTGTATTTCGGGCCTAAGGCCGAGTATTGGCGGGCAATCCAGCGGCAGATGCCATCCAGCCCCGGGTAGAGCATGCGTTCGGAAATGTTGATATAATCCAGCTTATCGCGGATTTCCAGCTTAACCTCGCTCGGAATGATGATTTTATAGTAATCAATCTCCTGCTGCTCGAGTATGTCGGACAAAAGCACTTTCGGGTCGCTGACCACGGAAAACAGGGCGTACTGGTTGGCGATGCGGTCGAGCATGGAAGCCGGCTCAAAAAACATGGCGAAGGGTTCTTCGGACATAGCCTGCATATCGTCAAAATCGTGCATTTCATCTTCCAACATGCCGATGGAGAATATGTTGCTGTTGGTATCCTCCAAACGCTTGCGCAAACGCTCGGGCAGGCGTTTTTTTACTTCCGTGGCGTCGATGCACCAAATCGCGCCGTCACGGTCGTAGGCATCGGTATCCTCGGTGGCAAAGTGCGCGGCCACCAGCGGCGAATACGACCAGTCCAGAAGCCGCGTGGGCAGCCCATAGTGTTGCGCCACGGGCAAAAGCTGCCAGAAGCCGGAATACTGGGCAAGGTCGGCATAGCCGTATTTGCGGAAACTGCGGAACACGGCCTGCTCCAGCTTGAGATTGTGCCCGCACACGCGGTTGAGCGATGGCACCAGCCGCCAATCCTTGTCCGCCGCGCCGCGATAGATTCTGTTGGCGCGGTAGCGCATGATTTTGTCATCCCAAACGTCGTCAAAGACGGCCTTTTGCAGATCTTCCCAGTTTTGGATGACGATTTCCAGCATGACTTCCTCCGCACTTCAACTTAGCACTTTAGACATTCCTATGACATATTCGACGTGCAATCGTAAAATTCCTGCCACTTTTTGCCGGCGACACAAAGATTTTCCATATCCATCTTGCAATCGTGCCGAGCGTTTACTATAATAAGGCATGGAACGTTCTGCAATAATGGAGGGTATTTTATTATGGATGCAAAAAAGATCGTTCGCAAAGCTCTGGAAAACAAGCTGGTCGTCCCCGCGTTCAACATCCCCCATCTGCCGATGTTAAAACCCATCGCGCAGGCAGTGCTGGATGAAAACTCCGTGGCCATGATTCAGGTAGCCCGGCTGGAGTGGGAAAAATTTGAATCCGAAAGCCTGGAGCGCGTCGCGGAGGAGTACGCCAAGTATGCCAAGGAAGGCCATACGCTTTTGCACCTTGACCATGTGCCCGTCATTGACGAGGATCATCTCGAGGTGGATTACCTGCCCATCATTCAGCGCGCGATCAAGGCGGGCTATCAGTCCGTAATGGTGGACGCCTCGCGTCTGTCACTGGAGGGCAACATCGCCGCCACCAAGTCCGTGGCCGATATCGCTCACGCCGCCGGCATCCCCGTGGAAGCCGAACTGGGCGCGGTCATGGGACACGAAACCGAACAGGCCGCCATCCCCTACGAAGAAATCTTTGAAAAGAAGATGGGCTTCACCACCGTGGAAGACGCCACCAAGTTTGTCCGCGAAAGCGACTGCGACTGGCTGAGCGTGGCCGTGGGCAGCGTGCATGGCGCCATCGCCGCCAATCTTCTGGACAAGAAAAAGCCCGCCGCAAAGCTGGATATCGAACGCATCGCCGAGCTGGAAAAGGCGCTGGATATCCCGCTGGTACTGCACGGGGGCAGCGGCATTGAAAACGACTACATCCTCAAGGGCATTCAGGCCGGTATTGCCAAAATCAATGTCGGCACCGAGCTGCGCCAGCCCTACGAGCGCGCCATGCGTGAAAAGAACGACGTGGAGTATGCCCGCGAATGTGTCTACAAGCGCTGCCGCGAACTGATCCGCGATTTCCTGCACACTGCCGGTGACGCCGAAATTCTGGCCAAGTAAGCCTTTTCCGGGGCTTCGGGAGATTCCCGAAGCCCTTTTGCGGCATTTTTTTACGCCGCGTACTGGAAAATTCACAGAAGATGTGGTAGAATATTTTCATATGTGCGAAGGGGAGGAACATTTACGAATCGTTTGCAGGGATTTCTCTCCGCGATGGAGGCGCGCGGCGTATCCGCGGCGCTGATCCACCGGCCGGAGAACATGCGCTATCTGACCAGCTTTACGGGCGAAGGTTGCCTGTTCGTCTCCCCTGAAACACAGGCCATTCTTACGGATTTCCGCTATGTGGAACAGCTTTCCCGTCAAGCCCCCTTTGTGGAGTGCGTGCGCACGCGCATGGGTAAGAGCGTGGAAACGCTCGTAGGCGAACTGGCCGAGCGCTCCCATTGCGCGGCATTGGCCGTTGAAACGGATTATCTCTGTTACGACGACTATGCGGCTCTGCAGGCGGCGCTGGGTGATATCCGCCTGGTTCCGCTGGCTGGTCTTCCCGAGAGCATGCGGCTTTGCAAGGACGAAAGCGAGATTTCTTCCATTTGCCGCGCCGCGGATATTGCCTGCCGCGCTTTTGACGCGCTGCTGGGCATGATCCATCCCGGCATGACCGAGCGGGAAGTCGCCATCGCGCTGAACTATGAAATGTTGCGCCTGGGCAGCGAAGGCGAGGCTTTTGACACCATCGCCTGCGCGGGCCTGAACGGTTCGCTCCCCCACGCGGTTCCTGGCGAACACGTTTTGGAAAACGGCGAGCTTTTGACGCTGGATTTCGGCGCTACCTGCGACGGCTACCGCTCTGATCTGACGCGCACGGTGGGCATCGGCAAAATTTCCACAGAGCTTCGCGCCCTTTACCAAACCGTGTTGGACGCGCAGCTTCTGGCGCTTGACGCCATCCGCCCCGGCGCGGTGTGCGAAGAAATCGACGCGCTGGCGCGAAACTACATCGAGGCGCGTTATCCCGGCACGTTCGGCCATGCGCTCGGCCACGGCGTCGGCCTGTATATCCACGAACAGCCCCGGCTCGGCAAGGGGGACAAGACCGTTTTACAGCCCGGTCACGTCGTCACCGTTGAGCCCGGCATATATATCTCGGGTCTCGGCGGCTGCCGGATCGAGGACATGGCGATCCTGACTTCGGACGGGTTCATCAACCCCATTGCCGCGCCGAAGCAGCTGATTGAGCTGTAAAAATTCCTTACATTCTATTTGAGGAGGCACATTCCCCATGATCAACGCAAGCGACTTCCGAAACGGCGTCACCATTGAGATGGACAACGGCATTTGGACCGTCGTCAGTTTTCTGCACGTCAAGCCCGGCAAGGGCGCGGCGTTCGTGCGCACGAAGCTGAAGAACATCGTCACCGGCGC
>DVFZ01000113.1 GCA_018712945.1 Candidatus Pullichristensenella stercorigallinarum | reverse complement strand
GCGTTGACCAGGCCGTTGATGGATTCGCCCGCGGCCCGCGCGTATGCCTCGATCTCCGCCTTGCGGCCCTTGGGCACGACGATGCGCAGGCTATCGTAGTTCTCCGCATTGTAGCGGTTTTTATAGCGCGTGGACTTTTTTCCCTGAACCTCGCTCATTTTGCGTTTCCTCCGCCCGCTTCCTTCGCCATCAAAACGGCGACACAAGTTTCCGTCAAGGCCGGCATTGAAGGGGACTGCCTGCCATGCCGCCGCTTACAGATTGCCCCCGTCGCCTTCCCCATGCTTCCAGGCTTCCGCACTCATGCCCAGTTCCGCGCGTAACAGGGCGTTGACCAGGCCGTTGACGGATTCGCCCCGGCCCCGCGCGTGGGCCTCGATTGCCGCCTTGCGGCCTTTGGGCACTTTGATGTTCAGCCGCTCGTAATTTTCTTTTACATATTTATCCACAGCCCGCATACCCGCCTTGGTGTACGCCATGAAAACGCCTCCCTCCGCCGCTTTTCAAGTTGTGCGGGTTTAAGTTTCCTCCCCATCTTCCGTGCCGCTGGGGGTGAGCAGTTGCCTGCCCGCGCGTTCGTTTACGGCCTGGATCAGATATTGCGTCAGGGATTGCCCGCAGCGCTGCGCCTCCTGCTTTACCTTGTCCCGCTCCCCTTTGCGGACGCGAAAGCGCACTTCCTCCAGGTTTTCCCGGATATACTTTTGCGTCGCGCGGTTTCTGGCCGCATTGTAGTATTTCGGCATACCGCTTTCCTCCGTTCAGAAAGCCGCTTTGATGTGGTTTCCCGCAAACTTCCGGCAGCGCCTACGCTTCCCCACAGCCGCCCCCGCGCTTCCATTCCTCTTCCGTCAGCCCCAGTTTTTCCCGCAACAGGGCGTTGACCAGGCCATTGATGAATTCGCCGCCGCTGCGCGCATATGCTTCCACCGCCGCTTTGCGGCCTTTGGGAATCCGGATGCGCAAATCGTCGTATGCTTTTGCATTCCAGCGGTCCTTTACCGCGTTGGACGTCTTGCTCAAAACATCACCTTCTTCTGAACGGGAGGCTTGCCATGCTTACAGATTGCCCCCGTCGCCTTCCCCATGCTTCCAGGCCTCCTCGCTCATGCCCAGTTCCGCGCGCAAAAGGCCGTTCAGCAAGCCGTTGACGGATTCGCCCTTGCTTTGCGCGTGGGCTTCGATTGCCGCCTTGCGGCCCTTGGGCACGACCAGATTGATGCGGTCGTAATTCCCCTTGATATACTTGTTTACGGCCCGCTGTTGCGCCTTGGAAATTGCCATGCGCCTCACCTCCCCGCTCCTTGTATTTTACCATGCGCCCATGCCCGGCATCAATTATACAGAGCGCACATATATTTACACCAATATTTGTCGCGGCAGTCGATTTACATATTTACGTAAATATATTATCATATAATTCAAGCAAAACCACTGAACTCAAAGGAGGCATCCGCATGGACGAATTCCGTCTCATCACCTATTGCCTGCAACGCCCATTCGAGGGGTGGCCGACGCGCGAGGCGCTTGATAAGAGCGCCTCGGAATGGCTGGCGGAGGCGCAGCGGGAATTTGACGCATTCTGCCGGGCTTTGCCGGGCGGTCTGCGCGAAGAAGCCGCCGACCGGGTGGGGAACCTGTGCGCGCGCCAATCCACCGAGGCGTTCGCGCGCGGCCTGCGCGCCGGGGCGCGGCTGACGGTGCGGCTATTGAAAGAAGATGCGTAAACCCTCTCCGGGACGAAGCGCCGCGGGCGCAAAACGCCCTTCCGGCCGGGCGAAGCGCGGGCAAACGGCCTCCGCCGCCATTTTCTCATCCCCGCGCCGCGAAAATTCCCCCGGCCTGCCCGTGTATCTTCTTTTTCTGTTCACAACCGGTTCAAAACCCTCTGCTACAATAAAACCAGCTTCAGAAAAGGAGGTCCTACACGCAATGGCTCGCAGGTTTATGGCCCTCCTGCTCGCGGCGCTGCTCGTGCTCACCGCCATGGCGGGAATCGCGGAGGAAACGTCCGTCAGCGGGACAACCGCCATCGGGCAAGTAACGCAGATCGACGGTTCGCAAATCACCATGCGGCTTGGAAAGCTGGCGGAGGCCGCATCCGGCGGCGGGGGACAGCCCCCGGAAATGCCCGGCGACCAGGCCCCGACAGACGGGCAGCCCCCGGAAATGCCTGAGAGCGAAGCACCGGCGGACGGGGAAGCGCCCGGAAGCGAAGCACCGGCGGACGGGGAAGCGCCCGGCGGCGCGGGGCAACAGCCGCCCATGGGCGGCACGCCCGGCTTCATCGCCGGCGAGGAAACGCTGACCTTCACCATCACGGACGCGACGGCCATCGCCGTGGAAAGCGCCTCCGGGACCAGCGACGGTTCCCTTGCCGATCTGGCCGTGGACGCCATTGTGCGCGTGGTGTTCGGGGAAAACGAGACGGTGGCTTCGGTAACTGTGCTCAACTTGCAGGCCGCCATGGACGTGCCAGGCGGGTTCGACGGCGACGCCGAACCGGACAACGGCGACGCCGCCACCACCATTGCTGAAGACGGCAGCTATACCGGCGGCACCTACACGTCCACCGGCGACGATGAAAACGCCCTGCGCATCGACGGGGCCACGGTGCGGCTGGACGGCGTGATCATCGACAAGAGCGGCGGCGCGTCCTCCAGCACCGAGGGCGGCGATTTCTACGGCGCAAACGCCGGCCTGCTGGCCCTGAACGGCGCGCAGGCGACGCTGGAAAACATCACCGTATTCACCAGCGCCCAGAACGGCAACGGCGTGTTCAGCTATGGCCAGGGCACGCAGGTCACCATCCGCAACAGCGCCATCACCACGCTGAACGACAACTCCGGCGGCCTGCAAACTGCCGGCGGCGGCGCCACCCTGGCCGAAAACTGCACGGTGGAAACCTCCGGCAATTCCTCGGCGGCCATCCGCTCGGACCGCGGCGGCGGCACGGTGGACGTGGACGGCGGCACATATACCACAAACGGCGCCGGCTCCCCGGCCGTATACTCCACGGCGGAAATTTCCGTGGCAAACGCCACGCTGACCGCCAACAACTCCGAAGCCATCGTTGTTGAGGGCCGCAACAGCGTGGAATTGACCGACTGCGCCGTTTCCGGCAACATGACCGGCGCCTATATGGGCGACGGCAGCGAGAATATACACAACGTCATGCTCTACCAGAGCACCTCCGGCGACGCGGCGGTGGGGCTTTCCTCTTTCACCATGACCGGCGGCAGCCTGACGGCGAACGCGGGCGACATGTTTTACATCACCAACACCGAGGCGGAAATCACCCTGACGGGCGTGAGCCTGACCAACGCGGCGGACGGCGCGCTTTTGCGGGTGGAAGGCAATTCCGCCAGCCGCGGCTGGGGCGCAGCCGGACAAAACGGCGCGCAGGCGGTATTCAACGCCAATTCGCAACTGTTGGCGGGCGATGTAATTGTGGACAGCATTTCCACGCTCGACTTTAACCTTTCCGGCGGCTCGACCTTCAACGGAACCATCAAGATCGTCGAAAACGCACAGGGCGGCACGGCGGTGGACGGGAACGCAAATGTAGTCATAGGCGAGGGCTGCACCTGGTCGCTGACCGGGGATTGCACCGTTTCCACCCTGGAAAACAACGGTGAAATTATCTTCAACGGCTTCACCATCACCCTGGCGGACGGAACGGTGGTTTCCGATTAATATATATTATACCCTCTCCTTTCCTCTTTTCTCAGGCGGCGGACGCATCCTCGTCCGCCGCCACCCCTTTTTGGCGGGCCGCAACAGCCGTCCGGCGCGCCTTCCAACCGCCGCAAAGGGCTGCGCGGCGGCATAATGCGCGGGCAAGCCCACAGCACAGGGGGGGGGATGTTTTTCGCCCAATCCGCGCGCCCGCGCATACAAAAAAGGCGCAGGCGCGAAACCCGCAGGCCGAAAGGCCCCATCCCCGTCCGCGCGCAGGGGCAGGCGGCCGGGCGCGGCCTTCGCGCGCCATGGCCCCGCAATTCCCGCCCCGCTCAGGGCGGCGGGTGGCAAACTTTTTGCCTTCCGGCGGTCGCTTCAACGCCTCTTTCGCATAAGGGCGGCGCAGCGGCTTAACGCACGGGCAAGCCCCCAAGAGGGCGGCGCACAGGGGATGTTTTGCCCAATCCGCGCGCCCACGCATACAAAAAAGGCGCAGGCGCGAAACCCGCAGGCCGAAAGGCTCCCCCGCGCACAGGGGAAGGCGTCCGGGCGCGGCCTTTGCGCGCCATGTCCCCGCAATTCCCGCCCCGCGCAAGGGCGGCGGGCGGCAACCTTTGCCTTCCGGCGGTCGCTTCAACGCCTCTTTCGCATAAGGGCGGCGCGGCTTGGGGCCGCGTCTGCGCGCTTCCACCCGGCGGGATTGGTGGGAAAGTTTTTGCGCCTGACCGGGCGGAGCGGGAAGGCATGGCAGAGGCGCGCCAACAGGCGGCATATGGGCAGGCGCAAAGCCAACCGCCCGGGCGCGCCCGCACTGACAGGCGCCGCCGCGCCATACGCCAACGCAAAGCGGCCCTTCCGCATCCCGGTAGGCGAGGGGGCGGCGCAACGCGCGCCTGCCCAATGGCAACGCCTGCCGGACGCGGAAAGGGCCGCTGGGAGCGCTGTGCGCGCTTAGCCCAAATCGACGTACACCTGGTAATTGTCGGTCACCAGGCTGGCATTCAGGGGCATGGTAAAGGAGATGGTTTCCCCGGCGGGAATGGCGGGGGTATAGCCGTTTTCGCCCGCGACCAGCGCGCCTTCGCCATCCCGGTAGAGGATGGTGACGGAAGCGGCGGACACATCGGCGGCGTTGGGGTTGCGGATTTCACACTGTAAGGTAGCCGCGCCGTCCTCCACGGAAACGGAGCTTTCCAGCACCTCCAGCGGCGCGCAGGCCACCACGCCATCGGCAAGGTTATACACCTCCGGGCGGATGAGTTCCGCCGTCGCCGAAGCGGGCGTTTCCTCCACGTCCCAGATGGTGGAGGCCCAGGCGATTTCCTGTCCCGGGCAAATGGCCATGCGCACGGCCTCGTCCGTCAAAATCAGCTCGCCGGCCTCGTCGTAGAACGACACGCGCAGGCGCGGGAACTCCACGGCGGTATTGACCAGATCGTTGGCAAGCACCAGCGCGTAGTACAGCCGCCCCTCGGAAACGGTAAAGCCGATTTCCTGCACATGGAGCAGGCCGGCAATGCCCTGCGCCAATTCCTCGCGCTCCACGGCTTCGCCGGGTTCGGAGGTGGTGAGCGCGTCGATGACCTGCGCCAGGAATTCCTGCCGCTGCGCGGAAGGCAGCGCCTCGGATACGCGCACCACCAGCGTGCCCACGGCCGCGTGGGAACCGCTGGCAGCGCCGCTTTCCGCCAACCCGGCATCGCGCTGACGGGCCTCGTCCGCCGTGGCGTAAATTTCCACGCTGCCGCCGCATTCCGCGCCCGCCGCGAGCAGCTCCTCATCCGAGAGATGGGCAAACGCCTCGCTCAGCAACGCGCTGGCAAAATAGACGCGCTCCACCGGTTCGCCCGCGGCTTCGGGGGCTTCCCCGGTTTCCCCGGCGGGTTCCGTCGCTTCTTCGGGCGCTTCCGTGCTGTCCGCTTCGTCCGCAGCTTCTTCCGCGGGCGCTTCTTCCGCAGACGGCTCTATGGCGGTTTCTTCGGCGGGTTCCGTCGCTTCCTCGGGCGCTTCCGCGCCGTCCGCTTCCTCCGCTACTTCTTCCGCGGGCGCTTCTTCCACAGACGGCTCTATACTGGTTTCTTCACTGGGTTCTGCGGCTTCCTCAGCCGCTTCCGTGCCGTCCGCTTCCTCCGCTGCTTCTTCCGCGGGCGCTTCTTCCGCAGACGGCTCTATGCCGGTTTCTTCGGCGGGTTCCGTCGCTTCTTCGGGCGCTTCTGCGCTGCCCGCTTCGTCCGCAACTTCTTCAGCCGCTTCCGCGTTGCCCGCTTCCTCCGCCGCAAGGACGTCCGTCTCCGCTACGATGCGGGAAATTTCCGGCATGCGCGCAAGGCGGTCCAGCACGAATTCCGGCTCGGGCGCGTCCACCAGCGCATAGCGCGCGGCGCTGTCCGCATAGGCGGTGGCCGCCTCCTCCAGCGCCAGGGTGACGGCGGCATAGTCGATTCTCGCCAGGGCGCTGGCGGCCGCTTCCACTTCATCCAGCGTGCTGGCCGCCGCCGGCGCTTCCACGCGGGCGGCGTTGGCCTCGTCCACGCAAGCCTGCAATTCGCTCAGCGTGGTTGCGTCCAAAGGCGTGCCGCCCGTTTCCAGCAGCGCTTCCCCAGTGGCCAGCGCCGTTTCCAGGGCCTCGGTTTGGGCTTCGACGCGCTCCCGCTCCGTATTGTAGCGCTCCAGGGCGCTTTGCAGGTTGGCGGCGCGGGCGGCGCTGTCCTTGTAATTGCCCAACGCCGCAAAGCCGGCGGCGGCGTCCGCGGCGCTGCCGGTGGTTTCCAGCGCCACGGCGGCGCGGTAGCCGCACTCGGCGCCGCGTTCGGCGGCGTCCAGATAATCGCCCAGCCATGCGTAAAGGGCCTGCGCCTCGGCGTAATTGCCCGCCGCCTCCCGCGCCAGCGCCATCTGGTAGGAACATTCGCGGATGCGCTCGGCGGCGTCCTCATATTCGGGAATGGTCTGGTACACGGCCAGGGCTTCGTCATAATTTCCGGCCGCCTGCAATTCCACGGCCCGCGAATAGGCGCGCCCATCGGCGGTCAACAAATACACGGCCACAGCTATGATTGCCACGGCCACGATCACAATCAGCGCAATGATCCCCTTATGCAGCTTTCGGGGCGCGTTGCCTTCGGACATATCTTCTCCTCCTTCGCGCAAAACACACTTCTATTATATCGCAAAAAGGCAGGACTGTAAATAATGCGCGTATAAAAGTTTGCGGAATGCCACAAAAACGCCCAAAAAGCCCCCGGACCAATCCGGGGGCCTGCGGCCATCCGCCGTGCCCTTGGCTGGCGGGGCGGTCATTGCGGTTTCAATCTTCGCTCTCCAGGATGACCAGCCCCTCGTCCAGGCCGATGCGCCGCGCTTCGGATGCGCCGGCGCGCTTTTCCTTCTTCCTTCCAATCAACAGCCACAAAAGCACACAGCCCACAACGATTACAAACGGCATATCAATCCCTCCTTATGCGCCGCTGGCGGGCGTTGGTTCCGGGGGCGGCGGATGGGCCGCTGCATGCGGCGGAGTTCCCCCGAAAGGGCCTGGCCCGCGCCCGCGGAAAAGCGGCCTGCGCGCGCTTCCGTCCCGGCTGGCGGGCGTCTCCGTTGCTCGTTTTGTATCCTTCTGGCGCTCTAAAGCCCCATTTCCTCCTTGACTTCCCGGAAGCATTGCACCGCGAAATCCAGATCGGCGCGGCTGTGGCCAGCGCTGACCTGCGTGCGGATGCGCGCCTTGCCCCGGGGCACCACCGGGTAGCTGAAGCTGACCACATACACGCCCTTTTCAAGCATCCGCGCGGCGAACTCCCCGGCCACGCGCGCGTCGCCCAGCATGACCGGCACGATGGGATGCTCGCCCTCGGGCACGTCCAGCCCCACGCCGCGCAGGGCCTTGCGGAAATAGGCGGTGTTTTCCGCCAGCCTGTCGCGCAGGGCGGTGGACGCCTCCAGCATGTCCAGCGTTTTCAGCGCCGCCGCGCACACCGCCGGGGCGACGGTGTTGGAAAACAGGTAGGGCCGCGATTTCTGGCGCAGCAAATCGACCACGGCCCGGCTCGCCGCCGTATAGCCGCCGGACGCGCCGCCCAGGGCCTTGCCGAACGTGCCGGTGAGGATGTCCACGCGCCCCTCCACGCCCGCGTATTCCGGCGTGCCGCGCCCGTGCGCGCCCATGAAGCCCACGGCGTGGCTGTCGTCCACCATGACCAGCGCCCCGAATTCCTCGGCCAGATCGCAGATGGCGGGCAGGTTGGCGATGATGCCGTCCATGGAAAACACGCCGTCGGTGGCGATGAGCTTAACGCGCGCGGGCGCAGCCTCGGCAAGTTTCGCGCGCAAGTCGGCCATGTCGTTGTTCTTATAGCGCAGGCGGCGGGCCTTGCACAGGCGCACGCCGTCGATGATGGAGGCGTGGTTCAGCTCGTCGGAAATCACCGCGTCCTCCGGCCCCAGCAGCGTTTCAAACAGGCCGCCGTTGGCGTCGAAACAGCTGGAATAGAGGATGGCATCGTCCATGCCCAGGAAGCGGGCCAGCCGCGTTTCCAGGGCGCGGTGTATCTCCTGGGTGCCGCAGATAAAACGCACGCTGGCCAGGCCGAAGCCATAGCGGTCGTAGCTGGCCTTCGCCGCCGCAATCAGCTCCGGGCTGTCGGCCAGGCCGAGGTAGTTGTTGGCGCACAGGTTCAGCACCCCCGCCGCGCGCGTGGTGTCGATGCGGGCGCGCTGGGGCGTGGTGATGATGCGCTCGTCCTTGTAGGTCCCACTCTCGCGGATGGCGGCAAGCTCCGCCTCGTAGAAGCGCAAAGCCTCTTTCACGGCTTCTCCCTCCAATCCAGGATCACCTTGCCGCTTTCCCCGCTGTTCATGGCGGCAAAGCCCTTTTCAAATTCGGTATAGTGGAAGCGGTGGGTAATCAGGGGCGTCAAATCCAGCCCGCCCTCAATCATCGCCGCCATTTTGTACCAGGTTTCATACATCTTGCGGCCGTACACGCCCTGCACGGTCAGGCCCTTGAAGATGACCTCGTTCACGTCCACGCGGGCGTCGTCCTTGAAGATGCCCAGCAGGGCGATTTTGCCGCCGTTGCGCATATTGGAAACGATTTGATGCACGGCGGCCTCGCTGCCGGACATTTCCAGCGCCACGTCGAAGCCCTCGCGCATGTGGCTCTGGCGCATGACCTGGCCCAAATCGTCGCGGCCGACGTTCACGGCGAACAGGCCCATTTTCCGGGCCAGGTTCAGGCGGTATTCGTTGAGGTCTGTGATGATGACCTTGCGCGCGCCGTTCCTTTTGCAGATGGCGGCGGCCATGATGCCGATCGGCCCGGCGCCGGTGACCAGCACGTCCTCGCCGACCACGTCGAATTGCAGGGCGGTGTGGGTGGCGTTGCCATAGGCGTCGAAAAAGGCGATGACGTCCTCGGGCAGATACTCGTCCTCCAGGGGCACCACGTTTGTGGCGGGCAGGCACAGATACTGCGCGAACGCCCCGGGGCGCTGCACGCCCACGCCCACGGTGTGCTTGCACCACTGGCCGTTCCCGGCGCGGCAGTTGCGGCAGTGGCCGCAGACGATGTGCCCCTCGCCGCTGACGCGCTGGCCCACGCGCAGGCCCTGCACGCCCGGCCCGAGGCGGGCGATTTCGCCCACGTATTCGTGGCCAATGACCAGCGGCGGGGCGATGTTTTTTTCGCTCCAGCTGTCCCAGTTGTAGATATGTACGTCGGTTCCGCAAATGGCCGTCTTGCGGATGCGGATGAGCACCTCGCCCCGGCCCGGCTCAGGAACCTCCACGCGCGCAAGCTCCAGCCCCGGGGCGGGGCCCGTCTTGACCAATGCGTCCATGTATTCCGCCATGCGCTTTCCCCCTTTTGGCGCGGCAAACGGGGCGCGGCCCCGCGCCGCCCGGCTTTCCGGGTTCACAAAACCGGCCGCTGGACACGGCCCGTCTCAGAAGAATCGGTCTTTGGTTGTGCGAAATGTATTCAGACTGGCGGTTTGGCATGCGGGAAACGGCGATTTTGGCGATGGGTTTCTTCCTGTTAATATTATAACGCGGATTTAAAGAAAATGCAACCGGGGCGCGTGTATTCTTTTGCGTACCCGCGTCCGCCGCGCGCGGACCGCACCGCAAATTTTTCCTTGCGCGCATGGACAATCCCGCGCCGGTATAGTATACTATTATCGGAAAAACGCGCAAGGGAGGTTCCTGCATGAATATAACCAAAGACGTCGTATACGTGGGCGTAAACGACCACGCCGTGGACCTGTTCGAAGGCCAGTATGTGGTGCCGAACGGCATGAGCTACAATTCCTACGTGGTGCTGGATGAAAAGGTGTGCGTGTTTGACACCGTGGACCAGCACTTCACCCATGAATGGCTGGACAACGTGGAAACGGCGCTGAACGGCCGCAAGCCCGATTACCTGATTGTGCAGCACATGGAGCCGGACCACTCCGCCAACATCGACAACTTCGTCAAGGCCTATCCGGACGTGACCGTGGTGGGCAACGCCAAGACGTTTGCGATGATGGAGCAGTTCTTCGGCTGCGCCTATGAAAACCGCCTGGTGGTGAAAGACGGCGACACGCTGACCACCGGCCGCCATACCTTTACGTTCGTGTTCGCGCCCATGGTGCACTGGCCGGAGGTCATGGTCACCTACGACAGCGCGGACAAAATCCTCTTCTCCGCAGACGGCTTCGGCAAGTTCGGCGCGCTGGACGTGGACGAGCCGTGGGCGGACGAGGCGCGGCGCTACTATATCGGCATCGTCGGCAAGTACGGGCCGCAGGTGCAGGCGCTTTTGAAAAAGGCCGCCGGGCTGGACATCGCCATCATCTGCCCGCTGCACGGCCCGGTGCTCACCGAAAACCTGGGCGAATACCTGCGCCTGTACGATCTGTGGTCGTCCTACACGCCGGAGAGCGACGGCATCGTCATCGCCTATACCTCGGTCTACGGCCACACGCAAAAGGCCGTGGAAGCGCTGGCCGAGAGCCTGCGCGAAAAGGGCTGCCCGGCCGTGATTGTGCACGACCTGGCCCGCTGCGACATGGCCCAGGCCGTCTCCGACGCCTTCCGCTACAACAAGCTGGTGCTGGCCACCACCACCTACAACGCCTCCATCTTCCCCTTCATGCGCGAGTTTATCGACCACCTCACCGAGCGCTGCTTCCAGAAGCGCACCGTGGCCCTGATTGAAAACGGCACCTGGGCGCCGCTGGCGGCAAAGATTATGAAGGACATGCTCGCCCCCTGCAAGGATTTGGAGTTTGTCGAGCCGGTGGTGAAAATCCGCTCCGCGCTGAGCGCCGAAAGCCGCGAGCAGCTTGAAAAGGTGGCGGGCGAGCTGTGCCAGGACTACATCGCCCGTTCGGACAAAACCGCCAACAAAAAGGATATGACCGCCCTGTTCCGCATCGGCTACGGGTTGTACGTGGTCACCTCCAACGACGGCAAGAAAGACAACGGCCTGATCGTCAACACCGTTTCCCAGGTCACCGATTCGCCCAACCGCGTGGCCGTGACCATCAACAAGGCCAACTACTCCCACCACGTCATCCGCCAGACGGGCATCATGAACGTCAACTGCCTGTCGGTGGACGCGCCGTTCAAGGTGTTCCAGACCTTCGGCTTCCAGAGCGGCCGCACGGTGGACAAGTTCGCCGCCTGCGAGGCCGCCCCGGGCCGTTCGGACAACGGGCTGGTGTTCCTGCCGCGCTATATCAACGCCTTCATGTCCCTGAAGGTGGAAAACTACATCGACCTCGGCTCCCACGGCATGTTCATCTGCTCGGTGGAGGAGGCGCGCGTCATCAACGAGCGCGAAACCATGACCTACACCTACTACCAGAACCACGTCAAGCCCAAGCCGCAAACCGAGGGCAAGAAGGGCTTTGTCTGCAAGGTGTGCGGGTACATCTATGAGGGCGACACGCTGCCGGACGACTTTGTCTGCCCGCTGTGCAAGCACGGGGCGGCGGATTTCGAGCCGATTGCCTGACGGTTGGCGGTTTTTCCGCCGGATGCCACGCGCCAATGCGTGGCATTTTTGCCAAATCTCCGCGCTTCCCGGCGCGGTTGCAAAACAGCGACATTTTGGAAAGGATGCGGTTTGTATGCGCAGGATTGCTCTGCTTCTTTGCCTGCTTGTTCTGGCGCTGGGCGCGGGCGCGGCGCTGGCGGAAGATTCCCAGTTTATCGAACACGAGCCGCTCACGCTGGACGGCGTCTGGGCGGAAGGCGCGACCCGTCCGGGCGAGTACCACTACTACCCCTTCACGGTGGAGGAAGTGGGGCTGGCGACCGTGCGCGTGCAGCTGTTCTGCGGCGGGCGCGCCCAGATCATGGACGGCGACCTGATCCAATGGGACGAGCACTACTTCAACGGCAGCGCCGGCGCGCCGGAAACGCATGATTTTATCTACTACCTGGAGCCGGGCACGTATTACCTGTGCGTGGGCAACGGCTCCTCCCAGGGCGATTACCGCCTCAAGGCCACGCTGGAACCCTGCCTGAGCGATGAAACGCCCAACAACGACGACTACCTCGGCGCGCAGGTTCTGCCCTCGGGCGAAACGCTTAACGGCGTTTTGACCCAGTGGGACGAGCACGACTACTACACCTTCACCCTGACGGAGGAAACCGCCGTCTACCTCACCGCCAATTCCACGCTGGACGCCGCCCAGAACCTCGTGCTCTACGACGGCGACATGGTGAAACTGGCCGAGAAGTACAACGTCAAGGGCTATGCCGAGGAAATTTTGCTGCCCGCGGGCACGTACTATGTGGATATCTGGAGCGCCAAAGGGCCGTATACCGTCAAGGCCGTATACGCGCCGGAAGCGGCGGCCCCGGAAGCCAGCGCGGAGGCCGCGCCGGCCGGAGATGCCCCCGACGCGGAAATGAGCGCCGCGGATGAGGCTGGCGGGGACGTTCAAAGCGACGCCAGCCGGGCCGGGGACGCCATGCTCGGCTTCCTGCAGGGCTTGTTGGGCGGCTGACGCCGCGCCCCAGCGGCAAAACGCACGGCGGGAGGAAGTTCCTCCCGCCGTTGGCGTTTCCAGGGCCAGCCTTTCAACGCGAAGGGCCGCCCGAAACCCGCGCGGTTCTAAACGCCGCGCGGGTTTCCGAATGGCGGCCAAAACATAGCGCCTTGTCCGCAAACGCACTGACGGGCGCGCCGTCCGGATCGCCCGGCCAGTCGCCCGCCGCCGCCCTGTCAATGCGTTGTGCGCCGCAAATTCGCCTCCGTTTGGGAAAGATGCTTTTGGGCGTCCGTCTGGTTTCTCAGCGCCCCGCCGGCGAAAGGCCCGCTTCCCGCCGTCCGCTCACCGCCGGTCGCCCGCCGTCTCCGGCTCGTCCTCGTCCTCCGCTCTGCCCAGCGCCTCTTCCTGACGGCGGAAAAATGTTTCCGCCATGTGCTGGTCGGCCCGCGCCGCGGCCCGGCACAGCGCCCAGGCAAACAGCAGCGTCACCAGCGTCACCGCAACAATCGCAATCCACATCGACCCCGCCCCCTTTTCGCAAAACCTCCCGCCGTGGGCGCGAGGCCATACGAAAGCATATTCGCCCCCGCGGGCGCGCTTGCCGCGCGGCGGAAAAAATGCCCTTTCCCCTATTCTGCGCCCCCGCCGCGCTTTTATGCGCGGGGCCGTCCCTCTCAAAAGCGCGCGGCCAACGTAGGACGTCCGCAAGCCGGGCGCGCCCCGAAAGCGTTCCCCATGAACCGCCCGCAAGACCTCCTCGCCCGGCGCGGGCAGTTGCCCGGCTGGCGCGGCCGCGCCGAGCGCGTTTTGCAGCAATAGCTCCCCATCGTTCATGCGAAAAAGCCCATGGCGCGGGAAGCTGAAGCAATCCCGCGCGTCCTTCATAAAATGCGCGCAAACGCGCCCCGTCACGCGCGCCCGGCTTGACAAGCGCGGCAAAAAACCGTATAATGAGATGCACGCATGCAAACGCGCCCTGGCAAAGCATCCGCCGCTTTCCAGAACGCCAGGAAAAGTCCATGCCCCCGTACCTCACCAGGATAGAGGGTCCGCCTCCTAAGAGAACCAACAGCGTTCGTTTTTGGCGGTCGGGGCGTGACCTCAAAACTGCATACATGCACCCGTAGCTCAGTAGGATAGAGCGACTGCCTCCTAAGCAGTAGGCCGTGGATTCGAGTTCCTCCGGGTGCGCCATCCACAGTGCCGAAAACCCAATAAAATCAAGGGTTTTCGGCGCTTTTCCTTCTCGGCTTTGCCCGTTGCGGCCATTGCCGGCACCGGGATGCCTGGGGCGGATTTTTCATCGGTTCGGCACATGGAAGTGTGCGCAAACGGGCTGGCCTTTTTGCTAATAAAACCGCCTTTCCGAAGCGTCGTTTGCCAACTTTTGGCGAAGATTTGCTAATACGATCATTTGAGTGTCTCCTTTTTCGGTGCTAATTTTTTATTTGCCTGATGGGTGAAACTGGACGGACTGAAGAACTTGCTGTAGCAATTCGGGGTGTTCGGTCAGCATGGCAGCGATTGCATTTGCGTCGAACGCCGGTTTTTTGCTTCCCGTTTCACTGCTGCTTTGGTAAAATTCCCGCTCCATTTTTGCCGCCAGATTCTGCCGGTCTTCATCCAGTATATCCGCGTACCGTTTCGTCACCATATCCGGCGTGTTCCATCCGCCGTCGCCCTGTACAGCCTTGATGTCACCTTTGGACAAACGCAGCTTCATGCCCGCGCTGGTATGGCGGATGCTGTGAAATACATACTCCTTCGGGTCAAGCTCCGGATCATGCATTGCTTCGAGAACATCTTTGAACCATTGGTTCAACTGCTCCGTCATGCAGGGACGGCCATTTGCTTGACAGATTATAAGCCCATAATCCATATAACCGTCGTCTCCTAGCTCCAGGTGTAGTTTATCCTGAATCCGCCGCAGTTTCTCCAGCTTGTAGACTACGGTTTTGGGCAAATACACATTGCGTACACTTCCCTCTGTTTTGGGCTGTTTGAGCACGATAACTGTCCGCGTGCCCGGGTAGAGGTTTGGAAAGCGGAATTTGATTTCCATCTTTGGCAGCTTTTCAATCAGCTTTTTGTCTACGCGGTCGATCACACGATCGATATACAAAAGCCCGCTTCCAGACTCGTACCTGTCCCACTGTGCGCCGCCTACTTCACCGCCGCGCATGCAACAGGCAAAGGCCAGTTGAATGGCACAGTGCATGACATAGTAATCGTATATGTCGGGCCTGTCCGTAAACTCCAGTACCCGTTGGAGCTGTGACGGCGTAAGCGCTTTGCGTTTTTTCTCCTTGTGTTCCGGCGGCGTGGCGTGCAGGAAGGGGTTCTTGCCCACATATTCCCATTTTACGGCCAAATTCCATGCGCAGCGCAGTATTTTGTGGATGTCACGGATTACCGAAGTTGTGACGTGCTCGCGCCGGGGTTGCCCCATGTTGGCGACCGGTACGGCCTCGTGCTCCAAGTAATCATAATAATCGTCCACGGTTTTGACGCGAATATCCTGTAGCTTTTTCTCACCCAAATACGGAAACACGTAATTTTCCAGCATGGCAACATTGCTACGGTATGTGGAGGCAACCCACTTCTTTTCGCCATACTTGTGGAGAAACTCGCGTAGGAAATCCGCTACTGTCAGCGCGTTCCGCACAATATGCGTCTGCTGGGAAAACTCATATTCCAGTTGCGCCTTGCGCGTCTTCGCCGCGTTGTAGCTCAGCCCTGATTCCCAAACCTGATGTCGACTTTTGCCCTCTCCTTCATAGTAGACAACCGCATACTTTTTCCCCCTTTTGACGATGGACGCCATAATCCTACTCGCCTCCGTTCTGCTCGCAACCGTCTAGCCAGTGGTCAAACGATGCTTTGGAAATGCGCAACGCCCGTCCAACCCGGATAACCTTGAAGATGTCCGAATTGCAAAGGTCATACGCTTTCCTCCGACTGATTCCAAGGATCTCCCGGACTTCTTCCACGGAGTACGTTCTTTTTCCTACACTTTTGCGTGCGCCAGTCTGTTCTGCGATCAAAACGTTTCCTCCTTCCGTTTTCGGCCAGTTTCTCATGGCATACAATGTATCTGTATGATATGGCTTTCCTGGCTTCCTGTCAACGATATGGTTTTATCCAAACGGCAAAGGCATCCATCGTCAAAAACCGGAAAACGCGCCGGTTGTCTTCTTTTGAATGTTCCAGGCTGCGGATGGCGCATCCGCAACATAGTCCCGCGCACAGCGCCGTCCCCCCAGACAAACGCTTGCCGCAGGAACTCCCCCTCAAGTCTGTGGGAGGCCGTGAAGAAGTCTCATTATACCCGCGCCGTATCGTCGCGCCCTGCCTGCCACGACAGGGTCAATGGATTGCGTGGATCGCTCCGGCCCTGGGCCATCGTCGCGCCGCTCCATTCGCCGCTCCTCTGCACGGGGAACTGTACCTGCAACATCCTGTATGCAATTTTCAAAGTGCGCTGAAGGGTGTTTTGTAACCCTCTATAAATAAAAGCGTATTGGCACAGCCAAAATTCAACCAATTTCTGCTCGTGCCTGA
Organism: Candidatus Pullichristensenella stercorigallinarum; assembly: GCA_018712945.1. Classification (GTDB taxonomy): domain Bacteria; phylum Bacillota; class Clostridia; order Christensenellales; family Aristaeellaceae; genus Pullichristensenella; species Pullichristensenella stercorigallinarum. Next base: position 309 of record DVFZ01000113.1, on the reverse strand, counting down.
AACTTTACAAAAGGGAGGCCATCGCAAAAGCGACGGCCCCAGAAAATCAGTCGTTCAGTTCAAATTTGCGCAACGCCAACAAAAAACAAACGATGAGATGCTGCCGCAAGTCCTCATCTGTCTTCCCATCCAACCGCGCGTACTTCTCAATCATTGGCATATACGTCTTCAATAACTGTTCTGTGGCTTCCGGGCTGCCTTCCTGCGCTCTTTTGAGCAGAATCGAAAACTCCTTCATGCCGCTATTCCTCCTCTGTAAAAGCCCTTTTGAGCTTTTTCAGCGCGCGATTCTTTATAGCATACACGCCT
>DVFZ01000112.1 GCA_018712945.1 Candidatus Pullichristensenella stercorigallinarum | reverse complement strand
ATTTTCGCGTACATTTGCGCGGCGGGCTCCATTTCCCGCAGCGCCCGGCCCGAAATGAAATCCACGGAATACTTCTTGTCCCTCAGTGTGCAGGTGATCATGCGCGCGCCCTCCCGTAAGCCTTATATAGTGGTAGAGAAAGCGCCCGCCGAAAAATCAGCAGGCGCGGTATGTTGTGGTGCGGACAATTACGGCCCATCTTCCTCCGGCGTGAACGTGGGCGTATAGACGGATTCAAGGAAGGTCGCAGCCTTGGAAGAATCAAAGCCGCCCTCGCCTTCATCGGCAATGGCCTGATAGCGCCCATCCGAGGTTCTCTTGATCGCCGTCCATTCGACCTCGCCGGTCTGCCGGGTAATGGTCGTGCCCTCCTTGGTGGCGTAGCTTTCCGTGACCGGCTTGGCCCGTACTTTGAACAGCCACACATAGCGGTACTTGCCGTTGGCCTTTTCGGACATAAAGCCCACGGCAAAGTAGCCGGGCTTGTCGTTGGCGGAGCGGATGAGCACGCCGTTGTCATCGATCTGGTTGCCGAAGATCATCTCCTGAATCACCAGCGGCAGGTCGGCCAGCCGGGTGGTAAAGGAGAGTTCGGGGTCGGGATAGAGGACGTCGCCCTCGGTGTCGTCAAAATACTGGACGTCGGGGTCGTTGTTCTCCGGGGTAATGGTGGCCTCGATCGCGCCCGCGACTTTCTGCAGATCGCCGTAGGTGGTGCTCTCCTCCGTATCGGCGGTGACAGGCGCAATGACGAGGTTTTTCAGGCCCACCGTAGACGATACGGTGGGCGCGGCAGTCGGGCTAGGCATGGTGGAAATTCCTCCTTTGCGGTATTCGCAGCATTACAAAAGCCCTCGGGCGTCGAGGGCCTGTCCGAGCAGTTGTTTGGCTTTCTCGTAGGCTTCGTCCACGCCGCCATCGAAGGCGGGGCGGATAAAGGGATGGGGCGGCGCGGGATGCGGCCCGCCGTGACCAAATTCGACCGGCGAGGCATACTTCGCGCCGCCGTCCGCACGATGCACGCCCACAGTGACGCGGTAGCCGCCGGAGCGCTTCTTTACCACGCGCCCGATGCGGATGGAGTTGTACAGCGTTCCGCTGCGGCGCTTGGGATCGGTAGAGGCGTTGTGGAGCATCCGCGTAAGCACGGGCTGGGCGGCGGTCTGCAAAATGTAGTTGCAGGCGCGCGTGCCGTTGCCGCCCGAGGCGCGCAACAGGTCGGCCATGCGCGCCACATCGTCGCGCAGTTCCACGCCGCCCTTGACTTCAAGGCTCATGCTTCCGCCTCCTCCCAGCAGACCCACGTCCATGCGACGAGGGTCTGATCTGTGTCGTCGTTGTAGGAATCGCCCTCCTCGCGCATGGCAAACCCGGCCCCGCGCATGGCGGCGCGCACGCGGCGGATGGCGTCGGTGGGGTCGCCCGCGCACCAGAGGTTCAGGTAGACGTAGACCTCATAGCGCCGCAGGGCGTCGTCCCAGTGTTCCGTCTCATAGGTCTGTGTGGTGTAGACCAGATACTGATCCGGGACGGTAGGGTTTTCAGCGGTGGCCTTCCACGCGCCCGCGAAGGCGGGGATGCCGGTGGGCCGCAAGGCGTCCTGCACGCGCTTCACTCAGCGCACCCCCTTTGCGGATTCCGTGGTCAGCTTCAAATAGCGGCGCTTGAAGTCGTACTCGCCCAGCGCGGTGATGTTCTGCTTTTCACCGTTCCACTTCACCCACATACCGGGCCGAACGTCCGCGCGCCAGCGAATGATGAAGGCCAACCCGCGCCCGGCGTTTTCGGCGTCGGCGGCGAAGAAATAGCGGGAGGAATCATCCTCGGCGGCGGCCCACACGCGGCAGATTGTCTGATCTGTCTCCACGGGGTAGCCGTTCTCGTTGACGGCGTTTACCGTCCGTCCGATTTCCACCAGATGGCGCAGCTCGCCGGGATGCGGGATTTTCATGAGGGACACCTCCCATCCATTCGTTTCAGAACATTTCTTCTATAACGCGATATGGGTACAGCAGCGCGTGAAAGGCACTGAGCATGGTGGCGTAAGCCGCCTTGTCGGAGCTGTCGCGGTACTCGTAGAAATGCGCGGCCATCAGCTGGATGGCGAGGCGCACCGGCTCCGGCGCGTCCGCGTCAAAGTCCGCGCGGCAGAAATCGTTGGCGGCGGCCTGCGCCTGTTTGAGCAGGGATTCCAGCAGGCCGTCTTCCTCATCATGCTGGATGCGCAGATGCGTTTTCAGCTCGGCGACGGAAACGGTCATGTTTCATCGCCGCCTGTGTCGGCGCTTGTCATCAGGCCAGCGGCGCGCAATTTGCTCAGCAGCGCATTGAAATCGTCCTTGAGCGCGGCGATGGTCGTGGCCACGCTGTCGGCTTGCGCGGGCAGCTGCGGCGGCTGCATGGAAGGCAACAGCGCTTCGAGGCCCTCGACCTCCGCGCCGGGCAGGAACGTCAATTTTCCGCCGATGACCGTCTCTTTTCCGCCGTGGGCGGTGTAGTTCCGGGTCTGGTAATCGCTCATATTGATCCCTCGCTTTCATGGTTGTCAAGCGCTTTTCTGCGCCAGTACCTTCACCGCCTCGGCCAGCACCAGCTTACCGTCCACGCGCTGCGAGGCAAGGAAGCCCACCTGCCCGGTGGCTGCGTAGAGCTCGTTCAGCCGCTTGAAGGAACGGCCCTGCCGGTCGGCCACCCAGTAATAGCCGAGGTCGCCGAACAGGATGGTCTTGTTCCCGGCGGCGATGGCGGGCATATAGCTGGACGTGTAGACCGGGCGGTTGAGCAGCGTGTCGGGCTGACCCGCCGTCAGGCTGGGCTGCCACAGGTAGTCGCCGTTGCCGTTCTTCAGCTTTCGGATGGCCTTGATGGTCGAATCGTTCATGAGAAATACGGCGTTGCGGCGGTAGGGCGCGCGCAGGCTGTAATACAAGTCCATGACCTCGTCCATCGTGATGGCCGTGGCGCTGGTGGCGGTCACGCCGGTTTCCGCGCCGCCCGTGGCGTTGAGAACGCCGGTGGGCTTGCCGGTACCGTTGCCCGTGAAGAAGGCTTCTTCCTCGGCGGCACCAATTCGGCGGGCAAACTCGCGGGCGATATAGGAAGGCAGGTCGAACACGGAATCGTTGAGCAATTCCTCCGAAACCTTGAGCATGGTCGCCAGCTTGTACGCACCGATGGACACCTG
>DVFZ01000111.1 GCA_018712945.1 Candidatus Pullichristensenella stercorigallinarum | reverse complement strand
ATCCGGGCAATTCAAGAAAAGCGGCCGGCGCACGTGCATGCGCGGGTGGCGGCAAACTGGACAATGGCGGGTATCATCGGCCATGAAAGCGCTATGCGTGGAGGCGAAATCCTGACGATCCCCGAATGGGCACAATTCTAGGTTAAACGGCGGCGGGCTTCGCTTCTTTTCCCAATGCGCTTTCCCCGCGGATAAGGGATCTGAACGCTTTCCTGCCCTTCATGTGTGAAAATCCCCTCTTACAACTGCCTTTGGGCGGCAGAGCGCCATTCACGGTATGTGTGAATGGCGCTCTGGCTGTCGAAAAGTCCATGCTGGTGTTTCCTGCGTGCATATGGTATATACTCCTTCGTTTACTCCAGTTGAACCAACTGCCGGTACAGCCCGTCCTGCGAAAACAGCGCATCGTGATTCCCGCGCTGTACGATCTGTCCGTGATCCATGACCACAATTTCATCGCAGGAGCGAACGGTGCTCAATCGGTGGGCAACGGCGATCAGCGTAATGTTGGCCGCCTGCAAATTGCGCACGATCCGCTGTTCGGTGCGGGCGTCCAGCGCGCTGGTGGCCTCATCCAACATCAATATGCGCGGTTTCCGCACCAGAGCGCGGGCGATCTCCAGCCGCTGGCGCTGCCCGCCGGACAAATTGCGCCCATCTTCGCTCAGCAATGTATCGTATCCATCCGGCCGCAGCAATATCTCTTCGTGGATGCAGGCCAGACGGCAAGCCTCTTCCACATCCTCCTGCGGGATGGAATCATCCCACAGGGTGATATTGTTGCGGATGGTGTCGGCAAACAGCACTACTTCCTGATCTACGACGGAAACATGGCTGGTAAAACTTTGATGCTCTAGTTGGCCGACCGGGACGCCGTCAAACAGCACTTCGCCTTCTCCGGGCGTATACAATCCCGCAAGCAGGCTTGCAACCGTCGTTTTCCCCGAACCGGTGGGGCCGGTGAGGGCTACGCTCTGACCGGGAAGCAGCGACAGGTTGAAATGGCGGATAAAGGGCGGTTCCAGCGGCGCATAGCCAAAGCTGACGTCGCGCATCTCCACACGCCCTGTCCATGCGCAATTCCGCGTGGCGCCGGCAACGGGATCGGGTCTGGCGTCCATCACGTCCTGCACGCGCTCCAGCGCGACCTTTACCTGGTGTATTTCGCCTCCTGTCTCCGATAGCGTACCGGCCGGGCCGCAGAAGCGGCTGTACACACCCTGGAACGCCAGCAACATACCCGCCGTCATCTGCCCGGCGATGATCAACGCCGCGCCGCCAAAGAGCATCAGGAAAGGCATGGCATCCGTTATGATCCCATCTATGCGGTTCAGCCACAGAATGCGCCGGCAATCCAGCTGCGAATTGTGCAACAGCGCCTCGGTATTGCCCCAACGGGCGAATACATTTTTCTCCGAGCTGGCCACGCGGATGCTCTCGATCGCCTCCAGCATCATGGTCGTATTCTCCATATGTCCAGCCTCATCGCGGGCGACTACGCGCATTGCGTTATCGTAAGCGCGGGCGCTTTTGCGCCGCGCAAACATTTGCAGCGCCAGGCCGGCGACGCCTGTCAATGCCAATATCGGGCTGTAGCGCACCATCAGCAGCAGGGATGCCGCCAGCGTGAGTATGCTGCTGAGCATGGGTATGATACGTGTGAGCAGCTTCACACCCGTGTCTGCCAACATGTTCTGCCGGCTGACCAGATCGCTGCCGCTGCGGCTTGCAAAAAAACGCAACGGCAAGGACAGCGTATGCCGCAAAAAATCAGAAGTGGTTTCTCTGGTCATATGCATCAGCAGGTGGCTGACACAAAGGGTTTGCAACGCGCTTGCTGCCAGAGACAGCGCAAACGCCGCAGCGCAAACCCATAAAAACGGAATCAACCACGCGCCGGGATCGGCCAACACGTTGTCTACATAGCGCTGATCCAACAGGGGTTGTAAAAGCTGAAGCACCATGACCAGCAGAGCCTGAACCGCTACCAATGCCAGCATCGGCGCAATGCGCCGTACATAGGGAGTAAGCAGCCCCGCTTGACGCGGCTTGCCCTCCGCCGCAAAGCCCTCGCCGGGCTGCATGCGCAGGCAGACGCCGGAGTAATCCGCTTCCAGCTGCGCCATGGGGATATGTACGCAGCCTCTCCCGGGGTCGTTGATCACAGCGTTCCCCTTTCGGTCCACGCCGCACAGCACCACAAAGTGCCGGTACTGCCAGTAGAGGATGCAGGGCAATGCGGAGGAAAACAGGTTCTTGGCCGGGCAGCGCATGCCCACAGCCTCCATGCCGTAATAGCGCGCCGCCGCCAGGAGATGCTTCGCCTTTGTGCCGTCGCGTGAAACGCCGCAGGCAACGCGCACATCCTCCAGCGAAACATACTTCCTGTAATAAGCCAGTATCATGCACAGGCAGGCCGCGCCGCATTCGATGGCGTCCATCTGCATGACAAACGGCACCTTACAAAATCGCTCTTTCTTCATGCCGCTTCCTCCGCCCTACAAAAGCAGACTGGCCGGCGTGGCGCGGCCGATCTCTACGCTTGCCTGGCGCACAGCGGCGTCATCCACAGTGGGCGGCAATGCCAACAGCACCAGGTACCCGCCGTCCGTGACATCCAACGCCGCGGGCGCCAGCGGGTTGCCCACGTAAGCGGCAATCTCCTTCGCTTCCATCCACGGCCCGAGTTCTGTAATGCGCCCTTCCTGACCCGCTGAACTCGCGGGCATCTCTGCGCGCAATAGACCGAACGTATCTCTATCCACAAACGCGCACCATTGCCCATCTCTTTCGACCGCGGACAACGACACCGTCTGCGGAAACACGCGCAAAAACAGGAAAGACAGCGTCAACGCAAGCAATGCCGCCGTAAAGACAATACTCACTGCCGCCGAAGGCCAACTGGCTCTGGAAATCGGCGTTTCCGAACGTTGAGACGTAATCATTGCGTTATACCACCTTGTCAATCGGTCATGGCCTTGCCAAAGCGCTCAACCGGGGTTTTCCATCGCCCAATGCAGGCTGAAAACTACGCGGCCTTTTGTTCCTGCTCCCCCGCGGCGAGATAAGCATTGACGCGCGCACCGACATTTTCCTGCAAATTCCGATAAAAGAACTGATAGTCGTAAAGATGATACACGCCTTCGGAGAAAATATCCAATCCCGGAGGATAATCATCCGGCGATACGTCGGGAACCTTCAACGCGCCCCGTTCCGGGTCGATATAGGCCCCGGTCAGCTGCGGGATTTCCGAGACGATTTCCCCGCTGTAATCGGTAAAGCACGCGCCCAGATTTTCCTCTTTTCCGGCCGGCGTGCCGTCCGTTTCCCAATTGAGCGGGTTGATGGCCAGCGTGCGCGTGCCCGCGGGGATCAGCAGCGAATCCGTCACATCCTCGGCCTCGCTGTTGAAGGCGATGATCACGCCGGTATCGTCCTCTCCCGCCGCAAAGCGCAGATGCGGGTATTCCTCAAGTTCTTCCTCGGTTATCCGCCAGCCAATCGCGTAGCATGCTACCAGCAGACTGTTGATCTCTTCGTCATCAAAAAAGTCCTTGAGCAAACGGATACACATGTCCGCCCCTTGCGAAAACCCGGCCAAAACAATGGGGCGGCTATCGTTGTAATGTTCCAAATAGTACGAAAACGCAGATCGCACATCCTCATAGGCCAACGCAAGATACGGCTCGCGTTCTTCTTCCGGCAAAGCATAGACATTCAAACCCGCCTGCCGGTAATAAGGGGCGAAGAAACGGCCGCTTTCATCATAGATGCCCTTTTCCATATTGGTAGCGCCCAAAAAGCTGGCCTTTGATTCCGCATCATCCATCGCCATATTGAAAACGCCTTCCCCGCCTCCGTAAACGGTGGGACAGACAAAGAAGATATCCACAGGCTTATCCGTGCTTTCTTCAAGATAAGCCCAGTTTTCAACTTGCGCGTAGTCAGGCGTTCCCGCTGTTTCCCCTTGTGCGGCCAAAGGGACAAGCAGCGTCAAAATTAGCAGCAGCCCGACCAATTTTCGCGAGGCTCCAATGCGCACCGGCGCACAATTAAGACCGCGACGCCGCAATTGCGCATCGCGTACCTGCAACCCACTCGCATTCGATTGAAAAAACGCTTTTTGCATTTGAAATTTCCTCCCAGCTTTATTCATCCGTATTTTAGCACACATCCGCGTTACATTCCAGTAGGTTGCAAAGATTACACAGAAAAGCAAAAATTGTAAGCCTCAACGATTCCAGCAGTAACTTAATCGCGCGTTTCGAAAGGCGGTTGAATGGTTCCACGCCGAAAAACATCGAAAGATCAAAAGCAGCATACTTGCTGGGAAAACCAAGCCGATCAGCAGATATTGGAGCATAGTGTCGGATATCGCCGCACGCCGTGGTATCTCAATAATATCTGCGGCATCAAAATATTGGTTTCACACGCGCAAAGGCGATATAAGCCTTCCCTCACATATTGCGGATGTTGTCCACTTTTTTAATAGAAAATCGAAATTGGACCGCCGGCATGTTTTGCCGGCGGTCCAGAGGGTTCTTGAAAGTATGGCGCTTTCAAGGGGTTAGCCTGGTGGTCAAAGCCAAAACTACTTTCGGATTCATTCCCCAGCAGGGAGGGAATGGACGGGCGCAAAGGTCAAATCCTTTGCTTGTGTTTGTGGCGTTAGCGCTACACACAGGCTCCAAAGCGGCGCGCCCTTCTCCGCCTCTTCTGCGACGGTCGCTGTTTGCGTTGGAATCAGCATTGTTTCTCTTGTATCTTCGAAAAGGGCAAACAGTTCCGTGTCCTCCAAGGAAACCTCGCAGTCTTCCCATAGCGTTCCCGGCAAGAGCCTGATCTTCGATAGCTCTATGAGCTTGCCGTCAACGCGCACGCTGGCCCGACAGAGTGTAGCCAGTGTTTCGAGGGGAGCGAAGGCTTCTTCCTCCGTCACCGTCATTTCGCCCGACAGGACGGGTTCGAGCGTGAAGATGTAGTCAGCGCTTTCCAGCGTTTCGAGCGGTATGAGCAGCACAGCCTGACCGAGCCGGAAGATCACGAAGGCGTAGCCGTCGTCCTTCAAGCGCTTGAGAAGTGCTGCGGAGAGATGCAGGTTGCGCAGTTCGTACAGCGGCGTGCCATCCGCCTGCGTCACTGGCGCTCCGCTGCCATCCAACACCGGCAGAGCCTCGATAACCAGCACGCGTTCTTCTTCCTCCGCGCCATCCAGCTGCATCCACATGGCCTGCCAGCGGTATTCCTTCGGCTGCCAGGTTTCGTCAGTAACGATGGAGGACGGTCGCGAGGTCTCCGCTCCCTCATCCACCCTCGACTGCGGCGCAGTCTCAGGCGTCGGTTCGGGCGTCGGTTCGGGCGTCGGCTCGGGTTCCTCCTGGACAATCTCGAAAAGCAACGTATAGCTGCCGGCATAATTACCGATGCCGGTGACAATGGCGGTGGCCGTGCCCGGCTCCACATTGTCCTCGTAGCGCACGGTATAGTCCCTTCCCTCGAC
>DVFZ01000110.1 GCA_018712945.1 Candidatus Pullichristensenella stercorigallinarum | reverse complement strand
CATTGCCGCTGAAATAAGTATCCAACCAGCGCGCGGTCTGCTCAAAGACGGGCAAGGGCTTTTCCACATGCTCCTTGGGAAGCGTATCTCCAAAATATTTTTGCCCATCAAACCACAACCCGGTCAGTTCCGCCCCATTGCTTGCAAGGGTAATCCCGCCCAAGGGCGATGTATAGCAATATGTATATGTCATAGCCAGTCCTCGCAATTTCGAGAAATCTGTTCACGCTTGCAGCCTTAGCGGCGGTTTTCATACGTCCCCAAAAACCAGGCGCGGTGCCGCGGGCATGGCAAACATTGGAGCGTTTTGCCCGGCAAATTCAGATATACGGGAGCGTATTTAAGGCGATCTCACAGGTAAGCCATTCGCAAATATGTTAATGCTTCACCCGTTATCTGGGAACACGCATTTTCTTAGTAGCAAAATAGTATCACAGAAACGTAGGAAAAGCAACCTTTTCAAGCCCTACGCAGCTCCAAAAAAGCTTCCCCCTGATGTGCTTACGGCCAAAACCGGTCTCAAGTTAAAAAGGATTTCGGCTGCTCTCCCAATTACAAGAGGCGGGAAAGTACCCTTGGGACTTACCCGCCTTGATGCCGCCCAACCGTGGCGCTGCTTTTTAGCTAACGAGTAAGCGCATTAACAGCTTCATTTTCTGTTGCAACAAAGAACACATCTTTACCCTTATTGCTTTCATAAATAAAATCGTGTAAAGGTTTACTTGTATAGTGCGAGTAGTTTCCATAGATCGCAATGCGTCCCCCATAATTGATATATTTTTGCAGAATCTCCCCCGCAAGTCCAGTACTAAGGACAAAGAAATCTTCCGTAATTAACGCCTTATCAATTACGATATTGTTCGTCCCAATTTCATATTTTGCCGTCATTAGCACATCAAGCGCGCTTTGAACGTCAGTAATTACCACCTTGTTGTTTTGAACAACAGCGCAAACCGTATTATTTCTTTCGATCGGTTTTATCCTTATTATAATTCAACGTATCCTCCCAACTACTGATTTTAATTTGCCACTCCAACAATCGTATCCTATAAAACAATTTGCAAGTCTATTCTTTCATCACTTACCCCGGTCAGGGGAGGGCAGAGGCTGCTTTCAGAATTTTTCTACCTGTTCCCGTTGTTTGCCGGGCCGCCTGTCCCAAACCAAAAAACCTGCCCTGATCATAGACAGAAAGCCCGCAGGTTCCTAAAGAAACCTGCGGGTTGAAAGCGTTATTCCCACTCAATCGTCGCCACGGGCTTGGGCGAGAGATCGTAGAGCACGCGGTTGCAACCCTTTACCTCGGCGAGGATGCGGTCGGTGATCTTCAAAAGCACCGGCCAGGGCACCTGCTCGACGGTGGCGGTCATGGCGTCTACGGTATTGACCGCGCGCAGGATCACAGGGTATTCAAAGCAGCGCGCATGGTTGCGCACACCTACGGACTTGAAATCCGGCACGGCAGTGAAATACTGCCAAACCTTGCCTGCAAGGCCGGCCTTTTGGAATTCGTCGCGCAAAATGGCGTCGCTTTCCCGCACAATTTCCAACCGCTCGCGGGTAATCGCGCCCAAACAGCGCACGCCCAGGCCGGGGCCGGGGAAGGGCTGACGGTAGACCATCGAATCGGGCAGGCCCAACGCCTTGCCCACCGCGCGCACCTCATCCTTAAACAGGTACTTGAGCGGCTCAACCAGCTCAAACTTCAAATCCTCCGGCAGACCGCCGACGTTGTGGTGCGCCTTGACGGCCTTCATGGTCTTGGTACCGCTTTCGATGATATCGGGATAAATCGTACCCTGGCCGAGCAATTCGATGCCTTCGAGCTTGCGCGCCTCCTCCTCAAACACGCGGATAAACTCCGCGCCGATGATCTTGCGCTTCTGCTCAGGATCGCTCACGCCAGCCAACTTGTCAAGGAAACGGTCTACGGCGTCCACATAGATGAGGTTCGCGCCCATTTCCTCCTTGAACACGCGCACAACCTGCTCCGGCTCGCCCTTGCGCAGGAGGCCATGGTTGACATGCACACAGGTAAGCTGATCGCCGACAGCCTTGAGAAGCAGCGCCGCCACCACCGACGAATCTACACCGCCGGAAAGCGCCAGCAGCACCTTGCGCGAGCCGATCTGCTTTTTAAGCAGTTCCACCTGGTCGGCAATGAAGTTATCCATATTCCAATAGCGCTCGATATTCAGGCCCTCGATGAACGCATCCAGCGTCTCCCGAACGTTTTCCGGCCAGGCGGGCAGATCGGCGGGATGGCCATTGCAGGCATAATCCACGCTCAAAACCGGCAGGCCAAGATCATAGATGGCTGGATCGACATTGACAGGGGCGCCATCCACAACGCGGTTTTCGCCGCCATTGAGAATGATGCCGGCAATGCCAGGCAGGGCTTTGAGGGCCTCGGGCGCAATATCATGGGGATGGATTTCGCTGTATACGCCCAGGGCGCGGATTTCGCGGGCGATTTGGGCGCTCTGCGTGCTGCCCAGGTCGAGAATGGCGATCATGCTTTGAATCATTCTTATTTCTCCTTTGCAAAGCCGTGGGGATTCTTGGTCTGCCAGCGCCAAGAATCGGCGCACATCTGGTCGAGGCTACGCTTGGCCTTCCAATGCAGCAGCTTTTCCGCCTTGCCGACCTTGGCATACACCGTGGGCGGATCGCCAGGACGGCGATCGGTAATCTCGTAGGGCACCTTGATGTTGTTTACCCGTTCAAAGGTGTGAACGATATCCAACACGCTGTATCCCTCGCCGGTGCCGAGGTTGAACGCCTCACAACCGGCGTGGTCGCGCGCGTATTCGATGGCGGCCACATGCCCTTCGGCCAAATCGACGACGTGGATATAATCGCGCACGCCCGTGCCGTCCGGGGTGGGATAGTCGTTTCCGAACACATGCAGCTCTTTGAGCCTTCCCAAAGCGGTCTGCGTGATGTAGGGCATCAGGTTGTTGGGAATGCCGTTGGGGTCTTCGCCAATCATGCCGCTCTCGTGCGCGCCGATGGGGTTAAAGTAGCGCAAAAGCACCACCGACCATTCCGGGTCTGCCTTGGCCACGTCGCGCAAAATCTGCTCTCCCATGAACTTCGTCCAGCCATAGGGGTTGATGCAGCCCAGCGGAGACTCTTCGTCCACCGGCATGCCCGCGTCCGAGCGGTAGACCGTCGCCGAGGAGGAAAATACAAAGCGCTTCACGCCATGTTTCTGCATGGAGGAAATCAGGGAAAGCATACCGTCCAGATTGTTGCGGTAATACATCAGGGGCTTCTGGCAGGATTCGCCCACGGCTTTCAGCCCCGCGAAGTGGATGACGCAATCCACACTGTTTTCCGCAAACACACGGTCAAGCGCCGCTTCGTCGCAGACGTTCAGTTCGTAAAACGGGAAGCTCTTGCCTGTAATCTCGCGCACGCGGTCCAGGCTTTCGGGATGACTGTTTACATAGTTGTCCACCACCACCACGTTGTGTCCGCGGTTGAGAAGCTCCACCAATGTGTGCGTGCCGATGTAACCGGCGCCGCCAGTAACCAGAATGTTCATCCAAATGCCTCCTTTGGTTCGTCTATTTCCAGAGATGCTCGGGGTATTCCCCACTTGCCTTCTTTTCGGCGATGGCCGCGCGCACCGCTTCCATATCGCCGGGATAGGTGACGCCAAACCAGCGCTCGTCCGTGGAGAGCACGCGCACGCGCGCCTCACCCGCGTGGATCAACGCATCCGGAACGCTGGGCAGATAAAACTCGCTCCGCAGAGGATTTCCCGGCATGGTGTTTTCCAGGAAAAGCGCAAAACGGCGCTCCATCGCGGGCAGGATGGAAGGCCGGAAGCCCCACAGATTCATCGAGGTCACCGCGTCCGCGGGCAGAGGGTTGTAGGTGCGTCCGTCATCTTCTGTGAACGCGGTGCCACCCGGGCGCGCCTCAATGCGCGTGCGTTCGACAATCTCGCGCAGGCAGCCGTCTTCCCCCACTTTACAGACGCCGCGGGATACCGAGCCGTTTTCCGTCAGCGTATTGCAAAGCCGGTAGCCGACCATGGCGTGCTCGTTTGCCTCCCCTGAAGATATAAGGAAATCGTGAATCGCTGAAAAGGCCGTGCGGCCGTAAAAGTCGTCGGCATTGATAACCGCAAAGGGGCCATCAATACAGCCACGCGCGCACAGCACTGCGTGTCCCGTGCCCCAGGGCTTGACGCGGCCCTCAGGAACCGTGAAGCCCTCCGGCAGGCGGTCGAGCGTTTGATGCGCGTATTCCACGGGGATGTGCGCGGCAACGCGCGCGCCAATCGTATTGCGAAAATCCTTTTCCAATTCCGGCTTGATGATGAATACGACGCCCCCAAAGCCGGCGCGGATCGCGTCGTAGATGGAAAAATCAATGATTACATGCCCGGCGTCGTCTACAGGGGCAATCTGCTTCAGCCCCCCATAACGGCTGCCCATGCCCGCAGCCATGACGACCAGCTTCGGTTTTGACATGAAAAAACCTCCTGCACGGGCCGTCTTCGCCCATGCTCTATCTATTATATACTATCCTCTTTTTGCGCGCCACAGCTCGAAGCGATATTTAACAGATTTTGTTGACAATTTTCCCATATGTGCGTAAAATGATTGTGGAATGTTTCCCACCGGAGGGTATATATGGATGATGTCATCGCGGTCATCGGCTCCGCGAACATGGATATCGGCGGCTACCCTGAAGGCCCGCTTGCGGCGGGCGATTCCAATCCCGGCCGCGTGCGCCTGTCTGTAGGCGGCGTAGGCTGCAACATTGCCCGCAATCTGGCGCTGCTGGGGGCGCGGGTGCGCTTTTTGACGGCTTTGGGCGGCGACCTGTACGCGCAGGGCATCGCCCAGATGCTGGAAGGGCTGGGGATTGATCTTTCCCTGAGTCTGCGGCTGGCAGACGAACATACGTCCACATACCTTTTCATTGCCGATGAGCGCGGCGATATGTCGGTTGCGGTCAATGATATGGCAATCTACCGCCATCAAACGCCCGCTTATTTTGAGCGCATGTTGCCGGAGTTGAACCGCTGCCGCGCCGTGCTGCTGGACGCAAACCTGTCCGAGGATGCGCTTGTATTTCTGGCTGAGAATATACGTGTGCCCTTGTTTGCCGATGCGGTGTCCGCGGCCAAAGCGCCACGTCTGCGCGCTATACTGGGGCGCTTGACGGCTTTCAAACCCAATCGCATAGAGGCGGAACTGCTTTCCGGCGTGCGCATCACAGATTCGGACAGCGCGCGCGAGGCCGCCATGCGGCTGCTGGATACCGGGCTGGAACGCGTGTTTATTACCCTTGGGCCAGACGGCGTTTTCGCCGCCGGGCGCCACAGTGAATGCCTGCTCCCCTCCCTTGCGCCGCGGCTGAAAAACGCCACAGGCGCCGGGGATGCCTTTACCGCGGCCATTGTTTGGGCATGGCTGCGCGGCTTTGGGCTTGAAAAAAGCTGCCTGGCCGGGAGCGCCGCCGCCGCCATCGCCGCCGAGGCGGAAGAAACCGTAAACCCTGCGCTCAATGAACAAGCGCTTCAACAAAGAATTCTGGAGGGACGCACATGAATAAGTATCTCGATATCGCGCCGGAGGTGCGAAAGGCGCTGGAAGAGGGAAAGCCCGTGGTGGCTTTGGAATCGACGATCATTTCTCACGGCATGCCCTACCCGCAAAACGTAGAAACCGCGTTGAACGTAGAGCGAATTATCCGCGAAAACGGCGCGGTGCCCGCCACCATCGCCATCATAGGCGGCAGGCTCAAGGCTGGCCTTTCCAAGGAGGAAATTGAGCATCTCGGCAAGGCAGGTTACTCCGTAACCAAAGTCTCCCGCCGTGATCTGCCCGTGGTCGTCGCAAAGGGCATGGATGGCGCCACCACCGTCGCCACCACCATGATCATCGCGGCCATGGCCGGCATCCGCGTATTCGCCACCGGCGGCGTGGGCGGCGTGCATCGCGGCGCGGAGACGACGATGGATATCTCTGCTGACCTGGAAGAATTGGCCATGACGAATGTGATGGTCGTCTGCGCGGGCGCAAAGTCCATCCTCGATCTGGGTCTGACGCTTGAATACCTGGAGACCAAAGGCGTTCCGGTAATCGGCTATCAGACGGAAGAACTTCCCGCCTTCTATACACGCACGAGCGGATTTAAGGTGGATTACCGGCTGGATACACCGGAAGAGCTGGCCGCCGCCTTCCATGCCAAGGGCGAAATGGGGCTTTCCGGCGGCATGTTGGTGACCAATCCCATTCCCGAAGAGTATTCGATGGATCCCGATGAAATCAACGGCGTGATCTCCCGCGCGGTGGAAGAAGCGCGCAGCCTGGGCATCCATGGCAAGGAAACCACACCGTTCCTGTTGGCAAAGATCAAGGACATTACCGGCGGCGACAGTCTGGCCGCGAATATCCAACTTGTCTATAACAACGCGGCGCTGGCGGCAAAAACCGCCGCGGCTTTGAACAAGCTTGACTGAGATGTTAAAGCAGGCGGCCCGGGCGCTGGACCGCCTGCTTTTTCCGCGCGCGGCAACCTGTCTGGGTTGCGGCGATCAGAGCGGTTGCGCGCAGGATTGGCTATGTTCCTCCTGCGCGCAATCCTTACGTGGATTGTGGCGCGGGGATATGTCCACGCCTACTTCCCCGCCTCTTTCCCGGCTTGCGTATGCTTATGCCTATCGCGGCCCGGTACCGGGGCTGGTGCGCGCGCTCAAATATGGCTCCGCCGGCTGCCTGGCTGGCTTTATGGCGGTGGACATGGCTCGCGCCTGTGCCGCCTTGCAGCTTCCGCAAACGCCCTTGGCCGTGCCCGCGCCAATGCATCCACGGCGTGAGCGCAAGCGCGGCTATAATCAAGCGGAGCTTCTCTGCCGGGAGCTGGCGCGCATGTTGGGTTGTCCATACGCACAGGCGCTGCGGAAATTGCGCAACACCCGTCAACAGGCCCGCCTAGACCACGAAGCCCGCACCCGGAATCTGGAAGGCTCTGTCGGCGTGTGCGCGGATGTCCGCGGCCGGGTGATCCTGCTTGTAGACGACGTATATACCACCGGAGCCACCATGCGGGTATGCGCCTCAGCGCTGCTAGCCGCGGGCGCGAAATCTGTCTATGGTCTTGCTTATGCGGGAGCAGGGCAGGCCCGTCCCGCTTCAGATTTGGGAAAGGGCCTGGAACCGTCCCCTCTCTAGTTTTCTTCCGTTGTATTTGTTGGTATTTTGCATACTTTTCGCGGAGTGGGATATCTACCCACTCCGCTTTTATTGGCTCGTGAAGTTCCCAACTGCCGTATTCAAACCCAAGTCTGTTTCCGAATGGCAGTACTTATGCAAAACAGCCGAAGGACGCTTTTACGCCCTCCGGCTGTTTTTGCCAGTTCTGCTTACGCGGCGGGTTGTGCCGAAGCAGAATAAATGTACTGTTGGAACTCATTGTCGGCCACGCCTGTAGAGGTCATGCCCGCCTGCTCCTGCGCGGCGCGGATGGCGTTGGCGGTATTGCTGCCGAAAATGCCGTCCGCCGCGTCGTCAAGATAACCCAGCGAGATGAGGCGCTGCTGGAGGTTTTGCACGGCGTCGCCGCGAGAACCGTTGGTCAGCTCCTCATAGACGATATCCGGCTCGGCGACTTCCAACCTGAAGTACGCCTTGTATTCCTGGCCGCCCACATAATACTTGACGACCATGTAGCGCATATCTTCCGACTCGTTGTAGGCAAAACGCTTGTAGACCGTCTGGGTCTGTCCGGGCTGAATCGCAATCTCATACTGGCCGGAAATCTCCGCGTCCATAATCTGATAACCCTCAATCTCCAGACCAGCTTCGTTTTCAAAGACAATATCAATGGCGTTTTGCGGCATAATCGCTGCCGTACCTGTCGAGCTTTCTACGCTCACAGTAAGCTCCGCGCCAGCCTCAGTGCCGGTAAGGCGGTACTTGCTGGAATAATTCGCGGCGAAATAGTCCGGCGTCAGGTAGTTGTTCAGGGAGATAGAGAGGCGCACGGTATCATAACTGGTATCAGCGGTATTGGTACGCGGCCAACCGCTGGAGAGCACCTCCGTATCAAATGTAAACACTTCGTCCAAGAGGTAGGGATTGCTTTTCCCGCCCTTGGCGCTGGGATCCTGCTCCACCGGCTGGGTCACTTGCTCCTCCTGCGTAGGCGTAGTGGTCTGGCCGCCGAAAAGGCCGTTCTCCACATTCGCCACAGCCGGGGTAGGCGTAATGGTCAGCAAGCCGTTGGCCTGCGTGGGATCGGGCGTTTGCACCACCTGCACAGCCTGCTGCGTCGCTTCCGGCGTAGGATCAGGCGTCGGCGCCTCAGTCGGCGCGGCCGTTTCCTCAGCGATTCCCAAATCCTGCGACGAGAGGCCGAAAAATCCCGGTATATCCACCGTCGGAGAGGGCGTCGGCGTAGGTACAGGCGTCGGCGATTCGGTAATCATAGGCGTGGGCGTCGCCGTAGCGAGCTGCGGCGCTTCGGTGGCCTGCGCCGGGCCCTGCAAGGCCGGGAGAGGTGTCGCAGTAACCACAGGCTCATTTTCCGCACCGCTGGACGACTGCGCCGGGAACAACTGCCTGGCGATCAAAAAACCAAGCACTAAGCCAATGAGCAGCGCGATGAGGAAACACCAGACGCACATCTTGCGATACCGGCTCTTGATCTTGCGCTCGACCTTGCGAATCATCGCCGCGCGCGCTCTATTATCCAACAAAACCGCCCCCTAATGCGTAAATACTCATGCTATTATACCCACAAAATGCACGTTTCGTCAAGCCTTGCCAAGGTATTTAACGAAATGGCATCTGCTGTATATATTTGGACGCAAAAAACGCCATTGCGGTTGCCTTGCGAAGAAAATTTTTGTATAATAACCATTGTTGGAGGTGTCGCCATGCGAATTACAGGCGTTGTAGCGGCCGGGAAACACGTTGGCCGCACATTGGGCTTCCCCACCGCAAACATATTGCCAGACGAAGGCTGCGTCCTGCCCGAACAAAACGGCGTCTACGCCGCGCTTTTGACCCTCTCGGACGGGCGTACCCTGCCCTGCGTGCTCAACAAGGGCTGCCACCCTACGCTTCCCGAGGGCGCGGCCACTGTTGAGGCCCATATTTTTGACTTTGAGGGCGACCTGTATGGCCAGCGCGTCGCCGTTGATTTTTTGGACTTTCTGCGCCCGGAAAAGCGCTTTGAGGGCACGGAGGCGCTCCGCGCCCAAATTGAGCGCGATACAGCCAATGCCCGCGCCTTGTTTGCCAGCCACCGGCAAATTTAGCCTGCACCGAATTCCGACAGTACCTGTGCAAGCGCGCGCTCCTTGGAAAGACCCGCAAAGCGCAATACGCGCGCCCTTTCCAGCATGGGTTTGAAGCGCTCGTCCGGGGTCAGCCCCGCCGCGATCAAATCCTGCCCGGTCACCATCGGTTGGGCGGCGGCTTCCCTCCAGTCGCGCAGGCGTTCGAGCAGGAATTGCTCCAGCCGCTCGTCGTAAGGGCCGCTGAGCTTTCCGGATGCGTCGGCGCGCGAAAGCAGGATCAAATCTTCCGGACATACGGATGCGTCAAACAAAAGGCGCGTCTTTTTCTTTTTAGACTGGCACATGGCCATGGCGTTTGGGCGCATGTGGTTTCCCACCATGTCGTCCACATAGCGCAGCAGGCGGGCATTGTCGCTCAGGCGGCGCAACTGGCGCTCGGCCAGAGGACGGCCACTGGCCGGGTGCATGTGCGAGGTGATGCGCCCGTCAGGTTCCATGCGCGTGGAATCAATCTTGCCCAAGTCGTGACAGAGGGCGGCAAACATGAAAAACAGGGGCTCCACGGCGCGATGGCGCAGCGCGGCGGCCTGATCGAGCACCAACATGGTATGCCGGTACACGTCGCCCTCCGGGTGATACTTGGGATTTTGCGGCACGCCGCGCGTGGCCGCGACCTCCGGAAAGAACTCTTCTAAATGGTTCATTTCCTCGAGAACAGCAAAAAAGACCGAAGGCTGTTTTGCCTTAAGCAACGCCTTGGCGGTTTCTTCAAACACGCGCTCCCGCGTGAGCGCGCGCACATCCATTCCCCGGCAAAGCTCGACCGTCTCCGGCGCGACGCGCATTTCAAAGCGGGCCGCAAACTGGGCGGCGCGGAAAACGCGCAGGGCGTCCTCCGGGAAGGTATCGGCCGCCACATGGCGCAAAACGCCGCTTTCCAGATCGCGCAGGCCGCCCCAGTGGTCAATAATTTCGCCGCTGAGCACATCCATCATCATGGCATTGACGGTAAAATCGCGGCGGCGGCTGGCCTCTTGCGTAGACAGCGCCGGATCGACCGAGACGTCAAAGTCCGTATGGCGCTCGCCCGTGCGCGATTCCCGGCGCGGCATAGCGATATCCAGGTTAGTATGTTCTAACGAAAGTACGCCAAAGGAAGCGCCTTTTTCAAACACCTGGCCAAAGCGCGAAAGCAGCTCCCGCAAGCGCGCGGGCGCAATACCATATACTTCAATATCAATATCCTTTGTCTGCACCCCCATGCGCGCATCGCGCACATAGCCACCGACAAAGTAAGCGCGGCCGCCATCCTCAAAAACGGCTTCAGCCAGCTGACGGGCAATTTCAAGTTCCCGCATATTCCCTCCCGAACAGAAAAGAGTCTGTTCTTCTTCCAATTATAGACTATGGTTTTTTAAACACAGGCATCTCTGTATAATAAAAAAACCTCCCGGCACCGCCGAGAGGTATATGGCGATCCGGAAGGGGCTCGAACCCTCGACCTCCAGCGTGACAGGCTGGCATTCTAACCAACTGAACTACCGGACCAAGCGTTTATGGTGGGCCTTCAGGGACTTGAACCCCGGACCGATCGGTTATGAGCCGACTGCTCTAACCAACTGAGCTAAAGGCCC
>DVFZ01000109.1 GCA_018712945.1 Candidatus Pullichristensenella stercorigallinarum | reverse complement strand
TATATGCTAAGCTACATATGGCAACAACATTGCCGGATAGTAGCATTCAGCCGGTGTCTGGTAGTCGAGTGCGGAATGACGGCGCTCAAAGTTGTAAGTATGGATATACTTCCCAATGGCACTCCTTGCTTTATAATGGTTTAAATTTTTGAACGAATGGGGGGTGGCGCCTTTGTGGGAATACAGGGAGGAAATTCAGCGCCTGGCTGAAGAATTCTCGGATTGCCGGAAGGTTCTGTTGGCCCTGGGAGACGCCAACCGGCAACATCTTATCCTGGAAATGCTGCGCATGGAACAGTGCGGCGGCGTGCGCGTAGGAGATATTGCCGAAAAGACACATCTTTCCAGACCCGCGGTTTCCCACCACATTCGGATATTGCGGGAAGCCGGCCTTTTGCGGATGCGTCAGGAAGGAACGAAGAATTACTATTACTTTGACGCGGATCTGGACGCAATGAACAGCCTGATTTGGATGCTCACTCACGCAAAGAGCATTATGGAGCGTCTGCCGGACCGGAGCGGAGAAACAGAATGAAACTGCATATTTTTCATACCGGCAGCGTCAAAGTTGATCGGGCAATCCCCTATAAGGAGAAAAACCCCCTGGCGGTGACAGGCGCTTTCCGCGGAGAAGACAAAAAGGTGATTCTGCCGGTTTCCTGTTATCTGATTGAACATCCCGAAGGTAAGCTGCTGATTGATACCGGTTGGGACAGCAAGTATGTGCAGGAACGGCCGCATCGCTTTTTTGGCTTACTGGATGGAATCAGCACGCCGATTCTCCGCCCGGGTGAAAGTGTGGACGCGCGCCTGGCGGAACGCGGCCTTTGCGCCGCAGACCTGGACTATATTTTCTTCAGCCACATGGATTTTGACCACACCAGCGGCTTGCGGCTCGTTAAGGCGGTGCGGCAGATCATGGCGGCGGAGGAAGAAATCGCGGACTCCCGCAAATACTTCTTCCGCTACGTAAAAACCAACTGGGATTTTGCGAATGTGCAGGCTTTCCGCTATGCAGACACGGGCGTTGGGCCGGTGGGCAAGAGCTTTGATGTATTCGGAGATGGCCGCGTCGTATTGGTGAATACGCCAGGGCACAGCCACGGCCATTTCAACGCCATCGTCTGCAACGGCGAAGATTATGTGCTTCTGGCGGGCGACGCCATCTATACGCAGGCATCCATCCGCGAAAGGTGCATTCCCGGCTTCACCGTAGACGCAAAGCTGGCCCGAAAATCCCTGGACTGGGTTTGCGCATGCACCGCGGACAAGCATTGTCTGCTGACCGCCGCAAACCATGACCCGGAAGTACCGGAGCAGACGATTGAGTTGTAAAAAGGAAAATGGACAGGACGAATTGAGATTGGAGGAGCACCATGAATCTTATGGAAGCCATGCAGGCGCGGCACAGCGTCCGCCAATATCAGGAAACCGCATTGCGGGAAGAAGACGCCAATCTTTTGCAGGAGGAAATCGACGCTTGCAAAGCGCAAAGCGGGCTGCATATACAGCTCGTCTGCAATGAGCCGCGGGCGTTTGCAGGGTTTATGGCGCGCTATGGCAAATTCAACGGCGTTACAAGCTATATCGCCCTGATTGGAAAGAAGGAACCGGGGCTTGAGGAAGCCTGCGGATATTACGGGGAGCGGTTGGTTCTGCGGGCGCAGCAACTCGGCCTGAACACCTGTTGGGTGGCCATGACATATAGTAAGGTGAAGAACGCCTTTACCATCGGCGCGGGCGAGAAACTGTGCGTCGTTATTGCGGTGGGCTATGGCAAAACCCAGGGCGTCGCCCACAAGTCAAAATCCATCCGCGAAGTGGTCAAGACAGAGCCGCCCTATCCGGATTGGTTTACAGCCGGCGTAAACGCCGCCCTGCTTGCGCCCACGGCCATGAACCAGCAGAAGTTCACGTTTGCCCTGCATAGAAACTGCGTATCCGCAAAGGCTGGAACCGGCTTCTATACGAAAATTGATTTGGGTATTGCGAAGTACCATTTTGAGCTCGGCGCGGGCAGCGATGCGTTTGTGTGGGAAAAGGCGTAGCGTTTTGAACGCTTGCGCATGGCGTTGCCGGCTTTTTATATTCCGCGCTCCATAAATGGTGGCGCAAAATGCGCGTGATTTGTGGGTTGGCCGGAAACGCCATGGTTTTCCAGACAGCAGGGCTTTACAACTTTGCGCCGCTATGCTATAATGTAGACTCTGAGAGGAAGGGATGGCATGCCGCAAAAAGGTGTAAAGACGGTCGCGCAAAACCGCCGCGCGCGGCATGACTATTTTGTATTGGAAACGTGGGAAGCCGGTATTGAACTGCGTGGCACGGAAGTCAAGTCCATCCGGCTGGGCAAATGCACGCTCAAGGATTGCTATGCCGCGGTCAAGGACGGCGAGCTGTTCGTTTACGGCATGCACATCAGCCCCTACGAAAAGGGCAGCTTTTCCAATACTGACCCGCTTCGCCCCAAGCGCCTGTTGATGCACAAATCAGAAATCCGCAAACTGCAGCAGGGCGTAATGCAAAAGGGGCTGGCGCTGGTCCCGCTCAGCGTGTACCTCAAGGATGGGCGCATGAAGTTGGAAATCGCGCTGTGCAAGGGCAAAAAGCTCTATGATAAGCGCGACGATCTGGCAAAGCGCGACGCCCAGCGGGATATCGAACGCAGCATGCGCGACAAGGGCTAATGGATAAGGGGGCGTATTTGGTTTCGACGGGGATACGGAGGACCCGATAAGCGAGCGGCGGCCCTGAACCGCCTTAAAAACGGGAAACTTAAAATGAACTGACGACTATAACACTGTCGCCGTCGCGGCTTAAGCCGTGACCGTCGGCCCTGAGCCTCCTGCGGCGCAGGCAACCGGCGTCATAAAAGCAGGGAACCAGCCCGCCTAAGCTTTGCGGCGGGTGGGATTTATGAAGCTACTGAAGCCAGCATCCCGTCTGTGGGAGACCGGCGGAGGGAATGTTAAAACGCAGACTGCGCTCGGAGAAATTCTGGCCGTCTGATCTTCGGACAGGGGTTCGACCCCCCTCGCCTCCACCAGAGTAGGAAGCGTCGAACTATTCTTCTTTCGGAATGAGTTCGCGCTTGTGTATAGATTTGGGAGCGCCAGATAGGGGCGCTCCCATTTCGCATTGCAATCATA
>DVFZ01000108.1 GCA_018712945.1 Candidatus Pullichristensenella stercorigallinarum | reverse complement strand
AGAGTGCGCACAGATCTATAAAGGACCCGGAAACAATTTTGCGCCGGTGGCAAACATCCAACAAGGAGCAATGCTCAAAGGCGTAAAAACAGATGGTTGGTGGCCCGTTCTGATAGAGGAAGAAGTTTATTGGGTTAGCAAGGATACAACGGAGCGGTATCGCAATGCACAGTAGGGTTCGGTACTCTAGCAAACATCTCTCCCAAAGTAATTCCACTTTTTGTCCACCCCACTCCGGGGATGGCGCGAACCATCGTGCCATCCCATTTCATTATACTCATTTCCTGAAGAACCTTACCCCTCATTCCCATCCGACCAACAACCCAACCAACCAATCACAAGAAGGAACCCCCAAATGGCAAATACCACCTACAACCTCGGTCGCGTAGGCATGAACGTTCGCGGCGAATACAGCCCGACCATCGCCTATCAGCCCATGGACATCTGGAAGTCACGACCGAATGGGGCAACGTCCATTCGCTGGTGGACGGTGAAACCCATGGCAAGGGCGCGGCGCTGAATGGCTCGATCATGGCGCAGAGCAGATTGTTTGCAGCCAGCCGGAAGATGTGGTGAAGTTCAAGCACGGTCACAACGGCCTGCACACGAAGTAGAAGGTCCCCAGGGATGACGGTACCGTAAAAAGCCGCGGACTACACCCTGCATGGCAAGCTGGTGACGCATCTGACCAGGGGAAGCAATGAGATGCACTTCTTCTATGATGCACTGAGTCGTCCGGCGATGGTCAACTTTAATGGTGCGATATACAGCTATATCCACAATTTGCAGGGCGGCATTGTTGGGATTATTGACAGCGATGGAGAACTTGCAGTAGGATACAAATACGACGCATGGGGCAAGCCTGTGAACGTGCGAACCTTGACAACTGCATATGAGACGCTGGCGGGGATGAATCCGTTCAGGGATCGTGGATATGTGTATGATGAGGAAATGGGGTTGTACTACCTTAATGAGCGATATTATATGGCAGAAACTAAGCGCTTATCAATGCCGGCGCGATCGTTTGCCCCATGAGTGCCTCTATGAGTGCCTCTTATGGCTACTGTAACAATAATCGGCCCATTGCGATAGAAATACTGATATGAGCTTAAAGGGAAGGAAGAAGGATTTATGAAACAAGTTTTTTTGCGTAAGGATGAGAAGTTGCTCTGGAAAGGGCGACCCTCTAACGACAGAAAGTTTTGTAAGGCAGACTACTTTCTCATTCCGACATTCGCGCTCATGCTGGCTGTGATTTGTGTAATTTTCGTCTTTGCTGTAAGACGGTCTAAATTGGATGCGACGCTTATCCCCTTTCTACTGGCAGACGCCCTTATGGCATTGCTCTGCCTGTATGGCCTTATATTCCGTTTTCTGCGAAAAAACTACATAAAGAAGAGGTGCCGGTACTACATTACTACTGAGCGCGTAATTGTTGTTCGCAAAGGGCGGCTTCGAGACCTCCATATAGGAGACGCAGCGCGTGTCGCAAGGGTCACGGAAAAGAATCGAAGAGGCATCGGAACGATTTATCTCAATCAGAGGTGGACGCTCTCCAATCTCTATGACAATACAGGCTTGGATTTCGATTTTCTTTATGGGGACGGGACTCAACGGCGGTGGGGATTGCCTCTTAGGGTGGAACCCCTTGCGTTTTTTGACGTGAGCCACTGCGAAGACGTGTTGAAAACACTTAAGCAAGCTGGAACACATTTCTATAAAGCATAATGTATTTGCCCTAAGGATATTTTGTCTGTCGAGCATAGCTTGGGCCCCTTATGTCGTTTGTGCATTTTAGGCGCAAACATAGTCGCGCTGCGCCATATTCAAGTGCGTTCTTTCCTCACTCACGAACAGGAAATAATCAAAATAGCCTGCACATCTTTGGCCCAGCCAGCCGTGGATCGGGCCTTATTGTGCAACACCCCCGCTTGGAGCGGGGGCGGAGAGCTTATAGCTATGAATCTATTCGTCAAACCCTGAGCTAAAATAAAGGAGAGTCTGCCAACCAAACCCAAAAAGAGAATGGATAAGAATATTAAGGACCAGTGGTCGTCAAAGCCTGCTTGGAGTAAACGGCAGGTGGAGATCATCGTCTGGTAGTGCAGCTCCGTTCAAAGCGCGCGGGCATCATTAGATCACCTTTGAGTATTTCCTGGGAACCAAGCCGACCTGACCATTAATGACTACAGCATTCCAACCATTGTGCTCGGTGGCGACATGGTTTAAAGTCATGCCCGCCGTAACTGTGATGTTGATCCGATAATTCGTGCCATTGCCTACACAAACGTAGACAATGCCGCCGGTGACGACCACTTTGATGTCCTGCTGCTTGACTCTTCCGGCGTGGCGGTGTATTGCGCTCAATATGTATTGTCAATGCACAGCAAGCGCCATATCTTTGTTGAGCATGTAGGGACGGTAGGTCGCGGCCAAATTGGACAGCGGCAGCACTTCATCGGCGATATTGATCTTCAATACGTCGATCATGTGACGCCTTCTAGCCTCAATGCGGGTCCAGACACGGGGGAAACGCTCTTGAATTTCTCGTCGCATGTCCGCGTCGGCGATGGCGATACCATCTTCGCAGTTTGCACCGGCATAGCCGTCCATGGAGGGGATGATGTCCATCTGGACGCACATGCCGCTTCGGATCTTCACCGTCGAACCGTGCTCGAAAGGCGAGGAGAGCCATTCCTCTGCGGCCACATAATGACCGGTATTCAGTTTCCAATGGAACTGAACCTTGGGCAATGCTGCCTCGACCATATCGTAAATATCTCCACAGCTTGCGCCGATGCGTATGTTTTCATACCAGTTGACGACAGCGGCGTAATAGGGCTTGGCCAACACATCGATATAGTCGCGCTTGTCCGGATCAATGTCCTCGGAACTATAAGCAAGATAGCCCGTCCGGCAGCTCAGGCCGCCACGCAGGCCAAGACTGCAATTAAAGCGATCACCCAGCCGCAGGATCGTATTGCCCGGGTAGACCATGCCCGCGTCATTATTCTTGCCGACAACGGTGAGCGGATGGGAGTTCTCCGTCATCGCGCCGATGCGCATCCTTCGGGAGATCGCAAGTTCACTTACGCCAGTCTCGAGGCTATCGAGCATATCGCGCAAGCCGATGGAGGCCCAAGCGGCGCCATACTCAAAATAGGCGATGTCATCCGCAGTATTGAGCACACGCAGGCCGTAGGCGGGGTCGATGAACGCATCTGTGACATTGATGAGGGCACCTGTCCCCGCAACTTGCCCGATCTCTTGGAGGATGAACTGCGGGATATCGAACACGTCACGTCTGGCATAGCGCGGAGCCATCAGTTTCCAACCGACCATGCCCACATGGTCGCCGGATTTGAGCCCATGTCCGGCGACGATCGCGGAAAGTGGGCGCAGGGCGTCGATGGGCTGGCTAGGCAGCGAGAACGCCTGATAGAGTTCCACCTGCGCGGGGATGCGGGAAAGGCTGGCAAGCGGAAGACACTCGTTACCGAGGATGTATGTCGCCTCACCATTGGCAGAGAGCATCAGCAGCGCTTCCTCAAAGCGCAGGTCGAAGCCGGCAAGGTATTCAAAATTCGTGTAGTGTTCCCTGTCGGCGTAGATAAACAGGCAGTCCAGCGCCTGTTCGGCCATCATCTTAAGGACGTTTTCCAATCGTGCCTGGTATACGGCGTCGGAAAGTTCCGGCAATTCCGTGGGGACATCAACCTGGGGATAGGCCACGGGCTTGAGAATGATGTTTTCTGCTTTGACCATATTGCTCCCTCGCTTTCGTTTTCGTTTGGATGCCGCTCAGCGGTAGCGCAGTGTGACCGAACCGTCGTCGTTGTAGGAAACGGTAGTGCGGTTCATACGGATAGCGTTGATGGCCTTGAAATACTCTTCGCGGTTGGCAAAAACGGGCTGGTATTCGCGGATGGTCTTTTTAGCCAGCGCAGCGTCGTTCTCCAGCAGCCGGTAAGCCACGGCCGCGAGCATCTTCGCCGCGTTGACGCTGGCCTTTTCGGGATCGACGATCTGGTAGTCCTTGCCATGGGGAAGCCCCGTAGCGCCCATCGTATGGGGATGGACAACAGGCATCAGCGCGCTGATGTCGCCCATGTCCGTAGAACCGGTCATCCAATTCGTATAGCGAATGGCTTCCTTGCCAAACAGGTCACTGATGACGCTTTCGCACAGGTCCGTAAGGTTTTTGTCGTTGTGCAGCGGCATATTGCCGGGGTTGTCTTTGATAAGCAGGTCCGCGCCAATGGAGGCGGCGGAAGCACACAGGGCGCGGTTGATCTCCTCGTTGACCTGCTTCATTTTTCCAAAGGTAGAAGCGCGCGCATAGGCGTCCAGTTTGGCAACCTCGGGGATCGCATTGGCTGCGTAGCCCGCTTCGGTGATGATGGGATGGAAGCGAATAAAGTCCTTCTCGGTGAATTTCTCACGCAGGGCGTTGCAGGCGTTGATGCCCAGCGTCGCGGCGTAGAGGGCGTTGATGCCATCCTCAGGACTGACGCCGGCGTGCGCCGCGCGCCCCTTGAACTCAAAGTGCTTGACGATACATCCGTCGCTGCCGCCGTGCAGGTCGAACAGGTAATTGCCGTCATCAGGGGTGACGTGGTTCATCATGGCGATATCCACGCCGTCGAACAGGCCGCGGTAGAGGAATTCGACCTTGCCGGCGGGGTAGTGGATCACGCCATCTTCGATGAGCTTATTGCGGAATTCCAGGTCGATGGTCTCCTCAGCCGGGACGGAGATAAAGCGGATGGAGCCGCACAGATCCTTGAGGGCGCCTGGCTCGGCAAAAGCCGCGGCGCAGCCGACCAGGTAGGCAGACTGCGCGTGGTGACCGCAGGCGTGCACCGCGTGGGTAACAGGGTCGCACTCGGGATGCTCAGCGCAGATCAG
The DNA here is from genome assembly GCA_018712945.1 of Candidatus Pullichristensenella stercorigallinarum. Lineage (GTDB taxonomy): Bacteria > Bacillota > Clostridia > Christensenellales > Aristaeellaceae > Pullichristensenella > Pullichristensenella stercorigallinarum. Next base: position 57,494 of record DVFZ01000108.1, on the reverse strand, counting down.
CGAATCCAGCTCCGCAACGATGGCTACCTTCGGCCCCGGACGGCCCGTATCCAAATCGGCGATAAAGCCGGTGATGTTCTCGGGGCGTGTCACCGTATACCCCAGCCCTGTAAAAATACCGGCCATGTATTCGGTCGTTTTCCATTCCTTGTAGCCGATCTCCGGGTTCGCCCAGATGTGCCGCTCGGCGTCGAGTATGCGCTGCCTGTTTTTCTCGATATTGTCGATGATCGTGCGATAAGTGCTGTTCTCCATGACAACCTGTCCTTTCTGTGGTATATTTTGCAGCTCCTGTACTGGAAAGGGAGCGATTTCGATAGGATGCGAGAAATTTGCGGATGCATGCATTCTGAACTAATTAATTTCTGAACGTTAGCAATTAAATAGCTCAAAAAATAAAAACAATTTCAACAGATATCTCCTTTGATGTTCATTCTAGTACACTATATCATGCATAAATTGATTTGTAAATGGGCGATATATATAAAATTTTAGGATTGAATTTCTATATACAGCATATATATTTCTTACGTTTAATAAATAAATGCTGTGCTGTCTACGCATTGTGGGTCTGTTCGCATGTTCAAGACGGTGGCACGCAAATTTTCATCTGATTTTTTGTTTGCTCCGCTTATTGTGTTTGCTTGTGTGGGTGTGCTATGATACCCTCTGAAAAATGCTGCACAGCCGGCGGGCAGTGCGGCAAAACAGGCAAAAGGAGTCGCTTGTGCCATGAAACTTGTCGTAAAATCCACCCCGTCGGAAGCTGACGCTTTTGCGTTGTCTGTGTTTGAAGATATCGTTGGCGTGAAGCCGGAATGTTCTATCGGTTATCCGACCGGTCGTTCGGTGAACGGCCTGTATACGCTTGTGCGTGCGGCCAGTGCGCAGGGACGGCTGGATCTGTCGCGCACGCGCGCTTTCCAATTGGACGATTATCTCGGCATCCCCCTCTCGCATTCTGCACGGTTCGCACAGATACTGCGCGAACAGGTATTGGCCCCTTGCGGTTTAGCAGAGGGGAACATCCACTTGTTCCCGGAAGACGAACGCTTTGGAGATGCGGAAGCTGCCGCCTATGAAGCGCTGCTGGCCAGTTGCGGCCTGGATCTGTTGCTCCTGGGGGTCGGCGCCAATGGCCACGTTGGCTTCAATGAGCCTTCAGAGCGTTTTTCTACGGCAACGCATCGCGTGACGCTTACAGAGGTGATGCGCAGGGATGCCGCCGGATCCTTTGGCAGTTTCGAAGAGGCGCCGCGCTATGCAGCGACTATGGGGATGCAGACCATCGCCCGCGCGCACACGCTGATCCTAATTGCCCAAGGAGAGAAGAAGGCAGACGCCATCGCCAGGTTGTTCCTGGGAAAGGCCGACCCTGCCTGTCCGGTCTCCGCCCTGAAAGGCCACCCGGATTTCTGGGTTATCGTCGATGATCGGGCTGCAGGGAAACTGCCGGCCAGCGTCATCCGAAAGGGGAAAGTATGAGCGTGGATGCGATTTGTATCGGCGAGCTTTTGATCGATTTTACCCCCGAAAAGGAGCCGCGCGTCTACCGGCAGAACCCCGGCGGGGCGCCGGCGAACGTGGCTGTGGCCATGGCGCGCACCGGGCTGCGGGTAGGTTTCATCGGCAAGGTGGGGAAGGATGCCTTTGGCGATTTCCTGCTCAACACGCTGCGCGGGGAGGGCGTCGAGATCCTCGTGCCCGGGCGCGCGGAACAGGCAGTGACTACGATGGCCTTTGTCTCCCACGACGAAAACGGTGAGCGTGAGTTCACCTTTGTCCGCAAGCCCGGGGCGGACATGCTGCTCAACCCGGCGGACGTGGACGGCGCGGGGCTGGAAGGGACGACGATGCTCATTGGCGGCTCAGTCTCGCTTTCCGACCCGCCGTCCAGGGATGCTGTGGTGCACGCCTTTGCGAAGGCGCATGCCTTGGGCAAGATCACGTCGTTCGACGTCAACTACCGTGACATGCTCTGGAACAGCCAGCGCGAGGAAGCGCGTGCGTGCATCCTGGGGCTGCTCAAGGACGTGGAGCTTTTGAAGATGTCCGATGAAGAGGTCGAGCTGTTCTGCTGCGGCACGGATATAGACGGCCTGATGCGGGAGTACGGCCTGCGCGCGGTGGTCGTGACGCACGGCGCAGGGGGCGCGCACTGTTACATGGATGGCGAAAGCCGCGCGATGCCCACGCAGGCGCGCAAGGTAGTGGACACCACTGGGGCGGGCGACGCCTTCTGGGGGAACACGATGGGGCATCTGCTGCGCAGCGGCGTCAAGCGCGCGGAGGAGATCACCATGGAGCGTCTCTGCGAAGCGGTGACGTGGGGCAACCTTGCCGGCGGCCACTGCGTGGGCTGCATGGGCGGCATCCCCGGCATGCCGACGCTGGAACAATTGCAAGCCATGCGCGGTTAGGCTACGTCAGGGTGCTGACAACGCCCGCGACGGCGAAAAATGCCCTGGTAGAATAAGGGCCTGCGGCAATTTTGCTTCCCCGGCTTGCGGGCTTTCCCAACGCTTTGCCAGTCTGCCCGCTTTGACGGCACACCGAGGCGGGGGAGGGCGGATGCCCTGCCCCGCCCTTTGTATATGCGCCCGGCGGATGTACATCAAGCAAAACGCCCTCCATGCGCCAGACATGGAAGGCGTTTTGCTCGGCATTATAACGCTGCTGCAGCGCTCAGTCGGCCAGGCAGCGCATGATATTGCCCCACAAGACCTTATATCCTTCCCATGTGCAGAAGGGAACGGGAGCCCAGTGCGGGGCGCAATCCGTGGCAAAGGCGCAGGTGCGACCCTTGCCGTAGCTTCCCAAGACCAGGAGGGGGTCGTTTCCGACCTTTACGGGCACTTGCGCGCCCTCCTTGGAGTTCAGGCGGTTGTAGCCGAGGATCTGCGGCCACTGCGCGGGGATGCCGGTGAGAGCCGCATGGCTGGGATCGACGGCCTCCACGCAAATCCCGCCGCTCTTTTCCACGCGGTCGTCGCCTTCGAGCAGTGTGACCGGCAGGATCTCCTCAATAGGTGTGCGCTTGTAGGCGGCGCGCCCCTGGATGCCCTGGAAGGAGAGATAGCCGCCGATCATGCAAAAAGCGCCGCCGTTTTCCACATATTCCCGGACGAGGTCGAGCTTGTTCAAGGTGGGCTGTTGCCGCATAAAGACGTTCATGGGCAGGTTCAGGGTGTTCGCGCCCACATCGCTGAAAAATACGGCGGCATATTGAGAAAGCGCTTCTGCGGAGCGGGGGAACCGCTGTTCGACGAGGTGGGAGGGAATGTGCTCAAATTCCCAGCCGTTGGCGCACAGCGCCTCCTGGATGTAGCCGACAGCTTCCTCGTAGTAGTCGTAGGTAAAGACGTCGAAGCCCTTGGATTCCATGGTGTGAACGTGCCAGCTCTCACCGACGAATAGAATTTTTCCAGCCATGGCAAAAACCTCCTCTTTGTTATGGGGTATTTACAGGCGCGTGATCATCTCGCCGTGCACATTTTCTCCGATGTACTTGCCATCCCTGGCAATGATGTTGCCGCGCAACACGGTGAGCACGGGGTATCCAACGCCTTCCAGGCCGATATAGCAGGAGACTTCGTTGTTCTTGTAATAGAGCGACTCCGGCGTGATCTTCCAGTGACGTTGCGGATCCAGCAGGACAATGTCGGCGTCGAACCCAGGAAGAATGGCACCCTTACGTCCCCACACACCCCAGACCTTTGCCGGCGACTCTGCCAAGCGGCGGGTAATGATGGTGGGCGAGGCGTGCTTTGTGTTCACCACCAGGTCGTACATGGTCTGCAACATGGTCTGTATGCCGCTGATGCCGTTGCCCAGTTCATACACGGGGTGCAGTCGGTCATCGCGCTGCTCCCTCGTGCCTGGCGAGTGGTCAGAGCCGATGCAGGAGAGCACGCCCTTTTCCACATAGCCCCACAGCGCTTCGCGCGCCTGCGGCGAGCGCAGCGGCGGCACGCACTTGTACAGGCTGCTGACATGCAAAAAATCATCCTCGCTGAAGCGCAGATAGTGCGGGCAGGTCTCGCCGGTGACGCGGACGCCCCTTTCCTGCGCCCGGCGGATCAGTTCGGCCACGTCAGGATGGCTCACATGCAGTATGTGCGTGCGGCACCCCGTCTCTTCCGCCAGCGTGATGATATTCTGCGTGGCGATGATCTCTGCGGAAACCGGGCGCGTATCTAGGAAGGCGCGGCGGTCATCGATTTTGCCCTCGCACATCTCGCGGTCGAGCCCTGAGGTGATGGAAAAGTCCTCGCAGTGGAAGGAGGCGATGCCGTCGAACTTGGCGATCTCCTGCATGGCCTTGCGCGCCTCATACATGTTGGGTGATGTGTATTCCTCTCCGGAATAAGAAAGGAAGGCTTTGAAACAGGTGGCGCCCAGCGCGGCCATTTCTTTCAGGTCGGCCTGGTTGTCGCGGATGAGCGCGCCGTAAAGTATGTGGTCTACGCGGCATTCTTCCTTCATATAGCGGATCTTTTCGCGCAGTATCTCCGCGTTTTTGATCACAGGCTGGTTGGTGGGCATATCCACGCAGGTGGTGATGCCGCCCACAGCGGCGGCCTTGGACGAACAGGTGACCGATTCCGTATCACCCTCGCCGCGTTCGCCTAGGTGCGCATGCACGTCGATCAGGCCGGGGAAGGCCAGCAGGCCCTGCGCGTCGATTGTCTGCGCGGCGTCGACCGCCTCCGGCGCGTCGGTGGCGATGGCGGCGATCTTTCCATCCTTGATACAGATAGATCCCTTGTACTGGAGATCGGCAGCGACGATGGTGGCGTTGGTGATGACCAGATCGTACATATTCTAAATTCCCGTCCTTTCCATACGTAATCCGTGGCTCCATTATACCAGAAGAAAATTAAATAAACAATAGAAAATAAAATGAGCCATTATACAATTTTAGAATAAAAAATTAGATAAATTGACTATTTACAACGAATAAATTTGATGATATAGTAGTTACATCAAAGAAATGAGCACGATGAGAGTTTGCCTTTGTCAGAAGCATCTTGCTTTGGTACTTAATTAGTAACCAAAGTTTAGAAATTAAAAGGAAGGTGGAAATATCAATGAAGAGAGTCCTGTCGATCCTGGTTTGTGTGTTGCTGGTCCTGTCGTCTTTCTGCGCGTTCGCGGAGGAAGAGGACACGATCAAGTGGGGCACCTGCGTGGTCGGTATCGACGACTACACCAACGCCATCCTCACCGGCGGACGCGACATCTGCGAAGAGTTTGGCTGGGAGCACTACGAGTACAGCGCTGAATACGATGTTCAGAAGCAGGTGAACGCCATTGAGAGCGCCATCACCGCCGGATTGGACGGCATGTTCATCCAGGATCTGGACTTCGTTTCCGTGGCCCCGATCATCAAGAAGGCGCTGGATGCCGGCATGCTCATCATCGTGCCGGAGACCTTCCGGGACTACATGGACGAGTATGAGAACCACGAGAACCTCTATTATGTCTACTGGGATGAGGAAGAGCTGGGCTACCTGCTGGGCGACGCCCTCTTCACGGAGATGGAGGAAGCCGGCAAGAGCCAGGTGTACTGCATCGCCGGCACGCAGGGCCGCGTGGTCATCACCAACCGCACCAACGGCTATCTCCGCGCCCTGGAGGAGCATCCTGACATCAACAGCATCAACATCGTCTACATTGAGAACGACGACCGTTCCAAGGCCATGGCCGCCGCGGAGGATGCGCTGATCTCCAACCCTGAGGTCGAGGCCTTCTTCGTGCAAAACGAGGCGATGGGCTGGGGCGTCCAGGAAGCCTGTGAGCTGGCTGGCCGCACCGACATCATGATCGCTGTTTGCGACTGCTCCACCACCACCCGCGAGATGATCAAGGACGGCCGTCTGACCGTCACGGGCATCGACGGTGTGCCGTGGGTCGGCACTGTTTCCGGCGCGAAGATCCTCAAGGCCAAGCTGGACGGCACTCCGCTGGAGGACGCCGTGGACTGGTACGACATGGATCAGCACCTCGTGCTGTCCACCAATGAGATCTACACCGCCGAGACCATCGACAACTACACCGCGATCTACTGATCGGGAAAACGCCCGGGTATGCGGGGGACTCTCCCGCATACCCGCTTCAAAATCGCGCAAGGATGTGAGAGCATGGAGGATAAGATCCTGGAGATCAGGAACATATCCAAGTCCTTCCCCGGCGTAAAGGCGCTGGACGACGTCAGCTTCGACGTTTACAGGGGCGAAGTGCACGCGCTGGCCGGAGAAAACGGCGCGGGCAAATCGACCCTGATGAAGATACTCAACGGGAACTATAAAAGGGATACGGGTACGATCTGCATAGACGGCAAGGAAGTCAACGTCCAGACGCCGAACCAGGCCAAGGCCGAAGGCATCAGCATCATCTTCCAGGAGCTCAACCTCATTCCCAGCATTTCGATCGCGGAGAACATCTTCCTGGGCCGCCTGCCCTGCAAAGGCGGCGTCGTAGACCGCAAGACGCTCGAGGAAAAGACCCGGAAAGCGCTTTCCAGGGTCGGCCTGGGGGATATGGACCCCAAGTCCCTCGTAGGCACATACAGCGTGGCGCAACAGCAGATGATCGAGATCGCCCGCGCGCTTTCCTATGACGAAACGAAGATCATCCTCATGGACGAGCCCACCGCAACGCTGACGAAAGCGGAGTGCGACGTGCTCTTCGACGTCATCCGCAGCCTGAAAAAGGAAGGGATGACCGTCATCTACATTTCCCACAAGATGGAGGAGATCTTTGAGATCTGCGACCGCATCACCATCATCCGCGATGGCAAGGTGATCGACACCGCCCCGCTTGGGGAGATCACCGTGCGCCAGATCACCGAGAAGATGGTCGGCCGCGAGATCACAGACCAGTTCCCCAAGCGCCCCAAGCTCGCCGCGGATGCGGAAGAGATGTTGCGCATTGAGGATTTTTCCCACAAGAACGTCTACAAGGATATCTCCTTCAGCGTCCGCAAGGGCGAGGTGCTGGGCCTGGCCGGCCTGGTCGGCGCCGGACGCACGGAGATCGCCCGCGGCCTGTTCGGTATCGATTTCCGCGACAGCGGCCGCATCTATATCCGAGGCAAGGAAGTCAAGATCAACACCCCCATGAGCGCGATCAGGCATGGCCTGTGCTACCTCAGCGAGGACAGAAAGACCGAGGGCCTGATGGGCACGCTGAGCGTGCGCCTGAACCTCACGGCCAGCAACCTCGATTCTGTGATGAAGCGTGGCGTTCTCAGCGCCCGCAGGGAAAAGGAGGTCACCGGGCGCCTGGTCAAGCGGCTCGATGTGCGAACTCCCTCGCTGGAGCAGCGCACGGAGAACCTCTCCGGCGGCAATATGCAGAAAGTCGTCGTTGGCAAGTGGCTCAATACGGATGTTGACATCTATATTTTCGATGAACCGACCCGGGGCATCGACATTGGCGCGAAATACGAGATCTACCTGCTCATCAACGAGCTGGTGGCCAGCGGCAAATCGGTCATCATGATCTCGTCGGAACTGCCCGAGGTCATCGGCATGAGCGACCGCGTGTTGATCATCAACAAGGGGCGCATCGTTGCTGAATTCGATGGCGAGACCATGACAGAACAGGACTTCATCAACAACGCGATTTAAGGTGGGTGGTAGAATATGGAGATGAGCAGGGATTTGAAGCAACGGGCAGGCTTCGGGGTCCTCATCAAGCGGAACCTGAATATCTGCTTCCTGGTATTTATCATCCTCTTTGGCGTCCTGTTTGCCAACAACTTTACCTCCCTGGCAAACATACAGAACCTCTTGCGCCAGATCACGACCAACGCCATCCTGGCGACAGGCTTTTCGATCTGTTACATCGCCGACGGCTTCGACCTTTCGCAGGGCAATGTTTGCTCTGCCTGCGCCTGCGTGGCCCTGACGGTGCTCAACGCCACGGGCAGCGTGCTTGTCGCCGTGGGCGCGGCCCTGGCGGTCGGCTTGGGCTTCGGCCTGTTCAACGCCCTGGTCTGCAAATTCATCAAGGGCGACGGCAACGACAGCTACATCGTCACGCTGGCCACGTCCATGATCGCCCTTGGCTTTGCTTACGTGTACACCGGCGGTGGCCGCACGGTCACGGCGGACAGCGCGCTTGTGGCAACAGAAACCTATCGTGCTGTGGCCAGGGGCTCGACCTTCGGCGTCACCAACCTCGCCTTCCTGGCCGCGGCGGTGATGCTCGTGGGCGCCTTCATCCTCAAAAAGACGAAACTCGGCCGCCGGTTTTACCTGGTGGGCGCCAACAAGACGGCGGCCTACATGAGCGGCATCAACTCCCACAACTACCGCGCCTATGCGTTCATCATCTCCGGCATCTGCGTGGCGATCGCCTGTATCGCGGTGACGGCGCGCAACGGCACGGCCAGCGCCACCTGCTGCAAGGGCTTTGAAAATGACGCGGCGATCGCTACCATCGTCGGTGGCAATGCCCCCGGCAACGGCAAGAGCGGCATCATCTGTACGCTGATCGGTGTTTTGTGCCTGGGCGTTATGAGCAACGTTATGAACCTGATGCGCGTCGATTCGACGATCCAAACGATCATCAAGAGCGTCGTGCTGATCCTCGCGCTCTATGCGCAACTGGTCAAATCCAGAAACAGCTGAGGTGGGAATGATGGCAACGACATTGAAACGCGCAGTCTCCAAATACAAGGTATGGCTGTTTTGCCTCCTGGCATGCATCATCGTGCCGATTTTCAACAGCAACTTCTATTCGGCGCAGAACGTCGAGAGCGTCGTGCGTCAGATGATCCCCTACGGGACGGTGGCGCTGGGGCTTACGTTGGGCTACATCGCCGGCGTCATCAACCTCACGATCGGCGCGATGCTGGCGCTGGCCGCAGGCATTTTCGTCCGCCTCACGCCGGTGATCGGCCTTTGGCCGGCGTTGCTGGCGGCGTTGATGGCCGGCGCGCTGGTCGGCCTGGTCGCCGCGTTCCTGGTCTGCTATGTCGGCCTGCACGGCTGGCTGGTGGTCATCTCGATGATGATCGGCCTCAACGGCGTGGCTGTGGTCGTCTGCGATTATACCACCGTGCCCCTGGACAACGCGACCTTTGAAATGATCGCCAACGCAAAGCTTGGCCCGGTACCGACGTTGTTTTTGCTGTACCTGGCGTTGATCTTTGCGGCGGAATGGTTCCTGCGGCGCACGCGCTTTGGGCGCGAGATGTACGCCTGCGGCGGCAACGCGGAGATCGCCAAGTCCTGCGGCGTGAATGTCCTGCGCACGCGCACGATCACCTTCGTGCTTTCCTCCACGCTGGCGGCGCTGGGCGGCGTGCTCCTGATGACGCGTCTCTTCTCCGCGAACGGTACGCTGGGCGCGAACACGATCATGGAGGTCTTGCCCATGTCCATCATCGGCGGCGCTTCGTTTGCCGGGGGCAAGGGCAGCGCTATCGGTACGCTCTCAGGTACGCTGTGCATGGTGCTGATCTCCACGGTCCTCAACCTCTTCAATGTGGACACCAACTACCAGAGCATCATCCAGGGCCTGATCCTCATTGTCATCATCGCTTCGGACAAGTATTTTGTCAACAAAGAGAAGAAGGTCTGAAAAAATACCGGCAAGGCTTCCCGGAAAATGCTTGAAGAAGCTACTATATCTACGCATAAAACCGTGAAGATTAACGAAGGTCTCTTGCAAGTGGGAGGTGATTGCGGTACAATGTTAAGGTATACGGCGAGAATTGGAGGAGCACGCTGTGGGGCAGAAGTATTCTGAAACGGTCAAGGATATGAACCTGAATACCATTTATCATCTTATCCGCAAAGGGAAGGATGTGTCCCGGGCCAGCCTTGTCAAAGATACAGGGTTGAGCGCCACCAGCATTGGACGGTCGGTCGGCGAGCTGATCGAGAATGGCTTCATTGAGGAGCGCAACCAGATCAGGGGAAATATTGGCCGTCAACCGATCATGCTTTCGGTCGTCTCGGACAGCATCCTTGTGGTGGGCGTCAATATTACCAGCGACCGCGTGCTGGGCAGCTGTATTGATGTGACAGGCGCTATCCTTTGCCGCGCAGAGGCGCCCTTGATGGGAACTTCTGTTCCCGTAGTGGTCGAAGCCGTCAAGGCGGCCATCGACAGCGTGCTTTCCCAGCTCCCGGATGCACTGCGGCAGCATATTGTCGGCGTCGGCATCTCTGTCCCTTGCGGCGCGAATTTTCAGACGGGCAAGGTCGTGCATTGCTGTTCCCTGGGGTGGAACGATGTCAACCTTGCAGAGATCCTGGGGTATTATTACCCCTGGCCGCTTGTCGTGGACGACTATACCAAGGGCGTCGCCAAGGCGTTCTATTACCTTGGGTTCTATGGCGGCAATTATCACGATTTCCTCGTCTGGAACCTCGGCGACGAGCTGAATATCGCTCAGATGACGGGCGGAAGGATATATCGCGGCAAGGATAATCTCTGCGGTGACATTGGCAACATTGTCGTTGAGCCCAACGGCGTAGCCTATGACCGCGGCCCGCGTGGCTGTCTGAACGCCCTGGTGGGCAAGCGCAGCCTGGAACGGCGGCTCTCCATGAGTTTTGCTGAAGCGTTGGAGCAATATCGGCAGGGCGCTTTTGGCCGCGTCATCGAGGTGGAAAAGGCGCTGGACACGCTCTCGGAGTGGATGGCGGTGCTCATGGTGATGTTCTGTCCGCCGGTCATGATCCTTTCCGGGAGCATGATCGATGAGTCAAAACTGTTGTATGACCTTTTGAAATTCCGCTTCAGCCGCTATATGGGCAACGAGGACGAGGCTGTGGCCAGCCAGATCGTATGCAGCCCCATTGAAGGGAAGCGCCTGCAATATATTTCCCCGGCGATGAATGTATTGTACAAGATGGTCATCCACGGCAAGGAAGTGCAAATTCAGGTCAACGATTGATAGCACGGAAAGCGCCTGGGGAAGCCATTGGCTTGGTCATATTATTTCTAACGTTTAGAAAATATAATCCCTGCGAAAACGCTTGAGGTGGGAAGGAGTCCCGTCAACATGCTTTGCCCAATGGTACGGCGCTCCTGAACGTCCAACAAAAAACAAAAAAGCCCCGGTTCAGGTGTTGAATGCGCTGGGGCGGTGAAAGGAACACCATGGACACTGCAAACATCCGCTGCTGCGCCGCCGGCGACGCTCTCCTGATCGACCGACTGGCGCGCGGCAACGCCCAAATGAAGGAGATAAGCGAACGCATCCGCGCAAACGACATTGCCCTGGTCAACGTCGAAGCGACGTTGCACCGCTGCGAGCCAGACGTCTATCCCTCGCGCAGCAGCGGCGGCGACTGGGTTTTTGCCGACCCGGCGGTGTTGGATGACCTGAAATGGCTGGGATTTAACCTCTTTTCCGCGCCAAACAACCACAGCTTGGACTGGCTGCACACGGGCGTGGTGCGCACGATCGAAGCGTTCCAAAGGGCCGGGGTGGTCTATGCCGGCATTGGCATGGATTTGGCGGAGGCGGAAGCGCCGCGTTACCTGTCCACGCCTAACGGCCGTGTGGCGATCGTCGCCCTCAACCTCAGCTATGAGGACTGGCACCCCGCCGGGGAACAGCGACGCGACTGCCAGGGCCGCCCGGGCATCAACTATGTCGGCCACCAAAAGACGCTCGGCGTACCGGCCGGGACATATGCGGCGCTCTGCAAGCTCTCGGAGGCCTACCCGGAGCAGGTGGCCAGGGAAGGGGATGGCCGCGTGCGCATCGGCAGCCTCTTCTTTGAAGAAGGCGGGACACAGATCCGCACAGAGGCGGACGAAGGGGATGTCGCGCGCCTGCGCCGCTCGATCGAGCGCGCCCGCAGGCAGGCGGATGTGGTACTGGTCAGCGTGCACTCGCACGAAAACCGCGACGGCGATCGCAACCTGCCTGCCGCGTTCGAGGAAGCGCTCGCCCATGCCTGTATAGACTTTGGCGCGTCTGCCTATATCGGGCACGGGCCGCACGTCGTGCGCGGCATCGAGATCTATCATGGGCGGCCGATCTTTTATTCCCTCGGCAATTTTATTTACCAGTGCGAATTGATCGAGCGCTCCCCCGCGGAGTTCTATCGGAAATTCGCGCCCTTTGGCCCGGATGCCTGCACGGCGGATGTGTTCGATTACAGGGAGCAGAACGGCGGCATCCTCGGTGAGAACGACCCGGATTATTTCTGCTCCGTATTGGCGGAATTTGCCTTTGACGGGGACGGCAATTTGTCGGCGCTTTCAGCGCGCCCGCTTGATTTGCGCCTCACGGCGCCGCGGTCCCTAAAGGGCACGCCCGCGATGGCGGAAGGCTCGCTGGCGGGCAATGTATTGGACGACCTCATCGCCAAGAGCGCCGCTTTTGGCACAAAGCTCGTCCGTCAGGGCAATATAGCGGTCTTACAGCTGTAAGAAAGAACGATCATTTTGGAGGTGCAGCAACATGGGTTATCCGAGCGACATTCTTTCTACACGGGCGGTCATCCGCCGGGGCGATTATGCGATCATCCCGCCGGAGGGGCTGGTCAACAACGTGGTGCCAGGCATCGAGGATTGCCGCGTGAGCATACTGGCGACGCCCAAACTCGGCGCGTCCTTCGTGATGTATATCGTCACGGCGCAGCCGCGCACGGGCGGCACCAGCCGGCCCTTCGCCGCGGAGGATGGCGTAGAGGCGTTCGCCTACATCATCGACGGCCAGGGCACGCTCGCCGTGGGCGACGACGAGCGTGCGGCGACGGCAGGCGCCTATGCCTTCGCCCCCGCCGGAAGCGGCCTGCGGTTTATGAACACGGGCGACGAGCCCATGCGCCTGTTGCTTTACAAGCAGCGCTATATCCCCGTCGCAGGGCATGACGCCGAAGCGGTGTTCGGCAATGTCAACGACATCGAATACCGTGATTACGATGACATGGCCAACGTGCATGTGAAGGATCTCCTGCCCACGCACATCGGCTTTGACATGAACTTCCACATCCTTTCCTTCGATCCCGGCGGGTGTCATCCCTTCTTCGAGACGCATGTACAGGAGCATGGCATGTACATCCTCGAGGGCGAGGGCGCTTACTTCTTCGGCAATGATGAGTGGAAACTCATCAAGAAAGATGATTTCGTCTGGTTCGGCGCATATTCCCTGCAGGGCGCTTACGGCGTCGGCCGTGTGCCGTTCACCTACATCTATTCCAAGGACTGCAACCGGGATGTAGGGATCTGAACAAAAAGGGACGGCGTATGCGCGATGCCGTGGCAGCGACCAGGCGCAAGCCCCGTTGTCCGCTTCGGCGCCCATGCGCCGCCTCTGTTCTTCAATACGACGGATTTTGGTGGTGGGATCGATGGATATGCGGCAAATGCAACGTCGCGGCAAGGCGGCTGGGTGGCTGAGCGTTGCCATACTGCTCTTCTTCGGCTGGTGTGCGATCTGGATCTACCGTACCATGCTGACCCCCATTTATGACGAGATACAGGCGACGACGCAGGCGCAGTCCGCCGCCTCCATGGGCATGATCTCCAGCGTGTACTTCTTTGGGTATGTGGCCATGCAGATCCCTGGCGGCATCCTCATGGACAAGTTCGGCATTCGCAAGATCCTGGTACCGGGGATGTGCCTGTTCAATGCCGGCGTGCTCATCGTCGGCTTCGCGCAGGGCATCGGCGTCGTCTATGCGGGCAGCCTGCTCGCCGGGCTCGGTTCCGGCGCGTATTACAGCGGCGCATTCACGCTCTCTACCCGCCTGATCCCTGCGGCCAGGAAGAGCTTCTTGACGGCTTTCATCAACAGTGGCTGCGCGGTCGGCATGATCCTGGGCCTGTGCGCGTCCACCTTCGCGGTCAAGTCCTGCGGGATGGATTGGCACTACCTGGCTTTCGGGCTGTTCGCGCTTACGCTGGTGTGGATCGCCTTTTTCGCCCGCGCCCTTGAAGGGCCGGGGCAGGCGCTGGGCAAAGGCGGCCCGGGCTTCCGCTTCGCGGACGTGCGGCCGCTGCTCGGGCGCAGCCAGCTGGCCAGTTACTTTTACTATTTCTGCACCTGCTATGGCTATTACATGATCTCGACCTGGCTGCCGAGTTTCCTGCTCAACGAGCGCGCCTTTCAGGGCACGCTGGCCGGTTATTGCTCGACGGTGGTAGCGATCGTGTCGATCCCTACGGCGATGCTGTTTGGCAAGGTCATCGACAGGACGGCCTCGCACAGGACGGCTTACCTCGTCGCCCTGCAGGCGCTGGCGGCGATCTCCTTGGCGCTGCTCGCCAGCTGCCGGCAGCAGGTCGTGATCCTGCTCCTGCTTGCGATCTATGCGATCTGCGGCAAACAGGTGATCGACGCCATGATCGTCCAGCACGTCACCAGGGACCTTCAGCCAACGCAGCTTTCCACGGGGCTTGGCGTATTCAACTTTTTCGGCATGAGCGCTTCGATCATCGCCCCGAGCCTTACGGGCGCGTTGTCCGACGCCACGGGCACGCTTGCCACGGGCTTCGTCGTTGCGGCAGCGCTTATGCTTGCGAGTACTGCGATCTTCAAAGCTGTCAACAGAAAGGGAGAGAACCAGAATGCATGAGGAAAAGATCATCTACGTAGGGAAGGACGAGCTCAAAAAGCTGATCTCCGATAAACTGCACAAGGCGGGCCTCAGCCGCGAACACGCCGACATCACCGCGGATCATCTGGTATACGCGGACAGCCGCGGCGTGCATTCCCATGGCGCCATGCGCGTGGAATACTACGCGGAGCGCATCAGCAAGGGCGGTATCAACGCTGCTCCCAAGTTCACCTATACGCAGACCGGTCCCTGCACAGGCGTGTTCGATGGCGACAACGGTTCCGGCTTTGTCGTTGCCCGTGAGGGTATGTTTCACGCCATCGACCTTGCCAAGCAGAATGGCATTGGTGTTGTCACGATGAAGCGCATGTCCCACTGCGGTACGCTTTCCTATTATATCCGCATGGCGGCGGCTGAAGGGCTCATCGGCATCTCCATGTGCCAGTCCGATCCCATGGTCGTGCCTTACGGCGGCACCAGTGCCTTCTTTGGCACCAACCCCATCGGCTTTGCCGCCCCGCGCGAGAATGGCACGCCCGTCGTCTTTGACATGGCCACTACGGTCGGCGCCTGGGGAAAGATCCTGGACGCCCGCTCCAAGGGCAAGGAGATCCCCGACACCTGGGCGGTGGACGAACATGGCCATCCCACCACAGATCCCTTCGCCGTCCACGGCCTTTTGCCCATCGCCGGCGCCAAGGGCTATGGCCTGATGATGATGGTGGACATACTCAGCGGCATACTTTCCGGCGCGCCCTATGGCCCGCACGTTACCTCCATGTACAGCGACCTTTCCGGGGGCAGGGAATTGGGGCAGATCCATATCGTCATCAACCCGGATTACTTTGTCGGCGCCAAGGAGTTCTATAAGCAGCTCGATGCCCTGGTCGCAGAGCTGCACAAGGTTCGTCCGGCAAAGTGGAACGAGGATGGCGTTTCCTATCCCGGCGAGCGCTCCGACCACAAAGCCCAGCTTTCCGAGGAGCGCGGCATCCCGATCGTGGAAAACATCTACAACTACCTGGTCAGCGACGCCATCCATTTCGACCGCTATGAGTGCGGCGACCCCTTCGCGCACACCAGGGAGCCTGGCAAAGCGCAATAAGCCGGCATCGCCCATGCGAGGAAAGAGAGGCAACGGATATGCAATACAGCAGGATCGAAAAGAATTGCTATTGTGACTCCCTTGGGCTTATGATGGTCAGCAGCGAGCTTTCCGCCATGGAAGGCGTCGACGCCGCCACAGCGATGATGGCCAGCAAGGCCAATCTCGAGATCATGTCAAATGCGGGCTTCGACGTCAGCTGTCTGCAAGGCGCGTCGGAAAGCGACCTCGCGCTGCTGGTTCGGACAAACGACGAAGCCGTAGCTGTGCGCGCCTTCGAGGCCGCTCTCAAGCGCATACAGGCAGAGGAGGAAGCGACCGCCTGCAGCGAACTGACGACGGTGCGTTCGTGGAAAGAGGCCATGCGCCGCGAGGATGCGTTTGATCTGTGTCTTTTGTCCATTCCCGGCCAGTACGCCGCCGCGGAGGCGGACCGCGCGCTGACGGCAGGCAAGAGCGTGTTTCTTTTCAGCGACAACGTCAGCCTTGAGGACGAGGCCAGGCTCAAAGCCGAGGCGCACAGGCGCGGCCTGCTGGTCATGGGGCCGGACTGCGGCACAGGCATCATCGGCGGCGTCCCGCTTGCCTTTGCCAATGCTGTGCGGCGGGGCAGAATCGGCATCGTCGGCGCTTCGGGTACGGGGATGCAGGAAATTTCCGTTGCCATCGACCGCTTTGGCGGCGGCGTCTCCAACGCTATCGGCACCGGCGGGCGCGACCTGAACAGGGATGTTGGCGGCACGACGATGCTCGACGCGATCTCCTTGCTCAAGGATGATCCCGAAACGGGCGTCGTAGTCGTCGTCTCCAAGCCTGCCGCCGCGGAAGTCGAACAGCGCGTTCTTTCCGCGCTGTCGGCTCTTGGCAAGCCGGCCGTTGTCCTTTTCCTTGGCGCAAAGCGCTATGGCAACAAGGGGAATATCGCCTTTGCCGACAACACGGAGGAAGCTGCGTGCCTGGCCGTGGAGCTCGCCTATGGCAAGGCTGTGGACGCGCAAGCGGATGGCGCTCTCGCGCCGGTCGCGGAGAATGCGTCCATCCTCGGCGTCTATTCCGGCGGCACGCTGGCGCACGAGGCACACCAGTTCCTCGCTGCGCGCATGGATGTTGGCCTGGAGGATGCTGCGCCGCAGGGCTGGGTATGCAAGGGCGAACGCCTGGAGATCATCGACATGGGCGACGACGTCTTTACGCGCGGCAAGCCGCATCCCATGATCGACAATACCGCTCGCCGCCAATATTTGGAAAGCCTGGGGGTCTTTGCCCGGCCGACGGTCGTGCTCCTGGATGTCGTGTTGGGTTACGGCGCGTCCAAGGACCCGGCCAATGAACTGGCGGGCGCGATCCGCGGCCTCTTGGAGAAGAACTGTGCCGCCGGCGTCCCGGCAGCGGTGGCCGTCAACCTGCTTGGCACGAAGATTGACGTACAGGGGCTCAATGGCCAGAAGAAGGCGCTCGAAGAAGCGGGCGCAGTTGTCCGCATGGGCAATGTTGCCTCCCTCGAGGCGGCGTTGACGCTGGCGGGTTGGAAGGTCCAGGCTGTTGAGGTTCCCCCTGTGCCCGTCGCAATGCCTGATGACGCTGTGTCCGGCGATTTCCCGGGCAGCCAGGCGCTGCTCAAAGCGCCGCGCGTCCTCAACGTCGGCCTCAGGCGTTTTGCCGAGGATCTGCACGCGGAAGGGCATCCCGTCATCCACTTTGATTGGCGTCCCGTCAGCGAGCGGGAGAAGAAGCTGCAGCAGACGCTGGAGTTCCTGAACAGCGTAGCGCTGACAGATGGCGAATACTCCAGCGTGGACGAGGCCAACGCAGCGGTCATCGCGCGCGTGCGCAATGGCGCGCCGTATCTGGAGGCAGTCGTTCCTGCCGTCAGCGTACTGCCGGAACTTGACGGCTATACGCTTTTGCACGCCGGGCCGCCCATCCGCTGGGAAGAGATGACCAGCCCGATGCAGGGCTCCTGCATTGGCGCCGCCCTCTTCGAGGAATGGGCGCAGGATGAACAGAGCGCCCGCGCGCTGTTCGAGGCCGGCAAAGTGCGCTTCCTCCCCTGCAACGAAATGGGCTTCGTCGGCCCGATGGGCGGCATCACCTCGGCGCACATGCCGGTGCTCAAGGTCGTCAACCGCACCTATGGCAACGTCGCCTACTGCACACTCAATGAGGGTATCGGCGCGGTGTTGCGCTTTGGCGCCTACGGGCCCGAGGTCATCGAACGCCTGCGCTTTATCCGCGACACGCTCGGCCCGACGCTCGATAAGGCGCTCCAAACCATGCCGGACGGCTTGCCCCTCAACACACTGATCGGCAAGGCGATCTGCATGGGCGATGAGTTCCACCAAAGGAATATCGCCGCTTCTCTGGTGTTCCTCAAGGAGATGGCACCGACGATCACCACGCTGGACATCCCGGAGCGGGAAAAGACGGAAGTCATCCGTTTCCTGGCGGAGACAGAACAGTTCTTCCTCAATGTGATGATGGCCGCGGCCAAATCGGTCATGGATGCTGCAGCCGCGATCCGTCAAGGCACGGTCGTTACGGTGATGAGCCGCAACGGCAAGGATTTCGGTATCTGGATGAGCGGCACGGGGCGGCAGTGGTTCAACGGCCCGGTCAATACGCCGGTCGGACTGTACTTTTCCGGCTATTCGCCCGAGGACGCCAACCCGGATATGGGCGATTCCGCCATCACCGAGACCTTTGGCGTCGGCGGCATGGCGATGATCGCCGCGCCAGCCGTGACCCGTTATGTGGGCGGCAGCGGCTTCCCCGGCGCGCTGGAAATCAGCAACCGCATGTCGGAGATTAGCATCTCCCACAACAACAATTTCCAGATCCCTAACTGGAACTTCAAGGGCATCTGTTTGGGTATTGACGTACGCAAAGTGGTGGAGACGGGCATATTGCCAGTTATCAATACGGGTATTGCCCATATAAGAGCTGGTGTCGGCCAAATCGGTGCGGGCACAGTCAATCCTCCTATGCGATGCTTTGAAGAAGCTCTGCTTGCCTACGCACGTAAACTGGGATATAAGGAAGAAACCACATGAAAAAAGCAGTGATCGCCCTGGGTGGCAATGCGCTCGGCCAGGGCCTCGGGGATGGTAGGGATGCCATGAAGCGGGCAGCCGAGGGGATCGCCGACATACTGGAGGACGGCTGGGATGTGCTAATTGTCCATGGCAACGGCCCTCAGGTCGGTGCGCTTCTGCGAGCGATGGAACTTCTGGAGAAAAGTGGAGAGAATCCGGGCCGGGCGACGCTTTCGGACTGTGTGGCCATGAGCCAGGGTTATATTGGCAACGAATTGCAATCGGCGCTTTTGCAGGAGCTGCGCCGCCGCGGCTTGCGGCGCGAAGTCGCCACACTGCTGACGGGTGTGGAAGTAGATGCGGAGGACACAGCTTTCGCTGACCCCTGCAAACCTGTCGGCATGCATGTGGACGCACAGCAGGCGTATCGCTTGGCATGCGAACGAGGCTATGCCATGCGCGAAGAACCATTGCGCGGCTGGCGCAGGGTGGTACCGTCCCCCAAGCCACAAAAGATCTGCGAGTGCGAAATCATCCGACGCTTCGTGGATGCGGGAGTTACACTCATCTGCGGCGGTGGTGGTGGCATTCCTGTCATGTGCGATGAGGAGGGACTGTTACATCCTGTAGACGCGGTGGTCGACAAAGATCTTGTTGCTGCCCGTCTTGCCATAGACACAGATGCGGATGTGCTACTCATCCTCACAGCCGTAGAAGGTGTCTATGCCAATTACGGACAGGAGGATCAACATCTTCTGCGTGAGATACCGCTGGAAAAGGCCCGCGGTATGTGCGAGGTGCAAGGGCTTTCTGCTGGCAGTATGCTCCCCAAAGTACAAGCAGCTGTCGACTTTGCTGCACAGGGCGGCCAAGCGGTCATCGCCGCGCTTGGCCAGGCTCGAGAAGCGCTTCAGGGCCGTTGCGGTACGCGTATCGGCGGTGACATGACAATAAACTGACAAATGTGATCTATACGGCAACGCTTGTTTTTTGCGATTCTTTTCGGGAAAACGAGCGTTGCTGTATTCTGTAATCAGCGTCCAGACATCACCCGGCTGCACGAAGGACTCGATTTCTTCCGGATCAATGTCATAGTCATCGCCGGACATATCCTTGACGTGTACTTTGGAGAACAGGTCATCCATCTCGGGGATGTCAAAACCTGGGTGGACGATTACAGGTCGACCAGTAAGTCGGCCAGCGCTACAGGTGCCATTCGCCGATCACTTTGTTCAAGGTGATATTGAATGCCTTTTTTTTCTTGGGGGTTCTCGATACGCATGGTCATGCAGTCGATCTCAGTCTTGCCTTTGGCGGCGAGCACCTTGTGGCATTGGTAGCCGCTGACGATATAGCCGGTGACTTCGTTCCAGACCATAGTGGCGACATAGCCAAAGTAGCGCGGGCTGTTGCATGATCTTTTCGTAAGCCTGCTCACTGGGCTTGAGGCCTTTGTGGGGATTATATTTCGGAGCTTGAGCTGGTCGACAGTGATGCGCTGATGATTCATCTGAGTGTTCATTCTGACCCTGAAACTTATCTTGCAAAGTTGAGGGAATACGGCATATATGGAGCAGACCAGGGCTGGAGGCACTACGGCAAAAGATTCGATCGTTGGGCGCCCAAAGAGACTTCTCGAGTGGTCTGGTTGGGGCGAGTCGCCGGTTTTCGCACGCCATGCTGGCTAGCGCAGGGATAAGGGCCGGCACGGTTGGGAGGCTAGTCAGGAAAGGGATTCGGGAGCGTTTGAGTTTTCGTGGGGGGCGTCGCCCGCAGCGCATGGGTTTTCGGAGCGTCGATAGGGTTGATAGCCTCTTTTGCCTCAATTCCGTCTCAGCTCACGGCTGATGGTTGACGGCGACCATTTGAGTATTCGGGAGATCGCACGAATACTCAAACCTTTTTCCTGAAATTCTGCTGAGCAATATCTCTCTTCCAGTGTAAAATGGACATCGCTTGTCCTTCCTGTTGGTTTGTTGTGTGTCAGCTCCATTCTAACACAGGCTCCTGCGCGAGCCGTTCTGATAGAGGAAGGTGTTTATTGGGTTAGCAAGGATGCAACGGAGCGATATCGCAATGCACAGTAGGGTTCGTTCACTTTCAGCCCGGCACGCCTCGGGGATGAGGCAACGATCAAGAAGTATATAGAAGAGTAGGAGAAGCACGACATAGCAATGGACAAGCTGAGCATGAGGGAATACGAACGCCCCTTGGCGGCAAAAGAGGCAAAGACAATAGGCTTGAACATGTGAAAGCCAGCGCCTTGAGACGCTGGCTGGTATTCAGGGTTTTTAACCTTTGAGCATACCGCCCGTTTGGCGGTTGGTCATGGTTTGCGATGATCTCTATCTCACAGTTTGACGCTTTCTCTTTGACGTTTGCGGTTAAACTCTTGCCGCAACTCGAATTTGCGGGGCTTGCCGCTGGCCGTGACGGGCAAGCGGTCTCGAATCTCAAAGATCACAGGCACCTTGTAGTGAGCGATATGATCCCTCAAATATGTTCGGAGGCTGTCAATCGAAATTGATACGCCCGATTCAGGAACGATGACGGCGGCAGGAACTTCGCCATATAGATCGTCCTGTACACCAAATACGGCAGCCTGCTTTATTCCTCCATATTTCATGATAACATCTTCAACTGCCAGGGAGAATATCTTTTCACCGCCCCGGTTGATCATATCCTTGATGCGATCCTTGATAAACAGGTAGCCGTTTTCATCAAAGTAGCCCACGTCGCCGCTGTGGAGCCAACCATCGGTAAAGCTGTCGGGAGATACGCCGTTGAGGTAGTGATCAATGACAAAAGAACCTCGAAAACAGATTTCTCCCATGGTATTGGCGGGAAGCGCCACATTATTCTCATTGACAATTTGAATCTCGCAGTTGGCGGAAACTTTGCCGCAGGAGTCCTCAATGGAGGAATCCAGGCAATGGCCGGAGAAATAGGTGCCAGCGCCCGAAGTCTCCGTCATCCCATAGACAGGATGGAAGCGGCAGTTTACCGCTTTTGCGCAGAAATTTCTGATTGTTTCCCTGGAGATAAATCCCCCGCCGCACAGCGCGGTGCGCAAGCTGCTCAGATCATGTTTCTCCGTCACGGCGCCTTCCAGCATCATAAATACCGTGGCCACGGCGTGGAAATAGGTCGCGCGATATTCCGTGATGGCGTCAAGCGTCTTCTCGGCATTAAAGAAGGGAAGCATGACGATGGTGCCCCCGATAAAAATAAACACAGTCAAAACATTGTTCAACCCCGTAATGTGGAATGCCGGAACGGAAAGAACGGTGATTTCGCGCTCATCCATATCGTCGGCTTCCACATATACGTACAGCCCCTGCAAAAGATTGAAATGGGTCATGACGGCGCCCTTGGGCCTCCCGGTTGTTCCCGAGGTATACATGATATCCGCCGGCAGGGAGTCATCCCTTACAGTAGGCGTATCCGGTAGTTTTGCACCCGTTTCAATCGCTTCGGCGACCGTAGAAAAACCATCGGGGGCAGTGTCGGAAAAAATAAGCCAGTCCAGTTGCGGACGATGGTTTTCCAGCTTATTATACCAAGCGCGGTCGGTGATCGCATAGTTTGCATGGGCGTCGCTAAGAATGTAGCCCATTTCGTCTCCCGACAGCTTGGTATTGACCGAAACAACCGTCGCGCCAATTTTGAGAATGGCATAGAAACACACACAAAACTCAATGCTGTTTACCATGACCAGGGCGATGCGATCGCCCTGGCGAATATGCTTATAGTGGTAGAGATATGCGGCAAAAGCATCTGTCTTTTGCTGTAGCTCCCGATATGTAACGCGCGAAGCGACATCGACAACTGCAACCTTGTCTGAAAAACGCTTTGCCGAGGCTTCCAGCGTTTCGTAAAGATTACAATAGGGCATTTTATATGCAAGGTATTCCTTACCGCCGGATGCGGTTTTTTCAAGAGGAAATTTCTGCTTGTACGGCATATATATCAACTCCCGATGTCGCTCAGAACAGTTACTGTTGTTTCAGCAGGCGCTCACGCAGGCCGAAAGCGCCGTCTTTGTAAATGCAAGGGTCGGTAATCTTCAGATTGCCGGCAATCAACGGAACAAATTCCATTTGCGCAAGGATATCGCGCTCAATGTCGATTCCCTTGGCCACTTCAACGAGCATCATGCCCGCCTCGGTCAGACGGAATACGCACCTCTCGGTGACATACCACATGTTTTGATTCCGCTTCTTCGCCAATTCGCCATTGTAGCTGATTTGCAATACGCTGTTTACCAGCTTTTTGAACTTGCCCTCTTGCTCAATTGTGACGCCCTTTTCTTCATCGAAGGAAACCTTCAGCCCTCCGCCGGTGAATGTAGAGCAAAACACAACATTTTTCGCCGTGGTTGTAATGTCAATAAACCCGCCGGCGCCGGGCGCCTTGTTGCCCATGCGCGTCGCGTTGACATTGCCATGCTGATCGAGCTGGCCAGCGCCCATAAACGTGAAATCCACACCGGTTCCGTTGTAGAATTCAAACTGCCGGTCGTGCCCGATCAGCGCTTCCGCGTTGCAGGCGATGCCAAAGTCAATCGTGGAAGCGGGAGTCCCACCGTAAATGCCGCTCTCCACCGTTACCGACAGGCAGTCGTTGACATTTTCTTCCGCCATAATGGGGCCAATTACGTCATTGGGGATGCCCGTACCGATGTTGATAATGGAATCCGGAACAACCTGCATCAGCGCGCGCCTGCCAATGACCTTCCGTTCGGTTAGGGGAAGGGTGCTCACGGCGGTTTCGGGAACCCGGACTTTTCCGCAATAAGCGGGATCATAGTACCAGGAAAAAGTCTGCTTGTGTTCGGTGAATACGTCTTTGGCCAATACTACGTTGTCAATCAAAACGCCGGGCACGGTAACTTCCTTGGGGTTGAAGGTGCCGTTTTTGACAATGCTCTTGACCTGAGCGATGACGCGGCCGCCCCAACGCTTTGTGGCCATAACGGCCGGGAGCACCTCCAGCACCATGCCTTCTTCTTCGGTGCTGAGATTGCCGTTTTCATCGCAATAGGTGCCGCGAATAAGCAGGGTATCAATGGGGATTGGCTTGTAGCGAATGTATTCCTCGCCGTCGATCACCACGATATCGACCAAGTCGTCGCCGCAATCCTTCGTGCGCTGGTTCATCTTTCCGCCTTCAATGCGGGGGTCGATATAAGTTCCCAAACCGGTTTTGCTCAGCTTGCCAGGCTCCTTGAGCGCCATGCTGTGAAACATGTTGGCCATCTGTCCCTGAGGCAGGTTAAAGGCCTCAATCTTGTTTTCAGAAATCAGATCCATCAGCAAAGGGGATTGCCCCCAATGGCCGCCGATAATGCGCTTAAGCAACCCCTCATGGGCAAGACGGGTCATGCCGCCCGGCATTTTCATCGCCGCTTGGCCGCAGGAATGCACAAAAGTCAAATCCCGCGGGTGGCCTTTTTCCAGGAAGCGGTTTTCAATTTCCTTGAGGATGGTTTCGCAGGCGGAAATGTGCGTCATACTGATGGCGCATAACGTTGAACCGTCCTTGATATAGTCTACGGCTTGTTCGGCGGTGATTACGGTGGGCTTTTTCATGGCACTTCTCTCCTCCACATAATATTCAGCTATATAGACGCGCAAAAACGGTTGGAAATGGTCTGCATCAGGGATTTTTGCGGTAAGGCGCCGTCGATTTGCGCTCTACCAGCGTGGGCTTGATCACGACCCGCTCGGTCGCTTTGCGTGGATTCTCAATGCGCTCAATCATCAGCCGTGCGGCGGTTTTTGCCATATACTTGACGCTGGGGTCGATGGAGGTCAGCGTAATCGTACCAATCGAAGAAAAGGTGATATTGTCAAAACCGATGACGGACAATTCCTCGGGAACGCTGATGCCGAGGTTTCCGCATTCGCTGATAAAACCATGCGCGGAAAGGTCGTTGGCAACAACCATGGCGCTTGGCCGGTCGTGCAGGGCACAGAAAGCGGTGGCCAAATCCTGGCCGGTTTTCATCGTAAGATCGCCTTGCAATATATAAGATGGATCGACTTTCAGGCTATAGTTCGCCATTGCCTGCTGAAAGCCGGAAAAACGCTGCGTGCAGGAAGAGGAGTCCTGTTGCCCCAAAATAAAGCCGATTTTTGAATGGCCAAGCTCGATCAGGTACCGCGTGGCGATATAGCCAGCCTCATAGTTATCCAGAATAACGCAATCCCTGTCAAAAGAACTGATGATACGGTTTACCATCACGATCGGCGTTTTGTGGTTTTTAAGGACGTGACCTATATGCTCAGTGGCCACGTTCATCTGAATCACGCCGGCAAAGTTAAAGCGCTCAACCAGTTGCAGATATTTGATTTCCTTGGACTCTTCATATTCGCTGTTGAAAATACACAGCTGATACCCGTGCGCCATGAGTTCCTTTTGCGTATAATAAACAAGATCGGCGTAAAACGGGTTGCGAATATCGCCGATGATCATGGCCACGATTCTCAGGGATTTCCCGCCAACAGGCGCATTATCATGAATATAGCCGACTTTGCGCGCATATGCTTTGACCCGCTCTTGCAACTCCTGGCTTACGCCGGGACGGTCGTTCAAGGCCCTGGATACGCTGGAAGGAGCGATGCCGAGATCTTCGGCAATCATTGTAATGGAAACCT
The DNA here is from genome assembly GCA_018712945.1 of Candidatus Pullichristensenella stercorigallinarum. GTDB lineage: Bacteria > Bacillota > Clostridia > Christensenellales > Aristaeellaceae > Pullichristensenella > Pullichristensenella stercorigallinarum. The sequence continues at coordinate 32,158 of DVFZ01000108.1, read as the reverse complement.
TTTTTTCCTCCGTTTCCGACACCTGATTCGGCGTTTCGCTTCCGTCTTTATAATTATCGGTGTTCAAAAGACCGACTCCTTTTATAACAATAATTCATAATGATTATACTACAAGATACGGCCGGATGCAATAGCGCCAAGGAAAATAGCGCAAATTTACACAAAATAAATTGGATTGATTTTTGAATTAACGGAAATAAACGAAAACTAAACTGATTTTTGAGCCTCGCATATCGCAAATATGTGCACTTTACCGTGCGATTTAGCAAGTTTCATATCGTCAGAAAAATAATTTATATAAAATACACAAAATTACAGAATGGTATTGCATTATATAAACTCGAGTGTTATAATCATGTCGAAGGACGCTTTGAAAAAGATTGCGCAAACGGTTGGAAATGGTACGCAAATTTACGCAAAAATTCAGGAGGTGTTTCTATGCGGCTGCAGGGAAAAGTTGCGATTGTAACGGGCGCTGGTAGAGGACTGGGAAAAGGGATTGCGCTTAAGCTTGCCCAGGAAGGCGCGGCGGTTGTCCTGGCGGATATGATTCCGGCTGACGAGGCCGTCCGCGAAATTCAGGAAGCTGGCGGAAAAGCCTCGGCATACACCGTGAACGTAACCAAACAGGAAGAAGTTGCGGCGCTGGTGCAATATGCCGTGGACACCTATGGAACGCTTGATATCATGGTAAACAACGCGGGCATCAACCGCGATGGCATGCTTCACAAGATGAGCAAGGAAAACTGGGATCTCGTCATTGATGTAAACCTCAATGGCGCCTTCTATGGAACGCAGGAAGCGGTGAAGTATATGCGCGCCAAGGGATATGGCCGCATTATCAACATTTCCTCCGGCAGCTGGCTGGGCAATATCGGGCAGGCAAACTATGCCGCCTCCAAGGCGGGCATCGTCGGCCTTTCCAAGACGTGCGCCCGCGAAAACGCCCGCAAGGGGATCACCTGCAACGTAATTTGCCCCGGCTTTATCGAAACGGACATGACCGTCAAGCTCAAGGAGGTAAACGGCGGCGCGGCGTGGGACAGCATGATGGCAAGAATCCCCATGGGGTATGCCGGAAAGCCCTCGGATGTGGGCAATATGGTTGCTTTCCTCGCTTCGGATGAAGCGGCCTACATCACCTCTGAAGTCATCAACGTAGGCGGAGGCATGATCGTATAAAGGCATCTCAGGCCTTGAACTCCACTTAAGACACAGGCGCTTTTTAAGCCGCATTATGAAAAGGGGAGAATGAACGCAAATGAAAGAATGTGTTATCGTCAGCGCGGTGCGTTTGCCGGTTGGCAGTTTTGGCGGAAGTTTGAAAACGCTCAGGGCCATTGATCTGGGCGCCATGGTTGTCAAAGAGGCTGTCAAGCGCGCCAACATCAAGCCCGAGCAGGTCGATGAAGTGATCGTCGGCCAGGTCGGTCAGGTTGCCGAAAATGGTTTCGTGGCACGGGCAATCAGCCTGTCGGCGGGGCTGCCCGAAACGACCACGGCCTATTCCGTGAACCGTCAGTGTGGATCCGGTTTGCAGGCTATTGCGGATGCCATGATGGAAATTCAGACTGGCTTTGCCGATGTGGTCGTCGCGGCGGGCACCGAGAGCATTTCTCAGCTGCCCTATTATGTGCGCGAGGCTCGTTGGGGCGCCCGCATGGGACACAAGTCCTTTGAAGATGGCGTCATTGATATCCTCACATGGCCGTTGAGCATGAGCCACAATGGCGTTACAGCGGAAAACGTTGCCAAGCAGTTCAACGTATCCCGCGAAGAGCAGGACGCTTTCGCGGTGGAAAGCCACCATCGCGCGCTCAAGGCCATCAAGGAGGGAAAGTTCAAAGAGGAAATCCTTCCTGTGGAACTTAAGGACCGCAAGGGCAACGTCACCATCTTTGATACCGATGAAGGCCCCCGGGAAGGACAGTCTGTGGAGAAGCTGGCCAAGCTCAAGCCCTGCTTTGTGTTTGACGGCACCGGAACGGTTACGGCCGCCAATTCTTCCAGCCTCAACGACGGCGCAGCCGCGGTGGTTGTGATGTCGCGCGAAAAGGCGGAGGAATTGGGCCTTGAACCGATGTTGGTTATCAAGGGCTATGCGGTCGCGGGCATCGCCGCGGACATCATGGGCTATGCGCCCAAGCTCTCCAGCGAGAAATTGGCCAAGCAGCTTAATCTGGACCTGAAGGCAATCGACATGTTCGAAATCAATGAAGCGTTTGCCAGCCAGGCCTACGCTGTGCGGCGCGACTTGGGCCTTGATCCGGAGAAGGTCAACATCTACGGCGGCGGCATCTCTATCGGCCACCCCATTGGCGCGACGGGCTGCATCCTGGCGACGAAGGTGGCCTATGAGCTCAAGCATTCTGACAAGAAAGACGCAATGATCAGCATGTGCATTGGCGGCGGTCAGGGCATCAGCATGTACTTCACAAAGGCGTAAATATTGGACTATATGGTTTGATCTTTTCGCGTAATGCGAAAAAATAAAAACATCTAGGAGGATGCTACATGAAAAAGGTTCTGACTTTGACCCTGTGCTTGCTGTTATGCCTGTCGTTTTTGAGTGTTGGCAGCGCGGAAACGGTTGACACCGTGAAGATCGGCCTGATTTTCCCGCTGTCCGGCTCAAACGCTGACCAGGGCGTTTTCAACGTGGACGCGGCAACCCTGGCAATGGACGATATCAACGCCGCTGGCGGTATTAAGTCTCTGGGTGGCGCGCAGATCGAACTGGTCATTTACGACAACGAGTCCGACTCCGACGTCAGCCGCACGACGGCTGAGCGCCTGCTGGCCGAGAACCCCGATGTAGTGGCTGTGCATGGAGCCTCCGCGAGCGCCTACGTTCTGCCGATGCTGTCTGTATTCGAAAGGAACCAGGTGCCCTTCCTGACCGCGCAGACTTCTGAGAGCATCGTTGGCCAGGGCTACCAGTATGTGTTCGCGTTTGCCTCGTTGAGCCCGCAGTTTGCGCAGACCCAGGTGGACATGCTCAACTGGCTGAACGAAACCTACGAGGGGCTCAACCTCACCAAAGTCGGTATCGTTTATGAAGACACGGAGTGGGGCCTGACCAATTCCGCCGCCGCCCGTGAAGCCATTGCAAACGCCGAAGGCCTTGAGCTGGTTTACGACCAGGCTTATACGCCCTCCGCTTCCGACCTGTCCTCCATCGTCGTTGGCCTGATGAGCGCCGGCGTCGAGGTCGTGTTCCCCACCAGCTATACGCAGGATGCCCGCCTGCTGTTCAACACGATGGTTTCCTACGATTACAGCCCGCTGATCGTGGGCGGCGGCGGTGGCATGCTCTACCCCGCGTTCGGCCAGAACCTGGGCGAACTGGTAGACGGCGTCCTCTCCGTTGGCTCCCACAACTATGATGCCGCGACCATCCTCAACAACGAGGAACTGGCGGATGTCGGCGAGCGCTTCGAGGAACGCTTCGGTTACTTCCTCCCCGAGCAGGGCGTCAGCGCCTACAATGCCGTTTACATCGTCGCTCAGGCGCTTGAAAACTGCGCTTCTACCGATCCTACGGACGTTATGAACGCCATCCGCGAACTGACGATCAGCACCCTCACGCCGGGCGGCGAGCTGAAGTTCGAAGAGAACGGCTGGAACAGCAACAGTGTTGCGGTCATGATGCAGTGGCAGCTGGATGAGGATGGAGAGTACCGTCCGCACACCGTCTTCCCGGATTCTGAGGCGACGGTTGAATTCCAGCTCACCGACCTGCTCCGCGAGCGGCTTGGAGAGTGACAACTTACTTGCATTGATCGGTTTTCTCGGGCTGCCATAAAAATGGCAGCCCCATCATCAAGGTCTGTTGTATGTAGTCGGTGCGTTCGCCACGGCAGGCTGTGATTAAATCTTTATTGGAGGATGCGATATGACTCTCTGGAGAATTACGCAAGCGGTGCTGAACGGTTTGCTTTCCGGTGGCGTATACGCGCTCATCGGCGTAGGGATCACCATCATCTTTGGCGTCATGAAGATGGTAAACTTCGCGGCCGGCGCCTATCTGGTATGGGGAATGTATTTCACGTACTTGTTTAATGTCATAACGGGCCTGAACGCCTACGCGCTGATCCCAATCGTCATTGTGTGCATGGCGCTGTTTGGCTTTGTTACATTCAAGCTTTCGATCAACAAGGTAATCAAGGTTGGCGGCACGTCGTTTATCTTGATTACGGTAGGCCTTTCATTCTTCCTGCAAAACCTCGCCGAAACGATTTTCGGAACGCAGCCGCTCACGGTGCCGTCGTCGCTTCAGCAAGCGTCCTTGCGCGTCGGCAGCATTGCCAACCTGCCGGTCGTCCTGAGTGTTCCGAGGTTGATTGCTTTCGGCGTTATGTTGGTATTGGTAATCGGCGTCAACATCCTGCTCAACAAGACGATTTTGGGCCGCTCCATGCGTGCGACCGCCGAGAAGCCCGAGGTTGCCACGATGCTGGGCATCAATACGCAGCGTACATATACAGTAGCGTTTATTCTGGGCGTTGCGTTTGCAGGCCTGTCCGGCTGTATCATTACGCCGATGTACTATGTACAGGCCAGCGTGGGTGATATTTTCCGCACCGCGCCGTTGATGGTGGTTGTCATGGGCGGCATGGGCAATATCAAAGGCGCCCTGGTCGCCGGCCTCCTGGTGGGCATTGTGGAACAGGTCGTTTCCACGATGATCTCCGCCGACCTTGGCACGGTAGGCATCTGTCTGTTGTTCCTCATTATTCTGTACATCAAGCCCTACGGCCTGTTTGGGAAGGGAGAGAGAGCGGCATGATGCAGCAAATGGAAAATCGGAAAACGATTACGGCCGGCAGAATCATCCCCATTTTGTTTTTCGCCGTCATGGCGGTTCTGCCGATGTTTGTCACCAGCAACTATATTACCAACGTGCTGGTCAACTGTATGGTCTTTTCAATCTTTGGCCTCTCCTGGAACATCATTGGCGGCTACGGCGCGCAGATTTCCTGGTGCAGCGCCGCGTTTGTAGCCATTGGCGCCTATGTCAATTTCATCTTCAGCAATGACTTTGGCATTTCCCCATTCATTACGTTGCCGATCAGCATGGTGCTGTCTCTGGTACTGTCTACCCTGATCGGTTATGGCACGTTCCGCCTGCAGGGCGCGTATTTCTCCATTGCCACGATCGCCTTTGCGGAGACGCTGCGCTCCATCATCACCTATTCCGACTTCACCAAAGGCGCCGCGGGCATGTATTCCACGTATCGTGGCCACGATTTCTGGAGCCTGTCATTTGCCAATGACGCTCCCTTCTATTACATCATGCTCGTGCTGCTGTTTTTGACATTGGTGTTTACTTACCGGTTCACTGTGTCCAAAACCGGCTGGTACCTGAGCTGTATCAAGGGCGATGAGATCGCCGCGGGTTCGTTGGGCATTGAAACATTCAAAGTAAAGCTCAGAGCCTTCCAGATCAGCGCGATGATGATGTCGGTAGCCGGCTGTTTCTACGCTTCGTTCCTGTCGTATATTTCACCGGTGAGCACATGCAGCTTTGATCTGTCCATCAAGATTGGCGTCGTTGCCATTATCGGCGGTATCGGAACCCTGTGGGGGCCTGTGGTGGGCGCGTTCATCATCATACCGCTGATCGAGGTGGCCGCATCGCTCCTGGGCGCGTCTGGTTCAAGCAACGTGCTTTATGGGCTTATGCTGGTGCTGATTGTCATGTTCAGGCCTGCCGGCGTGTTCCCGCTTCTCAGGAATCTGTTCTATAAGCTTGTGAACCGCAACCAGAAACAAGTGAAGGGGGCGTAATCATGGCGAACAAAATACTTCGCGTTGAAGACATTTCCATTTCCTTTTCCGGCATTAAAGCGGTTCAGCATTTGAGCTTTGAACTTGAACAGGGTGAATTCGTGGCGCTGATCGGCCCCAACGGTTCCGGAAAATCTACGACCATCAATATGATCTCCGGAACCTACAAGCCTGATGGTGGCAAGATCTACTTTGATGGAAAGCTGCTTTCCAACAGGGATACCATCGCCCAAAGATCGCATTTGGGCATTGGAAGAACGTTCCAGACGCCAAAACCGTTTGGCAACCTGACGGTTTTCGACAACGTGTACGCCATTTGCCTGCAAAAATACGATTTCAAGACATCCCGCAAAAAGGCGGGCGAGATCCTGGAAATGTCCTCCCTGATGGATCTGGCAAATACGCCCAGCAGTAAGCTGTCCATCGAAAAGCGCAAGTGGATGGACCTGGCGCGCGTGCTGGCCACCGAACCCAAGCTCATCATGATGGACGAGGTTATGGCCGGCCTCAACCCCAACGAAATGCTCAGCAGCCTGGATTATGTGCGGGAGATCAACCGTCGGGGCATCACCATTTTGTTCGTCGAACACGTTATGCGCGCGGTTGTGTCCGTTTGCACACGCGCGGTCGTCCTCAACGAAGGCAAGTTCCTGTATGAAGGCACGCCGACCGACGCGCTTAATGACCCGACCGTCATCGCCGCGTATATCGGAGGAGGCAACAAGAATGATGCTTGAAATCAAAAACCTTTGCGCCGGTTACGGCGATCTGCAAGTCTTGTTCGACATCAACATGCATGTGGAACAAGGTGAAGTTGTATCCCTGATCGGTTCGAACGGCGCGGGCAAGACAACGTTGCTTCGCATATTGTCCGGCCTCGAACCCCTGATGAGCGGCGCCATAACCTATCAGGGCCAGGATCTGACGAAGGTGCCGGCCTCCAAGCGCGCGGATATTGGCATTTCCCATATCCCGCAGGGCCGCGGCATTCTGGGCACGCTGACCGTTGAGGAAAACCTTGAGCTTGGCGCCTATCCCCGCAATGCGCGCAAACTGACGGCCCAGGGAAAGGAAAGGGCGTATTCAATGTTCCCAATCCTTTCCGAGCGGCGCCATCAGCTCGCGGGATCTTTGTCCGGCGGCGAGCAGCAGATGCTGGCGATCTCGCGGTCGCTAATGATCAACCCCAAGCTGTTGATGCTGGACGAGCCCTCGCTGGGACTTGCGCCGATCGTGGTGGAGGAAATGTTTGAGCTGATTTCCAAAGTCTCGGGAGACGGCATCAGCATCCTGATCGTTGAACAGAACCTTGTGCAGGCGCTGGGCGTGGCGACGCGCGCCTATATCATGGAAACGGGCCACATCGTTATGGAAGGCTCGTCGCAGGAACTTATGAACAACGAGGATGTGCGCAAGGCATATCTGGGTGTGTAGAAAGTCGAGGAAACGGACGATGAAATTGCAGGATTTGAAAACAGTTGCGGTGATCGGCGCGGGCGATATGGGCCATGGCATCGCCCAGCTTGCGGTCATGGCGGGTTACGATGTGAACCTCTGCGATATCAAGGCGGAGTTTGTGGAACGCGGTATGTCCCGCATTTTCGCCAGCATGGAAAAGCTTGTGAGCAAGGGCAGATGCCCGGCGGAAGCGCTGGAAAGGGCCCGGAATGGCGCGCTCAAACCCTTTACGGATACTGCTGAAGCGGTGAAGAACGCGGATTTCATCATCGAAGTTGTGGCCGAGAAGGTAAGCGTCAAGGAGAGCGTACTGCGCGCTGCCTCTGAAGCCGCGCGCGAGGACGCGATTATCGCTACCAATACTTCCACCATGAGTATCACCATGCTCAGCAATTTTGTGAAGAAGCCGGAAAGGTTCATCGGCACCCATTACTTCAACCCGGCCGTGCTGATGAAGCTGGTCGAAGTCATCAACGGAGACAAAACGGCAGAGGAAACTTCGCGCTTTGCCCTTGATTACGCCCAGAAGGTCGGCAAGATCTCTGTGTACGCCAAGAAGGATACTCCCGGCTTTATCGCAAACAGGATTTTCTATCCGGCGCATATTTACAACTGCGCCTGCATCGAGAAAGACGGCGTCACGCCCGAGGATATCGACGCATCAATGATGAACGCTGGCCTGAAGATGGGGCCGATGGAGCTGATTGATTACACGGGCGTCGATATCACGGCCAGCTGCTTTGATTACTATTGCGAGCATCTTTCCAAGGAGTTCTGCGTACCGAAAGTGCTGGCAGACCTCTTGGCGCAAGGTAAACTGGGCAAGAAGTCCGGCGAGGGCTTCTATAAATGGGTGGACGGCGCAAGGCCCGCCATCAGCAAGGAAGCCGCTACCGGCCGCTACAACAGCGATTTGTTCTTCTATGTGCAGGCAAATGAGGCGACGAAGCTGTACGAAGAAGGCGTTTGCAGCCTCGAGGACTGCGATAAGGCCATGAAGTATGGCTATAATACGCCCGGACCGATCGAATACATTCGCAATCATGCTGCGGAAGACGTCGCCAAAGCCCTTGCGGAAATTTCCGAACATTTTGGCATTGAGGTCTTCAAACCGACCAAAACGATTTCAAGCGGCGACTATAAATAACCGTTGCCGCAATGGTTGCTGCGCTGCCGCCGTCGGATGGCGGCAGCGCATTCATATGGATTCAGCAAACGAGGAAGCGGTCATGAATAAAGCAGAAGACATATTTTCCGTTCGGGGGAAAAAAGCCGTTGTCACCGGGGGCACAAAGGGCATTGGCCTTGCTATTGCGCAATGCCTCATGGACAATGGCTGCGACGTCGCCGTTTTAAGCAGGCACGTAAGAGATACAGGGCATCTTGAGGAATACGCGCAAAAGAGCGGCGTGCGTTTCTGTGCCAGGGAATGCGACGTTACCGCATCGCAGAGCTGTGCACAGGCTGTAAGGAGCTTGCTTGCGTGTCTGGGCGGAATTGATATACTCATCAACTGTGCCGGAACGCTGGAATTGGCCTTTGTGGGAGAAATGAGCGACGAGGCATGGCGGCGCACGCTTTCGACGAATCTGGACGGCGCATTCTACATGACGCGCGAGGTTTCACGGGTCATGCAGCGGCAGAACCATGGGCGTATTATAAATCTGTCCTCTATGAAGAGCCTGATGGGCACATCGAAGATGGGCTATGCGGCATATTGCGCTTCCAAAGGCGGCATCAATATGCTCACCAAGCAGTGCGCGGCGGAGTTGGGGCGGTATGGCATTACGGTCAACGCCATTGCCCCGACGTTTATCGAAACAGACCTGAACCGCAGCGTACTTGAAAAGGACGGCTATCGGGAAAAGCTGGAAAGCAGAATACCTGTCGGGCGGATTGGCAGGACGGATGATCTGATGGGACTGATCCTGCTGCTGTGTTCAGACGCCTCAGCTTTTATCAGCGGCCAGATCCTCTATCTGGACGGGGGCCTGAGCGCGGCGCAGGAATAACAACAAAGGGCATGGGAGCATCTTGAGAAGGAGGGCGTTTATGCATACAGCGATGCAGGCCGACGCATACAAAATTATTCACCACGCCGTACAGGCTGTTTTGCCCGGGGCCGCGGTCAAAAATGCCTTGCAGACGATTGAACGCAAGCCGTCATATGTGGTTGCGATTGGCAAAGCGGCGTGGAAAATGGCAGCGGCAGCGGCGGAGGTGCTCGGCGATGATCTCATCGAAGGCATCGTGATCACAAAATACCATCATTCCGAAGGCCCGATCCGGAAAATGACCATTTATGAGGCGGGACATCCGGTCCCGGATGCCAACGGCCTGGCCGCTACAGAGCAGGCGTTGCGGCTCGCCGACAAATTGCGGGCGGAAGACAGGATGATTTTTTTGGTTTCCGGAGGCGGGTCCGCGCTGTTTGAGGCCTTGCCAGATGGCGTAACGCTGGATGATTTGATGAAACTGACGAAGAAATTGCTCTCCAGCGGCGCGAGCATTACTGAAATGAATGCTATCCGCAAACACATTTCCAAGGTAAAAGGGGGCAGGTTTGCCCTGCGCTGCATGCCGGCAAAGGTTATAAATGTCATCCTCAGCGATATCATTGGCGACCCGCTCGATGCCATCGCCTCCGGCCCGGCATATCCAGACGCATCCACCAGTGAGGATGCTTCGAAAATTGTCCGGAGATATGGCGTAGAGATCACCCCGGAGATGGAGAAAAGCCTGGCTATGGAAACCCCGAAGACGCTTTCCAACATCACCACCTGCGTCACCGGAAACGTCCAACTGCTTTGCGAGAGCGCAAAGGAGATGGCGCGCGGTCTGGGATATATGCCCGTGGTTTTGACGGCGACGCTTGATTGCGAAGCGCGGGAGGCCGGAGCGTTTTTCGCCGCCATCGCCAGACAGATTCGCGCCAAGGGCGAGCCCTTTGCCACGCCCTGCGCCGTAATTGCCGGAGGGGAAACGGTGGTGCATCTCAAAGGGAGCGGTAAGGGTGGCCGCAATCAGGAACTTGCGCTGGCGGCCGCCAAGGGAATGGATGGGCTGGAAAACACGCTGCTCTTCTCCTTTGGCTCGGACGGCACAGATGGCCCGACGGATGCCGCCGGCGGCATGGTGGACGGCAATTTCTATGCCGCATGCGCAGAAAAGGGCCTGAGCGTTGAGGATACGCTGGAAAATAACGATGCGTACCACTTGCTCAAGGAAATGGGCGGCCTGATTGTGAGCGGCCCCACGGGGACAAATGTGAACGACCTGACAGTCCTGCTGGTGAGGTAATCATGGGAAAAGCATTCAATCTGGAGTCATTTTCCCTGAAGGGCAAAAAGGCCATTGTAACCGGAGGAACCCGGGGCCTTTGCCGGCAGATCGCGCAGGCCTATCATGACCTGGGCGCGGAAGTGGTCATTTGGGGGCGCTCAGAAGATCAGGGAATATCTGCCGCCAGAAGCATGGCGGGCGAACGGAACGATGTGCATTTTATCCGCTGCGATCTGAGCGATGGCAAACAGATTGCGCCTGCCGTTGATAAAAGCCTGGAGATCTTTCAAGGGCGGGTCGATATACTGGTCAACGGCGCAGGAGTTCAGCACCGGTCGCCGGCGCTGTCTTTTGAGGAAACGTGGTGGCGCATGATTCTGGAAGTCAATCTGACCTCCATGTTTTTGGTTTCTCAGAAGGTCGGCAAAGTCATGTGTGCGCAGAGGCGGGGCAGGATTATCAATATCGCGTCAATGTGCTCATTTTTTGGAAGTATCAATATTCCGGCATATGCGGCGAGCAAGGGCGGCGTGGCCCAACTGACAAAAGCGCTTTCCAACGAATGGGCGGGAATGGGCGTCAACGTAAACGCCATTGCCCCGGGATATATGGAAACAGAAATTACGCGGGATTTAAAGGAGAAAAATCCCGCCCAATATGCCGGAATTACGGCCAGGATTCCTAAAGGACGGTGGGGAAGCCCAGAGGACATGAAGGGACTGGCCGTATTTTTAGCCTCAGATGCGTCAGAGTATATGACAGGCGCGGTTATACCGCTTGATGGAGGATATTTGGGAAAGTAAGGGGACAATGACCCTGCAATGCCACAAAACTCTGCAATAGCTATGGTTGCACCACACACCTTCCCATATGACAGCGGAGCAGGCCGGTCCACTCCAGTCTCGCATTGAGTGTTGATTTAGCGTGTGAGCAGGATATTCGCAATGCCTGAAATACTGCGTGAGGAACGCTTCCCGGAGAATGCCGTTCAAACCCAGCTCCGGGCAGGGCGGCCTACATGAAGCCGGATAGTGCCTTCATGTAGGCCGCCGGGACAATCCTCTCAATTTTTGCAGGACTACTGTGCGCAGCCATAACAGAGCAATTTGCTTGGAAGGTATGCGTAGCCGGCGCTTTGGCATCCGCTCAGCCTTCCGACGCCTTATTTATACAGGCAATGGCATTCAGGCTGCGGGGATAGCCGATGTAAGGCAGGCACTGGGATACTACGCGGATGAGGAACGCTTTATCGTTGCCCAGATTCATGTTGCCCTTGGCGTGGCTGGTGAGCTGTGGCTCGCAGCCACCCTGCGCCGCGAGGAAACAGAATGTGATCATTTCCCGCTGGGCAAGCGTAAGCCCTGTGCGGGTATAATAGTCGCCGAAACAGTTGGCCGCCAGCCAGCGGTTTACGTGGCCTGCTTTCCAGGCTTCCAACATTTGCGGGCCGAAGATGTCCGCCTGCGCCTGGGCGCCTTTTTCCAGGCGGTCAGCCATGGTGGTCGTGGCCTGCCCCTCCAGCGGAAGCTTTACGCCCCGGGTCTCCAATACCTCATTGGTTATATCCAGAAAGGGCAGAACCCTGCCGATTCCCAGGTAATCCACCGACTGGTAGACAATCTCCTTGACCATGACGGGGGTAACGCCCGCATCCAAGGCATGGGGCAGCTCCAGACGAAATGCGTCCGCTCCCTGACAGCCCAGCAATGTGGCCAGAATGGCCATGTGCCGGGTAATTTCATCCAGCTGTTGGCCAGGCTCATTTGCCACTTCTTCAAAAGCGAAATGCTCAAAGCGTTCCACAAATTCCGGATCGGTTTCCCTGTAATTTTTCATAAAGCATACGCTCCTTTCAGACGGCGGCGCATGGGTTTAGAATCCTGCTGCGCCGCTTCGTTTTATATCTGGACAAACGCCCTCGTATCCCGCGGGGTTTTTCATATGATCGTCCCGGTCCTTTTCACATCTCTTGTAGGATTACCCCAGGGACAACGTAACGGTCACATCCTTGCGGCCCAGCGCTTTTTTCAAATCCTGGGCGGTTACATTGTCGATCTGTCCCAGTTTGGTGAAGCGCCAGGAATTCGGCGCATAGTAGATCACGAAAGAATTCCCCAGATAGAGGACAAGGTCTCCCGCCTTTGTGGTAAACTGCCGGTCATTCGTGGGCAGATGGAAGCCGAGCGGACCCACCTTTTCCATGTGGGCGTAGTCTTCCATTTGGATGGTAACCGGCCCCTGCTTCAATTTTTCTTCCAAGGCTTTTGCCGAGGAATTGTCTGCCAGCGTTGCCGTAAAGACCGTTTCACCGATGTTCAGTTTCATAGGATATGCCCTTCTTTATACATTCAGGCGCAACCATGCTCTTTCAAAAGAAATAGCCGGTGCGCCTGAAAATCCGGTTACAGTTTGGCGTAAGCTTCGTCGTCCACCGCTTCCAGCCATTCGTTGCTGGCCGCCTCGCCGGGAACTTCTACAGCGATGTGGGCAAACCAGCTATCTGCTTTGGCGCCGTGCCAATGCTTTACTTCCGGCGGAATGACGATGACCGTACCGGGCGTCAGACTGACAGCGTCCTTGCCCGCTTCCTGATACCAGCCTTCGCCGGCCGTGCAGATTAGAATTTGCCCGCCGCCGGTTTTGGCGTGATGGATGTGCCAGTTGTTGCGGCAGCCCGGCTCAAAGGTGACGTTAGCCAATCCCACCGTGCTTTCGCCTTGCTTTGTCAGCGGGTTCAGGTAGGAATTCCCGATAAAATACTGGGCAAACGCGGTATTTGCCTGGCCCTTGCCGAAAACATTTTGCTGGTCAAATGTGGCTTCATCATGGATTTTCATCGTCTTTCCTCCTATCAATATTGGCAATCCCTTGATCGGCTCATTCTTCCCGTGCACATCTGGATGCTTGCGGAGACGGCTCAAATCGTTGCCTGTTTTTCGCGCGGGTGGATTTCCTGCGTTCCAGGAGGCTTTCAGGCAGTCCCACCGCTCATTTCAGTCTCGCGCTGCGCGATTCTCTGGAATACTTATATTGTAACGCCCCCGAGGGAAAATGTCTAATGCTTATATTCAATCCTGAATTATTCATAAAACGTATTCCTATCCCGTGCTTCGCGCCGGTAATGTGTGGGATTGATCAATCTTTGAGTGCAGTACCGCCTGACAGTTTCCTGGATGGAAAGCTGAATGAGTCCAGAACGACTGCCGTGTTCCATACGGATTTAAACGGCAATCCTTAGGGTAAACTTGCCGGATCAATAGAAAAAATGAATAGAAACCCATAAAAACTAAGCATTTGCTATTGGTAAGCCGGAACGATATAATATTACCGGCAAAGGGAAGCGCGCTGTCAATGGCGAGGCAAGCAGATCTGCTCAGCCAAGGGCGCCGGTTTATCAACGAGGCAGCGCGGCACGAGATTTCTGAATGAGAAGTGAGCAAGGTATGTTGGAAGGTGACCCAGCGCAGGCTGTTATCCAGAACCTGAAGGATGCCGGTTGCGATTTGGAAACGATGGAACGGTTTCTCGCCCTCGAGCAAACCGGACAGACGCGGGAGCAACTTAAGTTGCTTTCGGTGCACCGAAAGCGCCTGTTGGACAAGGTGCATGAGGAGGAAAGGCGCATTGATTGCCTCGATTATCTGGTTTATCAAATGAAAAAAGGAAAAAGGACGACGTAGGAACCCCGGAAGGAGGAAAATAAATGGATATCATTCAAAACAAGACCTTTGACGAGGAGCGCGCCCTCTATGGCCGCAGGAATATCTTGGTCAGGGATTGCGCGTTTGATGGCCCCGCCGATGGCGAAAGCGCCTTTAAAGAGGGCGCGGGCATACAGGTGGAACGCTGCTTCTTTAACCTTCGCTACCCCTTCTGGCACGACCATGGCCTGAAGATCAGCGATTCGGAAATGACGGAACTTTGCCGGGCGGCGCTGTGGTATTCCGACCATATCGAAATTCGGAATACAAAGCTGCATGGCATCAAGGCGCTGCGGGAATGCCATACCGTGGTTATGCGCGATTGCGATATCGTTTCCCCGGAATTCGGCTGGTCCGTTCAGGGGCTGGATATGGAGAACTGCACGGCGCAGAGCGAGTATTTTATGATGCGCTCCAGCAACCTGTATTTCCGAAACGTGCGGATGCAGGGGAAATACTCCTTCCAGTACATTGAGGACTCCGTTTTTGAGCACTGCCGTTTTGAAACCAAGGACGCTTTCTGGCATGCCCGGAATGTGGTCGTGCGCGATAGCGTGGTTAAGGGCGAGTATCTGGCGTGGTACTGCGAAAACGTCACCTTTGAAAACTGCACGATCATCGGCACGCAACCCCTCTGCTACTGCAAGAATCTTAAGTTGGTGAACTGTGCAATGATTGATACCGACCTGGCCTTTGAACGCTCGGAGGTGGAAGCCACGCTCAACACACCTGTGCTTAGTATCAAGAATCCTTATGCGGGAAGAATTGTGGTTCCGGAAGCTGGCGAAGTGATTCGGGATATCCCCGAGGCCAAGGGCGAGATCGTGCTTTCGCAGTGCGAAAAGCAAAAGACGGCCTGCTGCAAAGATTGAGAACGGTGGCCGCCAATGAAGCGGCGGTTATCGCGGACGTATGGGCGGCGAATCGCGCGATTCTGAAAGAAGCTGTCATTTTGGAAAGGAGAATTCTTATGGCCGGACACATCTCGGCGCTGAGCGAAACCGTGGTAAGGAAACGGGTGGTTTACAAAAACCGCTATGGTTTGGAGGTCGTTGGCGAACTTTACCATGCAAAGGATATGGATATGGGGCAAAAGCATGCGGCCCTGATCGTCGGCGCGCCCTACGGAGGCGTCAAGGAGCAGGGACCCTGCGTGTATGGCAACGAACTGGCGCAAAAGGGCTTTGTGGCCTTGACTTTTGATCAGTCCTTCATGGGCGAATCCGGCGGGTTCCCGCGCAACGTTTCCTCGCCGGACATCTTTGTGGAAAATTTCAGCGCCGCGGTTGACTATTTGGGCTTGCAGAGCTTTGTTGACCGGGAAAAAATTGGCGCTATCGGCATTTGCGGCTCGGGAGGCTTTGCGCTTTCCGCGGCCCAGTGCGACACCAGGATCAAGGCCGTGGCGACGGTGAGCATGTATGACATGAGCGCCGCTGTCCGTCTGGGCATGGACAGGGAGGCGGTTCAGGCGGCTAAGGAGCGCCTGTCCAGGCAGCGGTGGATCGACGCGGAAAATGGATATCCGGAATATATTCCCAGCTTTCCGGAACAGCCCATTGACGCGGTGCCGGCGGATCTTCCGGAGCCGGGCGCGGAATGGTTCCGCTTCTATGCGCTCAAGCGTGGGCATCATCCCAATGCCCGGGGCGGTTTTACCACCACCAGCGACCTTGCGATGATGAATTTCCGGCTGCTGGACTTTATTGACGAGATTTCCCCGCGCCCCATTCTCTTTGTGGTCGGCGACCGGGCCCATTCGCGGTTTTTCAGCGACAATGCCTATGCTGCCGCGGCCGAGCCCAAGGAGATGTTTGTGGTGAAAGACGCGGAACACATCGACCTTTACGACCGGCTGGACCGCATTCCTTTTGACAAGCTGGCGGCATTTTTCAGCGAAAACCTACGATCAGGAGGAAAACGGCCTTGAAAAAAATGCTTTCGTTGCTCTGCGCCCTGCTGTTGTTTTCCCTGTCTGCCTGCGGGCAGGGAGAGGTTGCCCGGGGTACTTTCAATGAAGATTCCATTTTGGAAGAGGGGGAGGCCAGCGCTTCGCTGGACGGCGCGGAGGAAGATGAAACCATGTTGCAAATCCAGGTGACGGCCAATGGGAACGACATCGTATTTGCGCTGAACGACAGCCAGGCCGCCCAGGATCTTTACGCGCAGCTTCCCCTGCGCGTGGAAGTGGAGGATTACAGTACCAACGAAAAGATATTCTATCCGCCGCAGGAACTGGACGTCAGCGACGCGCCGCAGGCAGGCGGCGCCGTGGGTACCCTGGCTTACTATGCCCCCTGGGGCGACATCGTCATGTTTTATGACGATGCCAGTCCCGCGAGCGGGCTGTATATCCTGGGACAGGCGGTTTCAGGAAGCGAATACATTGCGGAAATGTCTGGCCTGATTGAAATTGAGCAGCTTCAAAGCTGAATCCATCAGGCCGTTACAGGATGATATGTGCGAGCCGGGTAAAAATTTGCTCGGCTCCTCTGTTTATCGGAAATGGATATTTCGCATCGCGGCGGCAAGGCGGTTTGGAAGGATTTGGCGTTTTTGCAATAGGAGTATGGCGCTGGAAATTGTAAATTTTGGAATTGAATATTGACATTGTGTCAACATGGTTATATAATGACACTGTGTCAAATGACATTATGTCAAAATACAGGAGGTCACAGCAATGAAAAAGAATGTCGGTTCTCTCCTGGCGCTGTATCCCACGCCAGCGACGGTCATCGGCGCGATGCACGAAGGCAAGCCCACCTGGACGCTGGTGGCGCATGTGGGCATCATCGGCCATGACCGCATCCTGGTCAGCCTTGCCGCGCCGCACTTCATCAACGGCGCAATCAAGAAGGAGGGCAAGCTGTCGGTGAACCTCGTCAGCGAGGAAATGCTGCCCGAGGCGGATTACGCCGGCTCCGTGAGCGGCGCGAAGGCGGACAAGTCCGGCCTGTTCGCCTATGAAATGGGCGCGGCGGGCACGCCGGTGATTGGCAAATCGCCGCTGGCCATGGGGTGTTCGGTGGTTGATCTGTATCCGACGCCCAACTTCGAAAGCTTTATCTGCAAGATTGAAAACACCTATGTGGAAGAAGCGTGTTTGAACGAGGCGGGGAAGATCGACTATCACGCCCTCAAGCCGGTGCTGTTTGAGTTTCCCACCTACGAATACTTGAAAACGGGCGAAGTTCTCGGCAAGTGCCTTTCCTTCAAGGAAGCCGCCGGAAATAAGCGCTGAAACCCAAAGGAGTATCGCCATGGAGCGGGAAATGCGAAACCTTCCCGTCATTGCGCTGGGCACATGGCCGTGGGGCGGCGGGCGGCGATACCCGCAGCGCACGGGAGATGCCCATGGTCTGATAAGTCCAGCGGTATTCTTTGGAGACGCAAAGCATTACAGGAGCTTATGTGCATAGACCCATTTGCCGATCAAAGGAGCGTAGACCAATGAAAAAGACCATCGCGCTATTGTTGACCCTCATTCTGTCCCTTGGCTGCGCCGCGCTGGCGGAGGAAAGCGCAGAAACGGCTGCGCCTGCCTCAGAAACGGCGGACCCCGCCGCGCCCTCCAGCCACATCCTGGTGGCCTATTTCTCCCGCGTGGGCAATACAGACTTCCCGGAGGACGTGGACGCCTCCTCTTCCGCCAGCGTCATTGTAACCGAAGATGGCGGGATTGTGGGAAACCTCGGCTTCATGGCCGAAGAAATCGCTTCCCAAACCGGCGGCGACCTGTTTCTCATCCAGACCGTGGAGACGTATCCCGCCAGCTATGACGAAACGCTGGATGTAGCCTCAGATGAACAGGCTGGCAACGCCCGTCCGGAACTGGCCGTGGGCGTTGAAAACCTCGGCCAGTACGATACAGTCTTCCTTGGCTTCCCGAACTGGTGGGGCGGATTGCCCATGGCCGTGTATACTTTCCTGGAGGAAAACGACTTGAGCGGCAAGACGGTCATCCCCTTCACTTCTTCCGGCGGCGGCAGCTTTGCCCGCGCACAGAGCACGCTGGCGGAACTTTTGCCGGGCGCGACGCTGCTGGAGGGCCTGCATGTGGAGGATTCCAACGTGGTGGAGAGCGCGGCGGCCATCCAGGCGTGGCTCGATGGCCTGGCGCTGGAATAAGGAGGGCGCATGAAGCCGAAGGCAATCGTAAAAATCGCCGTCGATGCGGCGATGACGGTTCTGTTCATCCTTCAAATGGGCTACCACATGGTGGACGGCCTGGCGCATGAATGGCTGGGCGTGGCGCTGTGCCTGCTGTTTATCCTGCATCATGCGCTCAACGGCGGCTGGCACCGCGGCCTGCTGCGGGGCAAATACACCCCGCGGCGCGTTCTGCTCACGGCGGTGGACGCGCTGTTGACGCTGGCAATGGTTGCCATCATCGCCAGTTCTATCATGGTTTCCCGCTATCTATTCCGCTTTCTGGATTTGGGCATGCGCGCGCTGGGGCGGGAAATGCACATGGTTTCTACGATGTGGGGCTTTGTGCTCACCGGACTGCATTTGGGGCTGCACTGGAATATGTTTCTGGGCATGGCGAAGCGCGCTTGTAAAGGGCGCGCGGCTAAAACCGGCGTGTTCGCGGCGCGGATCTGCCTTGCGTCGGCGTTCATCTTCGGCGCGTACCAGTTCATTGCGCGCGGGCTGTGGATGGAATTGTTCATGCTGCGGGATTTTGCCTTCCTGCCCTATGGGGAACCGCCGTTGCTGTTCGTCGCCTCCTACCTGTGCATACTGGCCATGTGGGCGGCAGTGACGCACTATCTGGGAAAGACGCTGCGCGCCGCGGGGCACAGGGGCGCGAAAAAAGGAATTTCCCAATGAAGGGAAAGCGGTGTTCCTGCCGGCCAGCGTGCTCTCTGCATACAGGGAATCCCGAAAGGTTCACGCAAGACGGATGGCGCGCAATGCCCTTTTGCGCAGATTCTGAAATCTATCATAAATTCATCGCGTTTGAGGAGGAATTTCCATGAAAACAGGCATGGCCCTTATGCTGGCGCTTTTGACGGCCCTTGCTTTCCCCTGCGGCGTGCTGGCGGAAGCCGCTCCCGCGCAGGAAGCGCCTTCCAAAATCCTCATCGCCTACTTTACTTGGGCGGACAATACCGTCGTCGAGGATGCCGGGGCCGCCATCGACAGCGCCCTTGAGCACTACGACAACATGGGCGACGCAAACAGCGGCGTAGACGCCACCAGCAGCGCCAGCGTGCTCGCGCCGGGCAACACGGCGGTGATGGCCGGGCATATCCACGACCTGGTGGGCGGCGATTTGTTCTCCATTCAGGTGGAGGAACCCTATTCCAGCGTCTACGACGAGTGCCTCAACCGCGCTTCCGACGAACTCGCCGATAACGCCCGCCCCGCGCTCAGGACGCATGTGGAAAATATGGAGCAGTACGATATCGTCTTTCTGGGCATGCCCAACTGGTGGTACTCCTGCCCGATGGCGGTCCTGACCTTTGTGGAGGAATACGACTTTTCCGGCAAGACGGTGGTGCCCTTCGTGGCCCACGGTACGGGCGGTATTTCCGGTTCGGTGCGGGACATGCGCGCGTCGCTTCCCGAGGACTGCACGGTGCTGGACCCCATCGGCGTCTACCGCCCGGACATCGCCACCTGCCAGCCGGTCATTGAGGAATGGCTGCGCTCCCTGGAGCTCCCCATTGCGATCAGAACCGCCGCGGAATAAAAAATCTTTCCGCCGCGCGGCGTTTTCCCCGCGTGAACTTCGAAACGCGGATGGGGGGCGCGCATCGAAGCGCATGGAGCTGTGGAGATGCCGGTAAACTGAAGAATTGGGGCCTGTACGGGGCAAAGCCGCCCGCTTCCGGAATCATGCCGGGAGCGGGCGGCTTACAGTTGTTTTGCGAAACCAAACGGGAATCCGGAAACCTGGCGCTTGGCGCCAGGCTCCGGATTTGCCATGTTGAGACTAACGCAGGCCCCGTCCCAGCGCATACGCCTGCTGGGGATAGGGCGAACGCCGGGTCATGGAGGGCGTGCCGCAACCGTAGCCGAGCACCGTTCCCATGTCCGTCAGGTTCAGGTAGCGCGTAAGCGTCTGGTAATGCGCCATGAGCGCTTCAAACGTCCAATCGTCGCTGTTCCATGCCACCGAGATCAGCGCCGAGCGCATGCGTTTTTTCTGGATGCTGCTGTTGAAGGCGCAGAAGCGGTCGAGCAGCGCCTTGAGTTGCGCGGACATGCCATAGTAGTATAGCGGCGTCGCAAACACAATCATGTCCGCGCTGAGGATTTTGGCGCGGATGGCGTCTACGCCGTCCTTCTGCACGCACGGGCCTTCATAGCCACAGTGGATACAGCCGGTGCAGGGATGGACATCCGCATGCGCCGCATCAATCCGTTCGACATTGTGCCCGGCCTCCCGCGCGCCGCGCGTAAACTCCTCCGCCAGTAGGCTGGTAGAGCCGTTTTTGTTCGGACTGCCCATCAATATCACGATTTTCACAGCGCTTCCACCCACGTTTTCAGAGCCGCTGCGGAAGGACGGCCGTTGAGCAATTTGCCCTCGCGGATTGTTGCGCCCGGACAGCTGGGCGCAAGCACCTGCACGGTCTTGCCAAAGCCGCTGCCCCCAGACGTAGCAAAAAGGATGATGTTCTTGCCGGAAAAATCGTAGCTCTCCAGGAAGGTGTTGATGATGGTCGGAGCCACATACCACCAGATCGGGAAGCCCAGTAGGATGACGTCATGCTCCGCTATGGGGGCGTCATGGTCGGCCAGCGCCGGGCGTGAGGAGGAATCGCGCATCTCCACCGAGCTGCGGGAATTTTTGTCCGTCCAGCGCAGGTCGGCCGGTGTATAGGGAACTGCGGGACGAATCTCATACAGATCTGCTCCGGCTGCTTGCGCGAGGGTTTTTGCGGCTGCGGCGGTGACGCCGCTGGCGGAAAAATAAGCGACCAATACTTTGCTCATAGCGCACTGCTCCTTTTTCAAAATTGTTTGCATCAGGGAATCGCCCGCAATAACAACTTCAAGAAATTGTGGGTGATTTCATAGACGGATTGATAAACATAGTCCACATGCGCGTCGCGCATGGCCGCGCGCTGTTTGTCCGACACTGCCGTATAGGGATAGACGCCATAGATGAAGGGGAAAAAGGCGTAGAGAAAATCCTGCCTGGCCTTTGCGTCCATTTCCGGGCAGAACGCTTCCAGGCAGCGTTCCACCGCCCGCAGCGAAGCGCCGTAGGCCACCTTGAAGGCGACCAGCCGCTCCTCACGGCTGTTTTCTTCCATGTCAAAGTGGTTCATGCTCATGATTTTCAGAAGCAACATGCGCTTTTCCAGCGTGTGCGCCAGCCCATCGGCCAGTGCCGCGCGCGTGCGTGGGCCTTCCAAAGCCGCCAGCGCCATAAGGTCGGCCGTCCAGGCCTCGTATTCGCGCTGCAACAGCGCCAGGAAGATTTCTTCCTTGGTCTGAAAGTAGTTGTAGACGGATGTACGGCCAAAGGTGGTGGCGTTTCCGATATCGCGGATGGTGATCTCCTTAAACGACATCGTTTCATAGAGTTTTTCGCAGGCGGCGATGATTTCTTCCTTCCGCGCTTTGGCCAGTTCCGGCGAGCCCTTCGGCATAGCTGTCCTCTCCATTCTGTCGGGCGATTATTTTTCCTCCAGGAATTCCCTTGCGGCGTTCAGGGCGTAGATCTGCATGAATTCCGGGTCAGTGCCCTCATCCCCGGCAGCAGGTATGTGAAACAATTCCTCTACCTTTTCGCTGGTTCTCTCTTTGTGGTTCATGAAACAAAACTCCCTTCAGAATCCATGGCCAAACGCCTGTCCTCCAATTCTGCGAAAGAGAAATCCCCGCAAAACCAGATGGGGGGAGCGTTCAAGCGGTTTGGCCCGCTGAAATTATACGGTTTTTCCTGCGGCATTTGACATACTGTCAACGATAATCATTATAATGGAGCTCTGACATTATGTCAATAGAATCTGATAAAACTTTATCCGGACTGCAGGGGAGAGCATCGTTTTTTGCGTGGAGCATGTTTAATCTATTCTATTCCCGCTGCTGGGCGGAGAAGGAACGGATAGCCAAACCGGAAACGCTTGCCGCCAACGCTGTTGAAACCGGACGCAAGCCTATGACTCAAAAGCGACGCCCACTGTGGGCACCGCGATTCAATCGTATGGCCGTAATTTTTCGGAAGGAGGGATTGGGCCAAGCCGTGAAGGGCATTGGCGATCTTTCGCTCAGAGGCGTCGCTTGCCTGGAACATGCGCAGGGGGCAAAACGAGAATATCCCTGCGTGCGTCACAGGACGATGTCGCCGGGACGATAGCCTTCCGGCAGCGGTTCTTCCTCTAAAAACTGAAAATCAGGGTCGCGCAGTACGGGCAGAAACGCCTGGAAAGGAATGCGCGAAAATTCACAGGCATACGCGCTTGCGCCAAACCAGCCGCCCTCCTTTGCGCGCAGGTTCAGGTCGCGGGCGAATTTGGTGCGGTTTGAGCAGCTATGCACGGCGATATCCCAGTTTTCCTCAGCCGCGCGCCGCAGGAATTCCAGCGTGCGTTCACGGCTCCAGATGGGGGAAATATAGCCCTGCCGGTACATGTAGAGGGGTTCGCCGGCATAGTTGCCGATGTTGTTTTCGTTCAAATGCAGCTCCGCGCAGTTGATGGAATCAATGCCCGTAGCGAGAATGGCTTCTTTTTTCTGAAAAAAGGCGTCGAAGAATTCTGGCGTCATAGGCGTTTCGATGCCTACGCGCGGCAGGTATTTCTTGGCAAGGGCCATATTTTCAATCACTCGGTCTGAGCAGTTTGTCGCCCCCAGGTTGAAGCGCAGTTCGTCCAGCCCGGCCCGCGCCAGCATGCGCAAGTTTTCCTCATTGGCAAGAATGCCGTTCGTATACATATGCTGGTGGATGCCGGCCGCGTGGAATTTGGCGATGACGCCGTAATATACCTCGATCTCCATGAACGGCTCGAGGTATACATAGGAAATGCCGGTGGGCGCTTTATGGATGGATAGCAGCAGGTCAAGATCCTCTTCCCGAAACTTGGTTCCGCCGATTTCCCAATACCCCTCGCCAATGGGCGCGATGCAATCCAGCACGCCGAAATCATAGCAAAACTTGCAATGGGCGTTGCACTTGTTGGTCTTGCGGATGGCGCTCAGGCCGGTACCGAGCAGGCAGGAACGGCATCCCGGCGGGAATTTTGCTTCCGGCCCGACATAATCCGTGCGTCCGCACAGCGTTTTGAGGCCGGGGATTTTGCGGCGAAGGGCTTCCGCGCGCGCGTCCGCAGCAGCCTCGATCTGTGAGAGCACGGCAAGGGCGATTTCCTGTTGACGCGGCAGAAGCTCCTCGTCTTCCGGCAGACAGGCAAAGAACTCCATCCACATCAGGGCGTCTTTCTTGGAAATTTTCATACAGATTGCCCCCTCGCGCGTGCATTTATGATTCGCACCAGTGTACCATAGCCCAAGCGCCCTGGTCAAGCCGCGCGCAGTTAATTGTAGTGCATATCGGGTAGCCGCGCAAATTTTTCACGTGCGTTCGGCGAGCCAACGCAATACGCGCATGCCCCAAGGCGCTTCCCCGCTGGATGCGCTTTTAAAACTTTCCGTTCTCCCTTGACACCCTTCGCGTGTCCAGCCATAATAATACATGGAATTACCGGGAAAGGCGGCGGCAAAAGGTACTTAAAGGCCCCGCGCTTTCCATCAAACACGTTTAGAGGAGCAGGGCAATGAAACAAAAGAGAATCCGGGACTATGGAATCAAGATTGGCGAATACCCTACCGGGCCGCTGAACAAAATCAGCGATGTGCCCGGAGTGCTGGTTGGCCATGCCACATTGGACGACGAGCGCCATAAGACTGGATTGAGCATAATCCTGCCCGGGCCGGAAAACCCATTTCTGTCCAAGCCGGTGGCCGCAGCCTATGTTCTGAACGGCTTCGGCAAATCTCTGGGCCTTATGCAGATTCAGGAACTGGGCGTCCTGGAAACGCCCATCGCCCTTACCAACACACTGAACGTCGGGCTGGTTCACGACGCCCTGGTGGGCTATATGATTGAACAGTGCCAAAGGGATGGGATTCGCCTTACCTCGGTCAATCCGGTTGTATGCGAATGCAACGACGCCACCTTGAACGATATACAGAAGCGGGATCTGGGTTCGGCCCAGCTCATGGCCGCCATTCAGGACGCGCAGGCCGATTTTGCCGAGGGAGATGTTGGCTGCGGCAAGGGCATGGTTTGCCATTCCCTGAAGGGCGGGGTGGGCTCGGCCTCCCGTCAGGTTGAGATTGATGGGCATACCTACACCATCGGGGTACTGGTTCAGAGCAACCACGGTTCGCTCAAGGACCTGATCATCGCCGGCAAGCCGGCTGGGCGCATCATTGATGCGGCGCTGAACTGTTCGGCGCCGGACAAGGGTTCGATCATCAGCGTTATGGCCACGGATATACCGCTTTCTTCCCGGCAGATTGGCCGGGTGATCCGTCGCGCCAGCGTGGGCTTGGCCCGTTTGGGCTCCTTTATCGGCCATGGCAGCGGCGAGGTGATGCTTGGGTTCACGACGGCCAATCGCGTGCCTCATGCGCCCGAAAAAGGCGTGATGGACTTCAGGGCCGTTTCTGAAAACCGGATTGACTCATTGTTTCGTGCCATGGCCGAGGCAGAGGAAGAAGCCGTGCTCAATTCCATGGTCACAGCCCGGACGGTAACGGGCTATGACGGCACAGTGAAGCGCAGCCTGAATGAATTTATGGACGCGATTCTGGCCTGGCGGGAATAAGGGGCTTTTGTTTTTCCAGCAGTCTCCGCGCGCCCTTTGCCTGCCATCTCCAGGAACGCCGCGATGGGCCGGGAGTTGTTTTCCCGGCATGCCATTGCACAAAGAAATGGGCAATCTCCTTCGAGATTGCCCATTTTTGGCAGGGAAGCGCGGCTTTCATTTTCACAAAACCGCGCATCGTTTGCAAGAAACGCATGGCTTTGCGCTTCAAGCCCGACTGGTTTAATACAGCTTTGCGCCAGCCGGAATGTGGCCGTCCACCATCAGAAGATGGAGCCTTTCGGCGCCTTCTTTATGGTGAATCGCGCTGATGAGCATGCCGCAGGAATCAATTCCCATCATCTTCCTCGGCGGCAGGTTTGTAATGGCGATGCAGGTCTTTCCCACCAATTCTTCCGGCTCGTAGTATTCGTGGATACCGCTCAAGATCGTCCGGTCGGTTCCCGTCCCGTCGTCCAGAACGAACTTCAAGAGCTTTTTGGACTTTGCGACCGCTTCGCACTCCTTGACCTTCACGGCCCTGAAATCGGACTTGCTGAATGTCTCAAAATCCACAAAATCCTTGAACAACGGCTCAATCTCCACGTTCGAGAAGTCGATGGGTTCCGGCGCTTTCTCCGAAACCTTCTCCGGCGCGGCCTCCGCCTTACTTTCGTCCTTCTTTGAGTCAAGGGGCTTCATTGTCGGGAACAGCAGCACATCGCGGATGGACGGCGAGTCGGTCAGCAGCATCACAAAGCGGTCGAGGCCAAAGCCAAGGCCACCCGTCGGCGGCAGGCCGTATTCCAGCGAGAGCACGAAATCCTCATCCACAGAGGCGTTCGCGCCCTGCGCGCGCTTGGCGGCCACCTGCTTTTCAAAGCGTTCGCGCTGGTCGATGGGGTCGTTCAGCTCCGAGAAAGCATTGCCAAACTCGCTGGCGGTGATGAAATATTCAAACCGCTCGGTAAACATCGGGTCATCCGCCTTGCGCTTGGCCAGCGGCGAAACCTCGATGGGGTAATCGTAGATGAACGTGGGCTGGATGAGCTTTTCCTCCACGCACTCCTCAAACAGCAGGCTCAGGCATTCGCCCTTTGTAAAGCCCTTTTCCGGCTCCAGCCCGGCAGCCTTGCAGGCCGCGCGCGCTTCCTCGTCGCTTGCCCAGCTGTCAAAGTCCACGCCGGTGTACTTTTTGACCGCTTCCTTCATGGTCATGCGCGCCCACTCGCCGCCCAGATGGATGGTTTCGCCCTGATAGGGCACATCGGTGGTGCCGCATACCTTCATAGCCACGTACTTGTAGAGTTCCTCAATGAAATCCATCATGCCGTGGTAATCGGTATAGGCCTGATACATCTCCACAGAGGTGAATTCAGGGTTGTGGCGCGTATCCATGCCCTCGTTGCGGAAAATCCGGCCCACCTCATAGACGCGCTCCAGACCGCCGACAACCAGGCGCTTCAAATGAAGCTCGGTTTCGATGCGCAAATACATGTCAATATCCAGCGCGTTGTGGTGAGTGACAAACGGCCGCGCCGCCGCGCCGATTTCCAGCGTGCCCAACACGGGGGTATCCACCTCGAGATAGCCGTGGCTATCCATGAATTCGCGGATGGCCTTGATGATCTGCGAGCGCTTGACAAACGTCTGGCGCACCTCGGGGTTGACGATCATATCCAGATAGCGCTGGCGGTAGCGCGTATCGGTATCCTTGAGGCCGTGGAACTTTTCCGGCAGCGGATGCAAGCACTTGGTCAGCAACGTGACTTCCTGCGCGTGCACGCTGATTTCGCCCATCTTGGTGCGGAACACGATGCCCTTTACGCCAATCACGTCGCCAAGGTCGCAGTCCTTGAATTGCTTGTAGGCTTCCTCGCCCACATCGTCGCGGCGGACATAGATTTGAATCTGCCCATCGCGGTCGAGTACGTGGGCAAAGCTGGCCTTGCCCATCACGCGCCGCGACATCATGCGCCCGGCGATGGAGACAGTCTGTCCCTCAAGCGCGTCGAAGTTGTCAAAGATCTCCTGGGAATGATGCGTCTGGTCATAGCGGGTAAGGGCGTAAGGGTTA
Organism: Candidatus Pullichristensenella stercorigallinarum; assembly: GCA_018712945.1. Classification (GTDB taxonomy): domain Bacteria; phylum Bacillota; class Clostridia; order Christensenellales; family Aristaeellaceae; genus Pullichristensenella; species Pullichristensenella stercorigallinarum. The sequence goes on along the minus strand of DVFZ01000108.1, from coordinate 5,078 downwards.
CGGCCCTCCGCCTGCAACGCGCGCAGCTTTTCCAGACGGATGCGGTTTTGTTCGGACACTTCCTGGCGAAGTTCCTCGGCCATGGGGGAATTCCTCCTCAATCTATATGACGCTTTAGCGGCGGGCGATTTCCAGTACCTTCAGTTTCAGAGCGCCGCCAGGGGTCTGGGCTTCTACCACGTCGCCCACGTGCGCGCCGATCAGCGCTTTGCCGATCGGGGATTCGCCGGAGATGTAAAGCTTGGCAGGATCTGCCTCGGTAAAGCCCACCAGCGTGTAGGTATCTTCCTCGTCAAATTCCATATCGTAGACCTTCACCGCATGGCCGATGGCCACGGTATCGGTGGAAAGCTTGCTGTCGTCTACGAACACCGCCGTCTTAAGCGTGTTTTCCACTTCAGCCAGACGGCCGTAGATGCGGGCCTCGTTGTTCTTGGCCTCGTCATACTCGGCGTTCTCACTCAAATCGCCGTGGCCGCGGGCGATCTTGATTTCCTCGGCCACGTCCAGCTTGGCCTGGCGGAGCTCCTCCAGCTCCTTTTCCAGATTGCGCTTGTCGGTCATCGTCAGCACGCGCTGCTCGACTTCGTTGGACATTTTGAAAACCCTCCTGGTTTTATAGTTACAAAAAATAGCCGAAACGACACTGGGCCAATGCCACAGTGCCTGTTTCAGTCCAGCATATTATACAACGGCGAGCCGATTTTGTCAAGGGCGACGGATATTTGATTTTTGGCTGCGTCGTAGAACTGCGATACATACTGGGCCGGAGAAAAGCGGCAGGGGATCTGGAAACGCATACCGGCAATCCCAAGCCTGCAAGACGGTAGAAGTTGTCATCAGATGACGCTTGATTGCATAAGAACCGCGTGCTATACTTAGAATGTCCCAAGAAAGGCATGGCCCGAGGAAAAGGGCCAGAACAATTCCAGAGGTGCAAGCGGCGCGCAAGGCGGGCCGCTTTTTTGCACCCAAAAAAGAACGGAGGATGGATATGAACCAGGTATTTGTTGCAGGAATCATTGCGGACAGGCCCAGGCTTGTACAGCCGGAGACTGGAGCGGCGCGTTTGACGTTTGCGCTGAACGTGCGGCATCGGACGGCGAAGGGCGTGGTAAAACAGGAGCTTTACACCGTCAATGCCTGGAACAACGTGGCGCTGTGGGGAGCGAAACAGCTTGCGCAGGGCCAGTTGGTGGCATTGCAGGGCTACCTTACCCAGCACACGCGGGACAATGGCGTACTTTCCGTGGAAATCACCGCGGAGGAGTTTTTGCCCGCGTACAAGGCTGGCAGGACGACGGCCGCCAATGTGAAAACGGAAAACAACAAGGAGGCGCTGGAGGAAAAGGAACCTGAAAAGGAAATCCAGGCGGCAATTCCGGAAAAACAGGATAGTGCAGAGGCAGCTTCGGAGAGCAAAGCTGCCTCGTAACATCTATGAAAACCATCAAAAGGGGGTGATACCATTGGGCAAGTAGGGGAAAGGATCAATTCTCGCGGAGGGGCGTCGCAAACCCGCGGGAGCGATCTTACCAACCATTCGAACTGGCACAGCAGGAAACTGGACGATGCCCAGCCAAGACCGGCCGGCAGGGCGGCGGACGCGGCGCCGCAGAGGAGACGGTCTTGCGGGAAGCGGGTACTGCGCATGGCCGCCCTGAAACAGAACGACGCATCGGATTGCCAGTGTGATTCTGACAAGCGGAGGAAAAGAAACGATGGACAAAATCAACAAAACACCTGTAACAGCAAAAACCTTGCAAGAAGATCAGGTGCGACAGTTTGACGCCCTCGCCGGCCGGGAAATCATTTCCCGCCGGGAGGAGTGCGTCAAGCACTTCGATCTGGGCGCGGGCAAACGCCAGGCGGTGATGTTTGCCGGGCCGGTGCACTATCGGACGGAAGACGGCGCGCTGGCCGAGATTGACAACACTCTGGAGGCGGTTCAGGAAAATGGCAAACGCCTGTATCGCAATCGCGCCAACGCTCTGCGTGCGGAATTCCCCGCGCAGACGGATGGCGGCGCCCTGATCCGCCTGCAAAAAGATGGGCAGACGATTTCCTGGAGCCTGGAAAATACGGCGGGCGCAGTTCCCGCACAGATCACGGATGGCGCGCAACTCGTGCGCGCACAGCTTTTGGACCGCGCGCAGCGCGTCAAGCGGCATAGCGCGCAAATGTTGGAAACGGCAGATCCGGTTGCGAAGACGGCCGTATCCAGCGTTCAGCTTGCGCAGTCCATGCTCCGTCCGGGGCTGGACACACAGGCTATGACAGAACTTGCTCAGGCAGAGGATGTGCAGGCCCTGACCACGGACCAGCTCGACCGGGCGCTGCGCACGAATGCCGAACGGCGCGGCAGCGTGCTGGAAAAGGCGGCGGAGATTGCTTACGCAGATGTGCTGCCCGGCGTGACGGTGCGCTACCACTTGGAGGGCGTGAAGGTCAAGGAGGACATCATCGCCACCAGCGAGGCGGCGCTTTCGTCCATTGCCCTGCGCCTGTGCGGGGACTTTAACTATGAAGCCAAGGCCGATCAAAGCGTGCATGCGTTGGACAAAGCCAGCGGCGAACCCCTTTTCACCTTTGCTCCGCCGCGCGTATACGACGCCAACGGCATGGAGGAAACCGCCGAAGTCCTGCTGACGGCCGGACAGGGCTACACGCGCATGACCTATCGCCTCAGCGAGGGCTTTCTTGCCAACGCGGCCTATCCGGTGACCATCGACCCGGTGGTGCAGGCCGCTTCCAACGACGATGCCGTCCAGGATACCTATTTATGGGATCGTGACAATTATCGAAATGAACGCCCGGGTGACCCGCTGGGGCAATCATATCTTACCCGCTCCGGCCATGGCGAGCACGGAGAAAGCATCACGCTGGTGAAATTCCTCAAGCTGCCCAGCCAGAGCGCATCCGATACAATCATCAACGCCCAACTGGCCTTGACGCCGGAGGCGTATTGGAGTGAAGATGAGTACATGGCCTGCTATCCCATCAAGACCGATTGGGAAGAAAACAAGGCCTGCTGGAACAGCATGACCCCCACGAACACCGACCACATCAGCGATGAAGTGGTCAGCTACATCACATCCACGGCCTACGCGCCCTGCTATTTTGACGTCACCCGTCTTGCGCGCGGCTGGTATAAAAAAGACGAGAATGGCAACAGCCAAAATTTTGGCGTGGCCATTCGCTATCCGAAGGGCGTGAATGGGAGCAATAAGTACGTAGAGTGGATCGCGGCAAAGAGAACATCAAAATCTCCGAAGCTGTATATCAACTATGTCAGCCATGCGGGCGTGGAAGGCTGGTGGCAGTATGAATCCCTGTCGGCGGGCCGCGCCGGCACCGCCCAGGTAGACATCTTCAACGGCAACCTCGTTCACGCGCACGCGGATGTGGCCATGAGCGGCAAGCGCATGCCGGTTTCGGTGACGCACTACTACAACAGCTGCCTTTCCGCCGCCAACGATTGTTATTGCGGCATGGGCTGGCGCACCACCGCCAATCAGAGCATGCACCGCGAAACCCTGCGGGATTATAACAGCGAAAATGTGCCCTACTACGTCTGGACAGACGGCGACGGTACCGAGCACTACTTCAAAGCCACGGGCGCTCAGCCGTACAAGGATGATGAGGGCATGGAACTCAAGTTGTCGGTCTCGGACGGCACGGCGACCATCCGCGACAAGGGCGACACGGCCATGGCCTTCCCCGCCCCGGACGCGAACGGGAACAAGACCTACATCACTTCTGTCACCGATGCCTGTGGCAACAAAATGACCTATACCTATGCCTCCGGCCATGCTGGCCGCGTGGACAAGCTCACCGACGGCGTGGGCCGCGATACGGTATTCACCTACAACGCCCAAAACCTGCTTTCACGCATTGATAATCCCGACGGCCGCTATGTGACGTTTGCCTATGATTCCGGCAACCGTCTGACAAGCGTGAGCTACTCCGACCTTGCCTCAACGCAAAAATCGGTGTTTGCCTATGAGGGGGACACAAACCTGCTCGTCTCCGCGCAAAATTACGACGGCCTCAAGGCAACGCTGGTTTACGAGCCGGAGGCCCAATTCGATACCGCGGCGGTGGACAACTTCGCCCCGCAGGCGCGGCGCGTGATTTCCATGGAAAAGACCGGCGCGAACAACGCAAAGGGCGCGAAAAAACGCATTGAATACCTGGGCATGACCACAAGGGTCACGGCGGTAACGGATGCCACCGGCGAGGCGGGCAAGGCGATTACTTACCAGTTCAACGCCACCGGCAACGTGGTGAGCATGTTTGACGAGCTTGGCTACGCGCAGTCCACAAAATTCTCCGCCACGCTCGCGAACGCGCCGGAGCAGTCCTCGAAACTGCAACGCGCCATCATCAACCTGGCCACGAATGTGGATTTCGCATCTGGCTGGACGGCGCAAAAAGGCACACCGGCAGACACGGCCGCGCGCGATACCGCCACCCGATGCCTGAGCATGCCCTCGGTGAAAATCACCAAAACGGCAGCCGCGGAGAGCCTTTACTGGCAGGAAGCGCCGGTATTTGCTTCGGGCGATTACACCTTCTCCGCCTATGTCAAGGCCGAAAACCTCACCGGCGGCGGGGCGTTCGCGCGCCTGAAAGTGGGAAATGCTTCCTACAAGAGCATTCCCGTGACCGGTTCCACGGCGGAATCCTCCTGCGGCCCGGCTGCGGAGGGCTGGGAGCGCGTGCAGGTGAAGGCGCATATCGACGTCGCTGGCGCGAGCGCCACCGCGCGGCTGGAACTGGTCAACGCCGCAACGGGCGGCACGGCCTGGTTTGCCTGCCCGCAGCTTGAGAGCGGAACCATTGCCAACCGCGTCAACCTGTTGGTGAACGGCGATTTTTCGCGCACAGAGGTGGATTCGGGCAACAGCCAGCGCAGCCTCCCCGTGGCCTGGGCCAAGCAGAGCGGCATCGGCTCCAGCACGCTCAACGGCATCGTCCTTCGTGAGAACGCCGACATGCCAGATCTGCTCAGCGGCAACGCGGTGCGCATCCTCAGCTATCCGGCCACAAGCAGCCAGTGCTTCCGGCAGGATTTG
>DVFZ01000107.1 GCA_018712945.1 Candidatus Pullichristensenella stercorigallinarum | reverse complement strand
TCAAGGACTAAATGATCCAGAACGATATGGATGGATGCGGTTTGAGCTTAATCAGGTTTTGATGCTTGTAGGTATTGAAATAAGGGACGATGGACAGTTCTATTCGGTTTCAAAAGCTCAAAGTCTTGGCGAAGTCCAGCGGAGAACAAAAGCGCTACGTGAGAAGCTGACTGGCTATGGCGTACATTCAGCAGTGCTGAGATGTTGCCGCGATGAATTGTTGGCACAGGATTATTTTCATGCTGTTCAAGAAGCAGCGAAGAGCTTATGTGATCGAGTGAGAACGATGTCAGGGTTAACAACAGATGGGGTAAGATTGTTCAATACTGCTTTTGCGGTTGGCGATCCGTATGTCGCATATAATTCATTGCGGACCAGTAGTGAACAAAATCAACAAAATGGACTTAAGGAAATGCTCTGTGGTGTGATTCACATGGTCAGGAATGTTACTGCACATGAACTGAGGATCCACTGGGATGTGAATGAGAAAGATGCAGTGGATATCTTGACTCAGATTTCATATCTTCATAAGTTGTTGGATGTATGCGTAACTGTACCGAGAACGACACTACGAAAATAGAAATGCAATAATATTCTAGTTTTTGTATTTCAAAATGTGGATTTAATCTTCCAAACCGTGGCAACGCTATGGCAACAAAAAATCAGATAGCCCAAACTATCAGGATAATGGAAACAATGCAAATACTCTGAGCTAAATTCCATAAGCAAATTCGTTTAGAATATGTCTGACGGGAGCGAGTGGGAATAGGTATTTGTGTTCCTTTTGCCCTGAAAAGTGCCGGTTTTACGGTGCTTTTCGAGGCTTTTCCTTTTCAATGGCTACAAAATGGCTACAGAAAAGGCGGTTTTTTGTAGCCAGCGGCGGTTTTTGGCGCTTGCCTCAGGGTACTGTCAAGAGTTATGCGCAAAATAGACTGGAGGCAGCTGAAAGAAGAGTTGTTATGCAAAGGAGGGATCGCTGAAAGTGGCCTCCAGATGCCTCATATTCATGTACTTCTTGTTACCCCACTGGGTGCCTGCGCCATGGCGCAGGCGGGCGCAGACAAGCATCAGGGCGGAATTGCCATCGGGGAAGGTACCCACAACCCTGGTGCGCCTGCGGATCTCGCGGTTCAGGCGTTCCATGACGTTGTTCGTGCGAATCCGCGTCCAGTGTTCGGGTGGGAAAACCAAGCGGCCATCGGCATTCACGGTGGTCTTTTTCACGATCGCGTTCCGCAGCTGCGATGTGAAACGTCTGCCGGTGCAGTGAGACTCTCTCGGATCTATTTACGAGCTATCCAGCCATCCGAATTTGACCGCCTTCCACCACTGCTTCGCTGTTTATTTGCAGAGCCCTTCTAGCCTGGCATGGTATTGATCCGGTACATCCTGCAGGGGGAATCTTCCGCATCCTGTTTTTCGCCGTTTTCTGGATGTCCGTATAAAAATCCCGCAGCGCCAGATGGATGTTTCCCCCGCGCTGCGGGCGGGATTGGTGCAGGCGTCCTGGTGGGGTGGGGGTTTATCCCCCTCTACCGCCCGGTAGATATCCAGCAGACGGATCAGGCTCGGTTTTCTTGCCAAAGCAGGCTTAGGGTGTTCCTTTACGCTGCGCAGCAGTCCACCCGCCCTTCCGCAAAGCGGACGTCAGGTGGCGCACATAGACAGGATGGATCCGCACACTCTCCGCCAGTTTGCCGCTGCCCTACGCGGAACAGATTGACCGCTTCGCGCGCGAGTTTGCAGAGGCGGACTGCATTTGATAGTGAGGTATGGCGTCATCACCGGCCTCAGCGATCATCTACTTCCAGAAGAAAGCCGACCGAAACCCGTTTCTGCTCTGGCGGAGGGAGGGATCGCATCGACCGCACGCCCCAAATGCGCACGGGCCTAACCATCCGCTCCACCTGCACCGGCGAGACTGGGTCTTCAACGCAGAGCGAAAAGGCGCGTCATGAAGTGCTGCTGATGGAAAGCGGCCTCTTCGCGCTGACCTTGCAATAATCCCCAAAACGACAACGGAGCGGCGTCCACGCGGACGCCGCCCCTTTTTTGCGCGACGCCGGAAGAAACTTGTAGCACGCGGGTGCTTGACTTCCCTTTGTGACAAATGCTATAATAGAATACAATAAGTTACAGAAGAGGATGTGGCAGCGTGGTCAAGTACGCGCGGGAAGATTTGTTGATCAATGTGGCAAAACTGTATTATGAATCGGATTACAATCAGGGGATGATCGCGGAAAAGTTCGATATTTCCCGTCCCTTCGTTTCCAAGCTGCTGCACGAGGCCAAGCAACGCGGCATCGTCACCATCCATGTGCACGACCCCGCCCGCACGGAGACGCGCATGGAAAAGGAGATCCGCCAGAAATACGAGCTGCGCCGCGTGATCGTGGTTCCCAGCGCCGTGGGCGAGGACACGCGCGCCCGCATCTGCGCCGCCGGGGCAAAGTACTTAAACGGCATTTTGAAGCCCGGCGACATCATCGGCCTGGGCAGCGGCCAGACGATCTATCTGAGCGCGCGCAGCCTGACCAAGCGCGACGACCTTTCCAAAATTACACTGGTCGGCCTGGAAGGGGAACTGAGCAACCTGCAACACAGCTCCTATCAGCAGGAAACGATCAAGACCTATGCCGACGCCCTGGGCGGCGTGCCCTATTCCATGCCTCTGCCCGCCTATCTTTCCGATCCCGCCCGGAAAAAGATCATGTTTGAAGAGCCGTGCGTCCAGCAGGTGTATGAGCTGCAAAAGCGGGCCAATATCGCCGTGTTCACCGTTTCCGCGCTTTCCACCGGCCGCTCGATGAGCTTTGTGCGCCAGGGGTATTTCACCGAGGCCCAGATGAAGGACTATATGCAGCGCGGCGCCATCGCCAATGTGATGCTCCATTTCGTCAACCAGAATGGCGAGATCAGCGCCCCGGAGCTGGAGGAGCGCAATACCGGATTGAGCCTTTCCCTTTTGCGGCAAAAGGAATACCGCATCTGCATGGCCGAAGGCCGCAACAAGATCGACAGCGTGACCGCGGCGCTCAACGGCAACTACATCAACGTGCTGATCATCGACGAAAACGTCGCCGAAGGCATCCTCAGTTGACGCGGTGCGCTGGCATCGCGGCGGCTTTCCTCCCGGGCAAACGCCCGGTTTTTTATGCCGGATGTATAGAATAAATTATAAGATTGCAGAATATTTTGCACATTGCTACAAATGCTATGAATTATGAAAAAATAGTATTTTCTATTGACAATTATCACGGCGATATATATAATATAAACGTACAGAAGACGGCAAACAACAAACCCCAAGTTTCAGCCAAAAAGCAGATGTAAAATTTGGCAGGAGTGTGCAACATGTCGAAGAAGAACATCAAACGAATCTACGCACAGCAGGTCTTTACACCGCGCCACGTGATGGGCGTTGAGGCCATCGTGGAAACAGAGGGCGGGCATATCGGCCGCGCCACCTGCAATTCCGGCGTTTCCGTCGGCACCCACGAGGTCAAATTTGCCTACGATGGCGGCAACCGCTGGGGCGGCCGCGGCGTATACAGCGCGGTGCACGCCGTCAATACGCTGATCAACGACGCGCTTTGCGGCATGGACGTCACCCGCCAGTATGATCTGGATCAGGCCATGCTCGCCATCAACGGCGATGGCAAGGCTGCCTGCGGCGGCAACGCCATCGCGGCGGTTTCGGCGGCGCTGCTCAAGGCGGGCGCCAAGGCGCAGGGCGTGCCCCTGTACCGCTACATCGGCGGCGAACGTGCCTGCCGCCTGCCCGTTCCCGCGGCGGCGGCGTTCATCGGCGACAACCGCTGGGGCGGCGGCGTCACCAATCCGGGCATGAAGCCCAGCGTCTCTTTCCAGAGCTATGACTTCTCCTCCTTCTCGGAGGCGTCCTACGCGGCGTGGGAGGTCTATACCATCTGGCAGGAAGAGATGAAAAAACGCGATATCCCCGAGGGCATCACCTTCATGTATGTGATCCAGAAGGGCAAGTTCAAAAACAGCGACGAGGAAATCTTCGAGCTGATGGCCAACTGCATCCATCGCGCCGGCTACGACGGCCGCGTCGGCATCCAGATCGACTTTGCCTCGGATACGTATTACGACCGGGAAAAGAAGCTCTACCGCGGCCTGCTCTTCGAGGCCCCGCGCGACCGCGATACGATGCTTGACTACTACATCAAGCTCATCAACACCTATCCCTTCGTCAGCATCGAAGACCCCTTCTATGAGGACGACTACGAGAGCCACGCCCTGCTGACCAGGCAGGTGGACATACAGGTGGTCGGCGACGATCTGTTCACCACCTCCAAGGCCCGCATGCAGAAGGGCATCGAGGCCGGCGCCTGCAACACCATGCTTTTGAAGGTCAACCAGGTGGGCACCATTTCCGACGCTTTTGACGCTGTGCAGTTCGCCTACGACAACGGCTATGGCGTCATGCCCTGCGAAAGCCGCGGCGAGGGCGCGGACATCGCCGACTACTGCGTCGGCATCGGCGCCGGTTCCGTGCGCGAGCAGGCCATCCTTTCCCCGGCGGCCAACCGCTTTATGGAGATCGAGGCCGAGCTCGGCGCGCAGGCGACCTTCTGGGGCAAGAAAGGACTCAAGGGCAAGCGCTTTCAGGGTTGAGCCTGAAACGCTGCAAATAAACCAACGGAGGTAAATGGACAATGAAGAAAGTCATCGCGATCGTTCTGACCCTGGCCCTTCTGATGATGGGCGCGGCGTTCGCCGAGACGGACGCCGGCGACGTGGAGTACGTCGGCGAGATCAACGTCGGCACCGCGTTCATGCTCACCGGCACCTATGCGTCCGTCGGCGTGCGCGCCGAGAACGCCATCAAGATGGTCATTGACGAAGTCAACGCCAACGGCGGCGTGCAGGGTTACAAGATCAACCTTATTTCCCAGGATACCTCGGGCGATACCGACACCGCCATCAACGCCATCAACCTGCTGGTGGAAGACGATGTGGTCGCCATCCTTGGCCCGCACTTCTCCTCCCAGGTCTACGCCGTGCGCGACATCATTGAGGAAGCCGGCATCCCCACCATCGTGGGCGGCACCAACTTTGAGCTTCCCAGCGAAGACAACCACGCCCTGTTCCTCGGCCGTACCAACGACCTGATCCAGGCCGCCGCCGCCGCCAACTACGTGGTGCAGAGCATGGACGCCTCCAAGGTGGGCATCATGTATTGCTCGGACGACTTCGGCACCGGCGCTTACCAGGTCATCTCCGAGATCTTCGAGGAGAACGGCCTTGAATATGAAGCCGAGGTGCACAACACCACCGATACCGACTACTACTCCACGCTGCTGAAGATGCAGGATGCCGGCTGCGACACCGTCGTCGTTTGGACGCAGGGCGACGCCATGGCCATCATCGTTCGCCAGATCAACGAGCTGGGCCTGGCCGACAGCATCAACTTCATGACCTCTCCGGGCCTGTTTGACAGCATCGTTATGAACGCCGTCGATCACGCCTGGCTGGATGGCCTGTTCGCGGTGCAGGAGTTCTTCTCCGGCATTGACGATCCCGATACGCAGGCGTTCGTTACCAAGTATGAGGAAATGTACAACGAAAACCTAGACTTCCTTACCGGCGCCTATGCCGGCATCGCCTACGTGCTGGTGGACGCGCTGGAGCGCGCCGAGGATCCCACCGACAGCGCCTCTGTGATCGAAGCGCTCGAGGCGACGCAGGATCTCAAGACCCCGATTTCCACCTACACCTGCGATGAGATGCACCGCCTCAACTTCTCGGTCAGCATCTGCGGGTTCGATTCTGAGGCCGACAGCCTGTACTTTGTCGAGCAGATCGAAGGCTAATCCCAAACGGGCGTCTTGATACTGACGCTGTGCAAAGCCGCAGCTTATCTGGCGATAAGCTGCGGCTCTATCAAGCAAGACCGGAGGAATTCCCATGCGGATACTGAACATGCAAACGCTGCTCTCCCACGGCAATGTGGAGGGGCGCAAGGATCTCCTCGATATCATGGACACAGGGCTTGCCGCCAGCGATCCCTACTACAACACGCGCAAACTCGTGCGCCTTTCCGGCACCACGCTCTCCATCGGCGACCCCGATTTTGAAGCCACCGGCGACCCGCTCAGCGGCGTCGACGTTTACGATATCCGTTCCTTTGAGCACATCTGGATCGTCGGCGCGGGCAAGGGCGTGCAGCGCGTGGCCAAGGCGCTGGAAGACGAGCTGGGGGAATTCCTCACCGGAGGACATTTGATCTGCAAATACGGCGATCCCGTCATCATGCAGCGCGTCGGCGTTACCGCCGGCCGCCATCCCACCCCGGATGCCAACTGCGAAGTGGGCAGCCGGAAGATCCTCGAGATCGCCGAAAAGGTCACGGAGAAGGATCTGGTATTCACCATCATCACCAACGGCGGCAGCTCGCTGATGACGCTGCCCGTGCCGGGCGTCTCCCTCGAGGAGGTGGCGGAGCTCACGCAGCTGATGCAGATCGAGCTGGGCGTGCCCACGCGGCTGCTCAACCGCATCCGCAACCACCTCGATCAGCTCAAGGGCGGCAAACTGGCGCGGCTGTTCAGCAAGGCCCGCCTGGTCAACATCGCCGGCGCGGATCTCAACCACGCCGACGACACCAAGCCGCGCGATTTCGCCTATTTCGTGGAGAACAACTGCTGGCTGCACAACATGCCCGAATCCTCCACGTTTGCCGACGCCTGCGCGGTGATGGACCGCTACAACGCCTGGGATCGCTGCCCGGCCTCCATCCGCGAAGTGCTACGGGCGGCCGATCCGGCCTATGAGTCCGTGCGCTACGAGGAATACAAGACCTACCGCCAGCGCATGTTCGGCGTCACGCCGGAGAAAAAGAGTTTTTACAAGATCGCCTGCGAGCGGGCGCGCGAATTGGGCTATACGCCCTATCTGCTGGCCGATTCCACCACCATCGAGGCCAAATGCGTGGGCCAGTTCCTCGGCAGCATGGCCAAGTGCATCGAGAGCGGGGAAGCGACCATCAAGGCGCCGGCGGCGCTGGTGCTCACCGGCGAAATGATCGTCACCGTTGGCAAGAGCCGCGAGGTCGGCGGGCGCAACCAGGAGTGCGCCCTGGCGCTGGCCAGCCGCATTGCCGGCAGCGAGCGCATCCTCGGGGCCGCCGCGGATACCGACGGCACCGACGGCCCGGGCGGATTTGCGCAGGAGGGCGCGCCCACCTGCCTGTCCGGCGGCATTGTCGACGGCTGCACCGCCGGCGAACTGGCGCAAAAGGGCATCGACATCCATCAGGCGCTTAATACCCACGCCACCACCGCCGCCCTTTACAACACGGACAATGCCATCCATGCGGAACAGGGCATCAGCGTCAACGATCTGGTCGTAGTGCTGGTGCGCGCTGAAAAGGAGAGGTGAAAACATGGTCCTGCAACTGCTGGCCACCGGAGCGGCGATGGGATTCGTCTACTGCCTGGTCGCCATTGAGTACTCCCTGATCTGGAATTCCTGTCAGCTGCTGAACTTTGCCCACACGCAACTGATCATGCTGGGCGCCTACATCTTCGGCGGCACGTTCGTGCTCGGCCTGGGCGCGTCCTATCTCCTGGGCGCGGCCGGGGCGCTGGCCGTAATGGCGGTCGTCAGCCTGCTGTTGGCGGCGTTGGTGTTCATCCCCCTCAAGGATGTGCCGCGCCTGTACGCCATCATCGCCACGCTGATGGTCGGCACGATCATTACCGAGTCCTGCAACTTCCTCTGGGGCTACTTCCCGCTGTCCCTCACCGGCTACCTCTCCGGCGTGGTGCGCATCGGCAATGTGGTGCTCGCGCGCGTGTATCTCTACATCGTGGCCGTGGCCATCGTCGTCATCGTCGCGCTCACCTGCTTTATGAAGCTGACCAAGACCGGCAAGGCCATGCGCTGCGTGGCGGAAAACAAGTCCATGAGCGCCATGGTGGGCATCAACGTGCGCGCCAACATGATGGTGACCATCACCATCTCCTGCCTCATCTGCGCGCTGGTCGGCATCCTCACGGTGCCGCTGTTCTCCATCAGCACCACCATGTCCACCACCATCGCCACCAAGGGCTTCGTCGCGGCCGTGTTCGGCGGCTTCGGCTCGATCCCGGGCGCCGTGGTCGGCGGCGTGCTGCTGGGCATCATCGAAAACCTCGCCACGATCTATGTGGATGCCGTTTATAAGGACGTCATCAGCTTCTTCGTGCTCATCATCGTCATTCTCATCAAGCCGTCCGGCATCTGTGGCGCTTCCAAGGCCTCGCTGCGCGGACGCAAGACTTCGCTGCTGCGCAGAAAGGAGGAGCTTGCGCGATGAGCAAAAAAGCCTCCCGCATTCTCAGCGTCGTCGTGGTCGCCGCGATGGTGGCTGTGGCGCTGATCGCCAACAGCAACTACCTGTACAACGTCTTTTGCCAGATCGCCTGCTACTTCATCCTCTGCGTGGGCCTGAACTTCATTACGGGCCTCACGGGCCAGCCGATGATGGGCATGGCGGGCGTGTTCGCCCTGGGTTCCTATACCTCGGCCATCCTCACCACCAAGCTGGACTTCTCCCCCTGGGGCGCGATCCCCGCGGTGTTGCTGGTCGGCCTGCTCATCGGTCTGCTGCTGGGCTATCCGAGCCTGCGCATCGAGGGCGTGTATCTGTCCTTGACCACCATCGCCTTTTCGGAGATCGTGCGCATCCTCATCACCAACGCCACCGACCTCACCGGCGGCGGCACTGGCATCAAGGATATTCCCAACTACTCCCTCTTCGGCTATGAGTTCGCCTCTTCGCAGAGCAAGCTGCTGCTGTTGCTGGTCTTTGCCGTGCTCGTCGCCCTGCTGGCGGTGCGCATCATCCATTCGCGCTGGGGCCGCAGCTTCATCGCCATCCGCGACAATATCGAAGCGGTGCCCTCCTGCGGCATCAACGTTACCAGCATCAAGCTGATCGCCTTCATACTGGCGACGATGATCGGCTGCCTGGCGGGCGCGCTCTACGCGCATCTGTTCAACTACATCAATCCCGCCACCTACAACCAGACGCTCTCGGTCAACTTCGTCAGCATGCTCGTCATCGGCGGCATGGGTTCCATCTGGGGCTGTCTGCTGGGAAGCGCGGTCGTGGTCTATCTGCCGGAGATCCTCCGCTTCACCGGCAACTACTACGATTTCACCTATGCCTTCATCGTGCTCGCCTTCATCGTGCTGATGCCGGGCGGCCTGGTCAGCATCTTCCGCAAGGGCAAGAGCAAGCTCAAGGCCGGCGACGTCGCCAGGATCTTTGTTGGGGGTAAAAAATGAGTATGGAAAAAGTATTTGAGATCGAAAACCTGACGCGCAGGTTTGGCGGCCTGGTGGCGGTAGACAACGTCTCCTTTTCCATGGACAAGCACACCATCCATTCGCTCATTGGCCCCAACGGCGCCGGCAAGACCACGATCATCAGCATGATCAACGGCACTTTGCCCGTCACCTCTGGCCACATCCGCTTCTATGGCAAGGAGATCACCGACATGCCCACGCACAAGATCTCGCGCATGGGCATCGCCCGCACGTTTCAGAACATCAAGCTCTTTGAGACGCTGACGGTGGAGGAGAACCTGCTTCTGGGCGGCGACTGCGTCTACCAGAACGACAACATCCTCAAGTTCCTCTTCACGCCCGGCCGCCAGAAGCGCCTGGAAAAGGAAGCGCGCGAACTGTCCGGCGAGGTGATGAACACGCTGGATATCTACGGTCTGCGCAATGAGACGGTTTCCAGCCTCGCCTATGGCCGCAAGAAAGTGGTCGAGCTGGCCCGCGCCCTGATGGGCCGGCCCAAGCTCATTCTCCTGGACGAGCCGGCCGCCGGCCTCAACCCCTCGGAGCGCCGGGAATTCGTCGAACAGTTGCAAAAGACGTTTGAGACGGGCATCGACCTGTTCATCATCGAGCACAACATGGACGTGGTTATGAACCTGAGCAACGCCATTACCGTGGTTAGCTTCGGCAAGAAGATCGCCGAGGGCACGCCGAAGGAGATCAGCAACAACGAGCTCGTCATCAAGGCTTACCTTGGCGACCGCTACAAGGCTTAGGAGGTGCCCACCATGCTGCTGAAAGTTGAAGATCTGAAGGTCTCCTATGGCCAGGTCAAAGCCCTGCTGGGCGTTTCCATCGAGATCGGCGAGGGCGAGATCGTCTCCATCATCGGCGCCAACGGCGCCGGCAAGTCCACGCTGATGAAGGCCATCATGGGCGACGTCAAGGCGCAGAGCGGCAAAGTCCTCTTCCAGGGGACAGAGCTTGGCCACGTGCACACCCACAGGATCGTCAAGGATGGCATCGTCTACGTGCCGGAAGGCCGGCAGGTGTTTGCCAAGCTGAGCGTGCAGGACAATCTGGAAATGGGCGCGTTCTGCCGCTCTTATAGCAAGGCGGAAATGAACAAGCTCTATGAAGAGTGCTACGAGATGTTCCCCATCCTCAAAAAGCGCCGCCGTCAGTTGGCGGGCTCGCTCAGCGGCGGCGAACAGCAGATGCTGGCGCTCTGCCGCGGGCTGATGAGCCAGCCCAAACTGATGATGCTCGATGAGCCCTCGCTGGGCCTGGCGCCGATCATCGTCGACGAGGTGTTTGAGATCATCATGCGCATCAACCGCGAGCGCCACATTTCCATCCTGCTGGTCGAGCAGAACGCCTACATGGCGCTGGAAGCGTCCGCCCGCTGCTACGTGCTGGAGAACGGCCTGATCACGCTTTCGGGCGAAAGCTCCGTGCTGATGAACGATCCCAAGGTCAAGGCCGCCTATCTGGGAAGCTGAGGAGGGGAACGCGAATGCTCTTTGATACGCTGCTGGACGATATCGTCATTCCCCGCTTTGTGCGCGTGCGCGATCATCGCGTTGCCGAGCGCATCGAGGACGTGGCCGCCGCCGTGCGGCAGGCGCTCGACAGCCGCGGCGCGAAGGAAGCGCTTCGCCCCGGCATGCGCGTGTGCGTCTGCTGCGGCAGCCGCGAGATCGCCAATTTCCAAACCATCGTCCGCGCGGTGGTGGACTATGTGCGCGCCTGCGGCGCCGAGCCGTTCATTATTCCCACAATGGGCAGCCACGGCGGCGCCACCGCTGAGGGCCAGCGCGCCATCCTCGAGGGCTACGGCCTGACGGAGGACGTCGTCGGCGCGCCCATTCGCGCCACCATGGAAACGGTGGAGATCGGCCGCGCGGATAACGGCATGTCCGTGCAGCTCGACGTTTACGCCAACGAGGCCGACTACATCATCCCCATCGCCCGCGTCAAGCCGCATACGGATTTTCACGGGCGCATCGAAAGCGGCCTCTGCAAAATGCTGGTCATCGGCCTTGGCAAGCAGCACGGCGCTTATATCTGCCACAAATACGGCTTCCACAACATGGCCAAAAACATCTGGTCGGTCTCCAAGACCGTTGTGGAGAAAAAGCCGAACCTCATGGCGCTCTCCGTGATCGAAAACTGCTTCCACGAGACCTACCGCATCGACGCCGTGCCCGCCGCGCGCATCCACGAAGAGGAGCCGGAGCTTTTGGAGATCGCCCGCGCGCAAATGGGCCGCCTGCCCTTTGACGAGGCCGATACGCTCATCGTCAACGAGATCGGCAAGGAGATCAGCGGCGCTGGCATGGATCCGAACATTACCGGTCGCTATACCTGCCTGCCGAACGAGCGCCCCTTCTTCCAAAGCATCGCCGTATTGGACGTGACGGAAAAATCGCACGGCAACTGCGGCGGCATCGGCGCGGCGGATGTGACCACGCGCCGGCTGTTTGAGAAGTTCGACTTTGAGGCCACGTATCCCAACGCCATCACCGTCGGCAACGGTTTGGGCACGCGCATTCCCCCGGTCATGCCCAACGACCGCCTCGCCGTCAAGTTCGCGCTGCGCAGCGTGAGCGATTTCAAGGACGAGCGCGAGCTGGTTCGCGCCATTTGGATCCGCAATACGCTGGCGCTTGACGAGTTCATGATCTCTGAAAGCCTGCTGGACGAGGCGCGCGCCAACCCCGAATTGGAGATCCTCGGCGAACCGGAGGAGATCCGCTTCGATGAACAGGGCGCGCTGCTCACGAAGATCTGAGACAGACCGCCCCTGCGGTATCCCTTCGCGCGGGAATACGCCACCCGGAAGACCGCAAAAAACCGATCCCCCGCCAGAGCGCGAACGCTTCGGTGGGGGATCGTCCAATATCCCGAAAGAAACCGCTGGCACGAGCCGCTCTGGCGGTTGTAAGCGGCGGAGGAAGCAAGAAGCGGAGGCCGCGGAGAGCGCGAAGGGAAGAGACGGAAGATTTGGAAGAGTGAATGTTTGCGGGTCAACTCGATTGCTGTGCAGTTTTGAAGGTGCGGGGAGGGGAGCGAGAGAAGCTTCCCTGCGGAAAGTTTCCGGTGACGATAGCTGGAGGGCACCACCTGTACCTATACCGAACACAGAAGTTAAACCTCCAAACGCTGATGGTACTGAGCTGGGAACGGCTTGGGAGAGTAGGAAGTTGCCGGGATCCAGGAGGAGCGGGAGGAACGAAAGTTTTTCCCGCTCCCAAACATAAGGAAGAACGGGGCAGCGAGCGGAAGCCGGGCGAAGCGAGCGGCGAAGCCGAGGCAGGAGCCAAGGCGGAGCGTGAGGCAGAAGCGCAGTGCGAAGCCGGGGCGTGCGCCAAAGCCAGGCGTAAAAGCGCCGGAAGCTGACAAGCAAACCGCCGGACAGGCAACAAGCCGCGCCAAAGACCCCGAATGATCCTCAGTAGCTCAATGGCAGAGCATTCGGCTGTTAACCGAAGGGTTGTAAGTTCGAGTCTTACCTGAGGAGCCACGCGCTAGGGCATTTGCCCTGGCGCTTTTTCTGTGCAGGTACGCGGGCGATATGGGAATATGGGAGATATTACGTGGTGGAGTTTGGAGGCGGTATGCAAATCCCCATATACACTTGCACATGCTATAACATAAACGGATATTGAAGTGGGCGGAGAAAAAACCGTGACCGAGGAGGCGATGCAAGATCAGCTGCAAAACGGCACGCAAGTGAAAACGCGGTATGATGGGACGTTGATATCCATTCTGCACTCCTTCCCACAGTCAAGGTAGGGTATATTTGCTTTGCAAATCCTCCTCCTAGCACTGTTCTCTCTCGATTTCGCGTTTCTTATGCTTGACACTCGTATTTTTAATGCGAAACATGCATTAAAATCGTCTTGAAGCCATGGGAAGATTATGATATTCTATAGATACAGCGATGCGCATGGCTGGTACATCTGGAAAGGGTGATCAATATGCCAATGCGCATGAGAGAAGAACAGAAGGACAAGGCCCTGCATGTGTCGTGCGAGGGTTGGACAGGTGTGGCTTTCGGGGTGGCGCTGTTCGCGGACGTGTGCACAGATGTAGCCGCGCTGGCGATCCAGAAAGAGGGAGGCGAGGCTGCGTTGCGGCTTTTTGACCCCTACGCGCCGGCAGAGGATGTATTTGCCGGCGGCTGGCCGAAGGGCGTTCGCATCGCATTGTACAGCAACCACTACCAGCACGGGTTTGAACCAACAAAAGACGACCTGCACAACCTTGCAGCGCTGCCGGAGGGCGCGGCGCTGTACATCGTCCGCGGCCATCGCTGCGTGCGGTGGCGGGGCGGCAAGTAGGAGAAGGCAAGGAAGACCGGCGGGGCGCGGGGAACCGCGCCCCAGAGCGCTGACAAAGCCCACAACCGCAAAAATCGCTCTGATATACAAAGAATCAGAAGCGATTTTTGCTTCCGGCGTCAGCTGCACTTGCATCCTGCGGTCACTTACGTCCATGTAAGCTTCCTTGGCTGCAAGTTTGCTTCCTTGGCTTGCAGGCTTTCTCAACGCTCTGCCAGTCTGTTGACTTTGTCAACATCCTGGGGCGCGGGGAACCGCGCCCCTTTCCTGCACTTTTTCCGTGCGGGAAGGTCCTGCTGACGACAGCGGCGTCGGTGGCGGGCGGTTTGCGATGGCGCTGGCGTCCGTTGACAGTGCGAAGCGCCGCATGATAGAATACAACCACGACACAGCGGGTCGACCGCGCCGGATATTGCCTACATACAGCTTGAAAGCCGGGTCTTGGGGGATCGTCCGACATCTATAGGCAACTCGTTGAAACCGGTGAAGCAACGATTGAATGCGTTGAGGGAGTGACAGGCAATGCGCCGAAGCCATATTGTGGGAATCGCCATTCTCTGCGCACTGCTTATAATCGCCATTGCTTCGGCCATCGTTTTCCTTACATACAATAGGGGCCTGATCGCATGCGATACTCGGAACAAAACTTCTGCTGAAATAGTCAAAGGAGAACGCGGCGATGACATTTCTGGGAGTATATGGGAAGATTCTACAGCCATTTGGGTTTTTCATGTATCGTGGAAGTTTTTACAAGGTCGATGAGAAGCGGGGTATGGTGTGGTTGGTGACAATGTATACGGGGCCGGAGGGGGTATATCGCTCTCTCCGTTTCGACTGCCGCCCGTTTTGTCATGCGATTGAAAAGGAATGGCTGCAAAGCGACGGGAGTTATCAACTTGATGCACTCTATAGGCGGTGGAACATGCAGGGACGCCTCGA
>DVFZ01000106.1 GCA_018712945.1 Candidatus Pullichristensenella stercorigallinarum | reverse complement strand
ATGGGGTAGATTGCGGCCACATCGCTGAACGCATACGCGATATGGCTGACGGCGGTATTGCCGTCCACGGTCATCTTGATGCTCAAGTGGAGGACCTCCTTTATGGAATCAGGTTTCAACCAAATGACCTACATGGATTTATTATAAAGAAACAAGCCCGTAAAGTCAAGAAAAATGGCGTTAAAGGGCAGCGGGAGCACCGCCGGGCGCGATTTTTGCGCCAGCGGGCGCGCTCAGGGAACGAGACGGCACGCCGGGGTTTTCTCCGCCAAGAATCCATCCGTCCACCCGGCATAACGAACATGGCAGCGGCCATTTTCGCCTTGAGCAAGGCAGACTCAAAAGCCTTCGCGGCCAACGGCCCTGGCGGCCATGTCGGAAGCAAACGCCGTCCGCAAAAACACGGCCGAAAACAGCCCGGCCGGACATTTTGCACGGGAAGTTCTGCCCTATCTTTCCAGCGGCGCCGGCAAAGTCACAGCAGTTCCTTCATCCGTGCCCAAAGCGTCTGGACGCGCTCAAATTCGGCAAGATGCTTATCCACATCGCGGCGGTACTGCGAAAACTGGGCGGACACACCGGCAAAGGCGCGGTCGTTGAAATAGGCGCATACGCTGGGGATGGTTTCGCGCAGGGCCGCTTCGGCCTCGTCGAGCACCTGCCGCCAGTCGTCCGGGCGGGTCAGGCGCGTATAGAGTGGCTTGTAGCGCACCCAGCCCACGCAGGCGCGCAAAAAGCGCTCCGTCACCGCGCGTGAATCGTAGAGCGACACGCTTTTGAGGAACGTGGGCAATACGCCGCGCAAAAGGTCGCTGTAGAGGGCGAAGCCGTCGTGGAAGGTATAGGCGGGCACGCGCTTGACCACGCAGTTTGTCAGGCAGGTGCTGAAAAAGCTGTCTTCCCCGCGCGCGCCGGGCGGGTTGTAAAACGGGGGGATTTTGGCGGGGTCGGTCAGGTTCAGGCCGAGGTTTCCGCCGGTGATGAACTTGGCGTGGTTTTCCTCCTCCACCAGCGCCGGGCCGTTGCTGGTGAGCACGGCGCGGTCGGCATAGGTGACGCCGCCGCTTTGGATGATGGCCTGCACGTCCTCCCACCTGAGCACGTCGCTGGACATGGCGGCGATGAAGCGGCGGAAGGTGTCCGCGTCGAGTATGCCGTCCAGCTCCAGCGAGGGCAGCGGCGAAATATAGCCGCAGTGGTAGCCGTTGGTGACGTCGGCAAAGCGCAGGTACTTGACGTGCGCCTCGATGACGTGCTGGCCGCTCCACAGGGCCACGCCGGAGGAGTTGGAGTTGGTGACGGCCATGGGGTATTCGTCGTCGTCAAAGAAAATCAGGTTGTCCAGATGGCGGCGCATGGCCTCGTAGAGCACGATATTGCGCTGGGCGGCGTAGCCGTTGCCAAAGAGCAGGTGTTTTTCGTTTTCCGGGGCCACGCCGCGCTGCACCAGCGCTTCGGCGGCATTTTGCACATCCTCGGGCGAGAAAAAGGCCATGTCGTCAAACCAGCGCTTCACGCGCGGTTCCATGTCCTCGTAGTCGGCGCGCGTGGTGCCGGAATAAGCGGGGTCAAAGGCCACCAGCAGGGTGAGGCTCACCCGCCCGGGCACGACAAAGCCCGATTCCTCCAGATGATAGACATACGAGCGCAAAACGTTCTGGAAACTCTTGCGCCCGGTGGCAAAGCCGATGCCGACGCGGATACAGTTTTCCTGCACGCTATGTTCCTCCTTTGAAAAGGGATGGATACAGTATACCGCGCTTTCATGGCGAAAGCGCGGCAAATTCAAGGCGCAGACGGCGATGGAGACTAGCCGGATTCAAAGCCCTCCACCCAGCCGTCCGCATCGACGGAAACTTCGTATGTCTCCAGCGCTTCGGGCACGACGGCAAAGCGCTCCAGAGCGCGCAGGCCTGCCAGCGCCGCTGCGCGCGTGCGGTAATGGCCGCCCAGCCAAAACTCCGGATCCTCGGGGCAGGCGTAACCGTTGCGGTAGACAAGGCGCGGCGGCGCGCCCTCCTCCCCGTCGGCGCAAAAAACCAGACCGATAGCAAAACCGGCAAATCCCTTTAGACGCGCGGCGCGTTCGCGGGCGTCCAGCGCCTTTTCCAGCGCGGAATAATGGCCGATCCGTTTCGCATCCATGCGGCGGGGAATGCCTCCGCGGGAGAGTATATTCGCATGTGTAAGGCAGTAAAGCACGGCCGCGTCCCCGTCAGGGCCTTGCGCTGCGCCGCTCTTTGCGCAGAAGCCGGCGCCGTTCGCCGTCGGCCCACTCGGCGCGCTCCTCGTCGGTTTCCACATAAAGCCCCGGCACCTCGGTGGGCGCGCCGTTTTCGTCCAGCGCCACCAGCACCAGATAGGCGCGGTTGACCGGGTCGCGGCGGCCGTCGAGGCGCTCGGCATAGGTATCCACGCGCACCTCCATGCTGGTGCGGCCCACATACGTCACCCGCGCCGCCAGCACCACCGTTTCGTCCAGAAAGGCGGAGTTGAGGAAGGAAAGCTCGTCCACGGAGGCCGTGGTGACGGTATGCCCGGCATGGCGGCGCGCCGCCACCGCCGCTACCACGTCAATCCAGGCCATGAGCTGGCCGCCAAAGAGCCGCTGCGCGCCGTTGACGTGCTGCGGCATGATGATCTGCACCTGTTCGGTATACGAATCCCGCGCCCTGCGCATGGGACGTTCCATAAAAGTCACCTCGTTTGTCTATCTGCCCATATAGGCGCAAACGCCCTCGACCATGCCCGCCACGAGCTGGTCCTGATAGGCGGGGTCGTTGAGCTTGTAGTCCTCTTCCTCGTTGGTCATAAAGCCCATTTCCACCAGGATGCTGGGCACTTCCGACCAGTTCAGGCCCGTGTAGCTGTCGCGGCGGAAGATGCCGTCGCTTTCCGCGCCCGTGGCCTCCACCATGGCGGGCAACAGCGCCTCGGCGGCGCGCATACATTCGTCGGCGTTGGTTCCCGTGGCGCGGATGTACAGGCCGATGCCCTGCGCGCTTTCGTTGGTGGAGCCGTTGCAATGGATGCGCAACACCAGATCCACGCCCAGTTCATTCATCATGATGGCGCGCTCCTGGTTGGAGATATCCACGTCGTTGGTCTCGCGGGTCATGTACACCTCGCAGCCCAGCGCCTCCAAAGCCTCGCGCAGCTTGAGCGATACCGCGAGGTTGACCT
This sequence comes from Candidatus Pullichristensenella stercorigallinarum, assembly GCA_018712945.1. Taxonomy (GTDB): domain Bacteria; phylum Bacillota; class Clostridia; order Christensenellales; family Aristaeellaceae; genus Pullichristensenella; species Pullichristensenella stercorigallinarum. The sequence continues at coordinate 41,473 of DVFZ01000106.1, read as the reverse complement.
CGTATTCCGGCACGCCGGTGAAGCGGCCATAGGTGCCGCTGGAAACCTTGGCCTTGGTTTCGGAGCTGCCGGGGGCAACGGCCTCCTGGTCGCTGTTTCCCTGGGCCTGATGGCCGGGGTCGATGCCAATTTTCACGCCGGTCAAACGGCCCGGTTCTCGCGTGGGCAGCGGCGGCACGGTGGGCATGTCCGCGGGCAGGCGGTCAAAGATGCCCTCCGGCGCGGGGGATGTTTCCCCGGCGGTTTCCGGAGTGGCGGACGTTTCCGGCGCGGCGGCCTCGGGTGTGGCCGTGGTTTCCGGCACGGCGGTCACTTCGGGCGTGGCCGTGGCCGCCGCCGCGCGCGGCGTGGGCGTGGGATAAGGCGTTTGCGTAGGCGAAGGCATGGGCGTGGCCGTCTCCGTCGCGGCAGGCTCGGGCGTAGGCTGCTGCGGGCGCGCCGGGGCCGGCTCCATCTGTGGTGTGGGCGAAGGCGTGAGCGCCGCAAGCGGCGCTGCGGTGGCATTTTCGGCAAGCGCCACGCCGCCAAGCAGCAGCGACAGGGCAAGCAGCAGGCAAAGGAATGTTTTCATCATTCATCCTCCCCCGGCTCCAAGCCGGGCAGCACCGCGCGGCATACCTTGAGCACGCGGTCTACGTCGAACAGGCGCACCGAACCATAAGGCGCGTTGAGCAAAAGCTCTACGCTGTCGCGGTAGACATTGAGTACGTCGATGACGGCCACCACGCTTTCCGGCTTGCCCTCGCCGCTCACCAGCAGGCGCGCGGCCTCATCCTCTACATCGTGCGCCAGCAGCAAAAGCAGCCGGCCAATACCGCCCATCTGGCGGGTGTAGAAAACGCCCTCGCGCACGCCCTGGGCGATGATTTCGTCCATCAGAGAGCCAAGCTGGGCAAGCGTCACTTCGCGGATAGCGCGCAGAAGCGCCGCGTCGCCGCCGCGGAAGCAGACGTTGAGCACCATCAGCACAAACTCCGGCTGTTCGCGCTCAAACATATTCACCAGAGAAAACAGGCGGTTGAGCTTTTCCAGCGCCCCCAGCGAGGAGGCGCGCAGTTCCCGCGCCGCCTGGGTGAACTTCTTTTCGGCGCGCCGGGCGCTGACGGCCTCTAGCACGGCCATTTTGGATTCAAAGTGGTGGTAAAAGCCGCCCTTGGAAAGCCCCATGGCGTCCAGTATGTCCTGGACGGAGGTTTCTTCATATCCGCGCTCAAAAAACAGCGCTTCGGCGGTATCGAGTATGGCCTGCCGGCGCAAATCGCCCTTTTTCATTGGTAGCCCTCCTTGTCCCCTTCATTATAGCAGAACAAACCGAAGTCCGTCAACGGCAATGGCAAAGAAAAACCGCCTTGACTTTCCCGGCGGAGGCTGGTATCATATAGCAAATTCAGGCATTCCGGGCTGGAAGCGCGGGATGGCGGGCCAGATCAGAACCAAGGGCGGCGGGTTTAGGCAAGCCGCGCTGGGCACAGGTTTGTGGGCCGCCATTATCTATGGGGAGGTATGGCGCATGGACGGGCGCTGTTGGATTGTGGGTGCGGGTGATTGGTGCGCAGAAGGCTGGTCGCCGCAGGCAGGCGACCTGGTGATCGCCGCTGATGGCGGTCAGGCCCCGCTTTCCCAGCTAGGGGCCATGGCGGATGTGGTGGTCGGCGATTTCGATTCCCTGCGCGAAGCGCCGCGCGGCGGCGAGATTGTGCGCCTGCCCGCCGAAAAGGACGACACGGACATGGTGGCGGCGCTGCGGTTGGGGCTTGCGCGCGGCTACCGGGATTTCCGCCTCTACGGGGCCGCCGGGGGCCGCATCGACCACACCATTGCCAACCTGCAGGCGCTCGGCTTCCTGGCCCGGCAGGGCGCGCGCGGCGTGCTGGTGGAGGCGCGCTACAAGCTGACCACGCTTTGGAATGGAGAAATGCGCTTCCGCGCCGAAAGCCGGGGCCTGCTCTCCGTGTTCGCCCAGTGCGGCGAAGCGCGGGGCGTGGATCTGGAAGGGCTGAAGTACGAGCAGCACGGCTTCACACTGCGCGAGGATTACCCCATGGGCGTGAGCAACGAATTCACCGGCATCCTCGCCCGCGTGGCCGTGCGCGAGGGCATGCTGCTGGTGGCCTGGGAGCACACGGCGTTTGCCGAGGGAATATAAAGGCTGAAAACCGCCTCCGTTAAGCGCGGTGAGATAAGAAAACAAGCAAAAGCCCTTATATCATCGCGTTTTAAGGACGGTGGGCAAACAGGTTACAAGTGAATAACCAAGCAAAGGGACGTTAGAGGAAAAAACATTGTTGCAATCTACGCCGAGAACAGCCGAGAAATGACAGTTGAAAATATTCTTGCCGCCATGCCCTACATGGACGAGGATATGCGCCAGCTTGCCGCCGCAGCGGCGAACAAGCTGCAAGCCATGACAGACAGCGAGTTTTCCGAAAGGGAGTTTATCTTGACCGATGAGGAATAGCCCATAGAAAACAGGGGCGCGGTTGCCGGTTTCCGGCGCCGCGCCCCTGTTTTTGTGCATATCGCAGCGTCGTATATGCCCCGCCAAAGTCGCGCCATACCATAGCAATCAAATAGTCGCTATTATCCACAAGCCACCTGTTGCGGACGGATATTGCCCGCTTATAGTGTATATCCGCTAACGCTGCCGGGATAAGAATATCATCAAAACTCGTTTCGTAATATTCCTTATACTCGTTTAATTTTTGCTGCATATAGGGCAGAACAAGCGCAAGCCGGATTTCTTTGTTTGGGTATTTCCTTTTCAGATTGCGGACAGCAGCAGCGGAAAATCCGTCGAACTCTCCCATACCGCCGACGTAACAGTATAACGTATCTTCATGTTCGATCAGCGTTTCAAGCGCATTTTCTATTTTTTGAGTGCAGGAGCCGAAAACTTCTCTATGCCCCGCAAAGGTGCAAGCAATTATTGTATTCCCTCACATATATTAGAAATATAGCTTGTGAGATGGGATATAAAATATTTTCCTCAAAACACAAACTGTATAAAGTAATCATTTATGTAGATTATTATAATGATGCAGCGAAAAAAATACAATATAGAAAGTGGGTGATTGCGAGGGATTTTTGAATGGAATTAGATTATAAAGCGATTGGCAAGCGTATAAAAATTGCCCGTATTAAAGCGGATTTGACACAGGAAGCATTGGCAGAAAAAGCGTCGCTTTCCACAACGCACATGAGCAATATTGAAACGGGTAACTCAAAATTGAGTTTGCCGGCGATTGTATCTTTGGCAAATGCCCTTTCCGTTTCTGTTGACGAGTTTTTATGTGACAGTGTGATACATTCCAAAGATATTTTTTCACAGGAGATACAAAACCTTGTTTCCGATTGCGACGAATACGAAATCCGTATGATTACAGACTTTGTAAAGGCGGCAAAGGAAACCATACGCAAAAATGCAAAATTGAAAGAGATAAAATAGGGGCGCGGTTGTCGTTTTCCGGCACCGCGTCCCTGTTCTTTTTTTATCCTTGCGTGGACAATAAGAAAGCCGTTTTTGCGGGTTTGAATATAAAGTATCGTCCATGCTGTTTCCGCGCGCTGAAAGCCGCAGAAACACAGGCGTTTTCAGCCCTTAATGTTCCACTTGCCACCCCTTGTTTTGCGCCTTCCCGTCCCTTGCTTCAATGTTTTCTTGATTCACCACCCCATTGCCGGGGGCGGTTTTTGACGGCCTGCCGTCGGCGCTATGGACGCGCGCGAAATTTCCTGGAAAGCCGCCCCCTGCCGTGCTTTCGGCGTTTCAGCCGCGCCGCTTGCCGGTGGGCGAAGGCTTGGCGGGGCGCTTGCTTTTGGCGCGTGCCCCCTGCGCGCGTTCGGGCGAACTCTTTTTGCGTCCCTCGCCGCCCTTTCGGGGCGGTTTGCCCGTTTTGGCGGCGGTTTTCGGCGCTTGTTTGTCCTGCCTTTCCCCTTTGAACGGCTTTCCCCTCGCGTTGGGCTTTTCGCCCTTCTGCCGGGGACGGATGGGACGCGGGGGAATCAGGCATTCCTTGCCAAAGCCAATCAGGTCTTCCCGCCCGGCGCGGCGCAAAGCTTCCAGCACCAGAGCGTGGTTCTCGGGGCGGAAATACTGCATCAGCGCCCGCTGCATGGCCTTTTCGTGCGGGTCGCGCGGCACATAGACGCTGCGCATGTCGCGCGGATCAAGGCCGGTGTAAAACATGGCTGTGGAGAGCGTGCCGGGGGTGGGATAAAAGTCCTGCACCTGCTCGGGGCGCTGGCCGGTCTTGTGCAGGTATTCGGCCAACAGCACCGCGTCGGACAGCTCGCAGCCGGGATGGCTGGACATGAGGTAGGGCACGAGGTATTGATCCATGCCCAACTCCCTGTTGAGCTGGGCATAGCGCTTTACAAAGCGGTCGTACACCTCCGGGGCGGGCTTGCCCATATAGCGCAGCACGCGGGGGCTGACGTGTTCGGGCGCGACTTTGAGCTGGCCGCTTACATGGTGGGCGACCAGTTCGCGCAAAAACGCGCCGCTTTTGTCCGCCAGGGCATAGTCAAAGCGCACGCCGGAACGCACGAACACCTTTTTCACCCCGGGCAATTCGCGCAGGGCGCGGAGGATATCCACATACTCGCGGTGGTCGGCGACGAGGTTTTTGCACGGCGCGGGGAACAGGCACTGTTTGCCCTTGCAGGCCCCGTGTTCGAGCTGCCCCTTGCAGGCCGGTTGGCGGAAATCGGCGGTGGGGCCGCCGACATCGTGGATGTAGCCCTTAAAATCGCGGTCGCGGGTGAGCAACCTGGCCTCGCGCAAAACGGATTCCTTGCTGCGCGAGGAGACGATGCGCCCCTGATGGAAGGTGAGGGCGCAGAAATTGCAGGCCCCGAAGCAGCCGCGCACGTGGGCGATGGAAAACTTGACCTCGGAAAGCGCGGGGATGCCGCCCTGGGCGTCGTACATGGGGTGCCATTTGCGCTCATAGGGCAGGGCGTAGGTACGGTCGAGTTCCTCGCGGGTCAGGGGCAAATCGGGGCGGTTCTGCAAAAGATAGCGCTTGCCGTGCTTCTGGCAGATGGGGCGGCCGCGCACCGGGTCCTGCTCGTCATACTGCACCTTGAAGGCGCGGGCATAGGCGGCGCGGTCGGCGGCTACCTCCTCCATGGGGGCGATTTCCAACGCCCCCTCGGGCGGCTCGGGCACCATCACGCAGGTGCCGGGAATGCGCATTTCCGCAAAGGGCTTCCCCTCCTCCAGCCATTTCGCCACGCGCAGTATGGAGCGCTCGCCCATGCCGAACATCAGCACGTCCGCGCCCGCGTCCACCAGGCAGGAATTGCGCACGCGGTCGTCCCAGTAATCGTAGTGGGCGAAGCGGCGCAGCGAGGCTTCCACCCCGCCGAGCAGGATGGGCACGCTGCCATAGGCCTGCCGCACGCGGTTGGCGTAGACGATGGTGGCGCGGTCGGGGCGCATGCCCGCCTGGCCGCCGGGGGAATAGACATCGCGGTCACGGGGCTTTTTGGCCACGGTGTAGTGGTTGACCATGGAATCAATCACCCCGGCGGTGATGAGGAAGCCGAGGCGCGGGCGGCCAAAGCGCTTGAAGTCCTCACAGGTATGCCAGTCCGGCTGGGGCAGCATGGCCACGCGGTAGCCGGCGCTTTCCAGCACGCGGGAGATGATGGCCAGCCCGAAGGAGGGATGGTCGACATAGGCGTCGCCGGTGACGTAGACAAAATCCGGCGCGTCCCAGCCGCGCGCGCGGCACTCGGCCATGGTGACGGGCAGAAAGCTCACGCGCCCTCCTCCTTTCCTTCCATGCGCGCAAGGATATCCTCCATCACGCGCACGGCCTCGGGCAAAAGTTCCTCGGCGGTTTTGCGCTTTGCGTCAAACAGGCGCAGCGCGGGCGGGTTGGTGCCCACCAGGCGCAGTTTGCCCTCGTGCGGCTTGACGGCGGCGAGCAGCTTCATGGCGTTGAGCTGCGCGGCGATGGAGAAGCGCAGCACCATCTCGCCGCCCTTCATGCTCACATGGTCGATGCCCAGTTGCGAGCACAGCGCCTTGAGGTGCGCCGTTTCGATCAGGTTCATCACCGGGCGGTTGGGGTCGCCAAAGCGGTCCACCAATTCCTCGATCAAATCTTCGCGGCTGGCGCGGTCGCGGATGGAGGCGATTTTCTTATACATCTCCACGCGCAGGGTGTCGCTCTGCACGTATTCCTGGGGCAGATAGGCGTCCACCTTCAAATCCACGCGCGTTTCCACATCGCCGCGGGAGACGTCGCCGCGCATCTCGCGCACGGTTTCTTCAATCATTTTCACATACAAGTCGTAGCCCACCGAGGCCATGAAGCCGGATTGCTCCGCGCCCAGCAGGTTGCCCGCGCCGCGAATCTCCAAATCGCGCATGGCCACGCGGAAGCCGGAGCCAAACTCGGTAAACTCGCGGATGGCGTTTAAGCGCTTGTCCGCCGCCTCGGTGAGCACCTTGGCGGGGTTGACGGTGAGGTAGGCGTAGGCCAGGCGGTTGGAGCGCCCCACGCGGCCGCGCAGCTGATAGAGCTGGGAAAGGCCGAAGCGGTCGGCGTCGAGCACAATCAGCGTGTTGGCGCGGGGCACGTCCAGGCCGGCTTCGATGATGGTGGTGCATAGAAGCACGTCGAACTTGCCCTCGTAGAAATCGAGCATCACGTCCTCAAGGGCGTGCTCGCGCATCTGTCCGTGGCCGACGGCGATGCGCGCCTCGGGCACGAGCTTTTTCAGCCGCGCGTACATCGCCTCGATGGTCTGCACGCGGTTATTGAGCACATACACCTGTCCGCCGCGCCCCAGCTCGCGCAATATGGCGTCGCGCACCAGGCCGTCGGAATACTCCACCACATAGGTCTGCACCGGGTAACGCTCCTCGGGCGGGGACTGCAAAAGGCTCATGTCGCGGATGCCCACCATGGACATGTGCAACGTGCGCGGGATGGGCGTGGCCGTGAGGGTGAGCACGTCCACGGTCTGCTTGAGTTTTTTGATGGCCTCCTTGTGGGTGACGCCGAAGCGCTGTTCCTCGTCCACCACCAGCAGGCCGAGGTCTTTGAAGTTCACATCCTTGCCCAGCAGCCGGTGGGTGCCGATAATCACGTCCAGCTCCCCGGCCTCCAGACGGCGGATGACCTCCTTCTGTTCCTGCGCGGTCTTGAAACGCGAAAGCGTATCCACCTTGATGGGGAAGCCGTGGAAGCGGTTCATCATGGTGGCGTAATGCTGCTGCACGAGGATGGTGGTGGGGGCCAGCAGCGCCGCCTGCTTGCCGCCCATCACGCACTTGAAAATGGCGCGCAGGGCCACCTCGGTCTTGCCGTAGCCCACGTCGCCGCAAAGCAGGCGGTCCATGATCTTGGGCTTTTCCATATCGCGCTTGATATCCTCAATGGCGGCGAGCTGATCCGGTGTTTCCTCAAAGGGGAAGCTGTCCTCAAACTCGCGCTGCCAGGGGGTATCCGGATCGAAGGCGTGGCCGGGGGTGGATTCGCGGTGGGCGTAGAGCTTCAAAAGCTCGCCGGCAATCTCCTGGATGGATGCCTTGACACGCGCCTTCTGCCGCTGCCACTCGCCCCCGGAAAGGCGGTTGAGCTTGGGCGTTTCGCCCTCGGAGCCGATGTATTTCTGCACGCGGTCGAGCTGGTCGGTGGGTACGTACAGTTTGTCCGAACCCTGATAGCGGATGTGCAAAAAGTCGCGGTAGGTGCCCTCCGAGGCCAAGCGCACCGTGCCCATGTACTGGCCGACGCCGTGGTTTTCGTGCACGACGTAATCGCCCACGGCCAAATCGGTAAACGCCGCCAGCTTTTCGCCGCTCTTGGCGCGCGAGCGCGCCTTCTGGCGGCCAACGCCGAAGATGTCCGTTTCGCAGATGACGGCCAGCTTTGCCTGCGGATAGAGGAAGCCGCGCGACAGCGCCATGGGCAGGATGACGGCCTCGCCCTCGGGCAGCGCTTCGGGCGGCTGTTCCAGAAAGGCCGCGGCGACCTTCTGCGCCTCCAGCGCCGATTTGAGACGCCCCGCGCGAGCCACGCCTCCGGAGAGCAGCGCCACGCGCCAGCCCTCGGAAAGCCATTTTCGCAGATCCCGCGCCAGCTCGGGAATGTTGCCCATATAGCCGGCGGCGTTGCGGCCCTCAAATTGCAATACGGTTTTGAACTTAAAATCCGGATCGGTGCGCAAAAAGGGATAGAGCGCCAAGGCGCGGCGGCCGTCGGCGCGGGCGAGCGCCTCGTCCCAGGAAAGCAACAGCTCAGCCTGCTTGGGCAGGGCCTCGTCGTGCTCCAGGGCGCTGGCAAAGTGCTCTTTGAATTCCAGGGCGCGGTTTTCGGCGCGCTCGCGCAGGCGGCTGGGCTGGTCAAAGACGATCAATGGGTCGTCCAGATAGTCGATGGCCGTAGCGGAAAAGTCCGCCAGCACCGGCACCAGGCTGTCCGCGCCGTCAAAATCGTGCCCGGCCTCCAGCGCCGCAAGCGCGCTGTGGAAATTGCGGGAAAGGGCGCCTCCCCCGTCGGCACGCGCCGCTTCCCCGCCCTCGCCGGTGAGCTTTAAAAAGTCCTCGAAGGGCATCAGGTCGAACTCGCGTTCCAGGCGTTTCTGCCGTCCCTCTCCGCGCAAGGCCCCGGCCCGGCGGCTGAGCAGGTTTTTCAGCGTATGCGCCGCGCGCAGATAGCCTTCGCCATCAAGCAGCATTTCCGAAGCCGGATAGATGCGTGCGCCTTCCAGGCGCGATATGGAGCGCTGGGTCATCACGTCAAACGAGCGCAGCGAATCCACCTCGTCGTCAAAAAACTCGAGGCGCACCGCCCCGGGCATGCCCACGGGGTACACATCCAGTATGCCGCCACGCAAAGCGCACTGGCCGCGCGCTTCCACCAGCGGCGTGCGCTCGTACCCGGCCTGCACCAGCCGCGCGATCAGCTCCGTCGGGCTGATGCGCAGATCCGGCGTAAGCTCGATCACGTTTTCCAGGAAGCGTTCCCGGGGCATCAGCCGGCACAACAGCGCGTCCGCGCTCATCACCAGCGCCTTGGCCCCACCCGTGGCCACAGCGCCCAGGGCCTCCAGGCGGCGCATGGTCAGTTCGTGGCTGGAAGCGGCGGTGCGCACAAAGGAAATATCGCGTGCAGGCAAAAGCGCCACGCCGCCGCCCAGCAGCGCGCCCAGGTCCTCGCAGACGCGCTGGGCGGCGACTTCATTGGAAGTTACATACAGAAGCGGCCTGCCCAGCTTCCGCGCCGCGGCGGAAACCAGGTGCAATTTTTGCGCGTCGTCCAGCCCGCAGGCCATCACGGCCCCCGGGCTTAAAAGGGCGTCCGTCAGCGCGCCGAACTCTCCCAGCGCCTCCAACGGGGCAAAGAGACAATTTAAGTTTTCGAGCATTCGTCAGCCTCCAGCGCACGCATCGCCCGTGGGAACTGATGCGCGAACAACAGCGCAGTGGTCGTTACGGCAAGAACGTCGGCCACCGGTTCGGCGAGATACACGGCCATGGTCTTATCCATGGGCAGAATGGCAGGCAGGATATAAATCAGGGGGATGAGCAGGATCAGCTTGCGCAGCACCGCCAGAAACAGCGAACTTTTGGCGTTGCCCAAGGCGATAAAGGTCTGCTGGCAGGCAAGCTGCACGCCGAGGAGCAGGCCCGCGGCCATATAGATGCGCAGGGCGCGGGCCGTAAAGTCCACCAACGCCTGATCGTTGCTGAAAAGCCTGGCAAAGCCCTGCGGGAAAATCATCACCGCCAGCCACAGTATGCCCGCATAGAGCATACAGGCAACCAGCAACGCCCGGAAGGAGGCGCGCACGCGGGCGGGATTCTTTGCCCCGTAGTTGTAGCTGGTGATGGGCTGCGCGCCTTGCGTAAGCCCCTGCAAGGGCAGCATGGCAAACTGCATGACGCTGGCGAGGATGGTCATAGAACTCACGGCCAGCGCCCCGCCGTAGAGGGCGAGCTGACGGTTGAAGCAGACGTTGATGGCGGCCTCGGTAGCCTGCATGATAAACGGCGATACGCCCAGCGCCAGGCAGGGCGCGAGCAAGCTGGGGCGCGGGGCCATATACGCAAGCCGCAGGTGCAGGACCGTCTTGCGCCCGCACAGGAACCACAAAACCCACGCCGCCGACACCGCTTGTGAAAGAATTGTGGCCAGCGCCGCGCCCTTCACCCCCATGCCGAAAGTAAACATAAACAGCGGATCGAGGGCGATATTGAGCACCGCGCCGATGAGCACGGTGAGCATGCTGGTGCGGGAAAAGCCCTGCGCGGTGATAAAGGCGTTCATGCCCAGGGCAATCTGCACAAACACGGTGCCGAGGGCATAGATGTTCATATATTCGAGGGCGTGGCCAAGCGTTTCCGGCAACGCGCCGAAAGCGAGCAGGATGGGCCGCTGGAAGAAGAGCAGCGCGGCGGTGAGCACGGCGGCCAGGACCAGCAAAAACGTCATGCAGTTGCCCATGGTGCGCTCGGCGCTTTCGCGGTCGCCCTGTCCCATAAAGATGGAGGCGCGGGGCGCGCCGCCCATGCTGGCCAGTGCCGCGAAAGCGCTGACGAGCAGGATGACCGGCAGGCACGCGCCCACCCCAGCCAGCGCGTCGGTGCCGATACCCTCCAACCGACCGATATACATGCGGTCGACGATGTTATACAGCATATTGACAAGCTGCGCGGTCACTGCGGGCAGGGCGAGCTTTACCAGCAGCCGGGATGGTTTTTCGGTGGCGAGAAATTCGCTGTCGCGCTGCACGGCGTTCTCCCCCCTTGATCAGCCATTGGCGTTGTTAAATTCGGCCACGCGCTTTCGCGCCGCGTCCACGCCGCCGGCGATGAGGCGCTCGACGGTCTCGGCGGCAGCGACGAAGGCGTCGAACATGGTCTGGCGGTCGGCAGCGGTGCGATAGCCGGTGAGCACATAGTCCTTGAGATCCCAGCCCTCGGGCGGGCGGCCGATGCCCACGCGCAGGCGGGGAAAATCATCGCGCCCGAGGAGGTAGATGATGTTGCGCATGCCGTTATGGGTACCGGCGGAACCGGAGGGGCGGAAGCGTAACTTGCCCTCGGGGAGATCCACATCATCAAAGCAGACGATGAGCTGGTCGCGCTCGGGCTTGTACCAGTTGACGAGCTGGACGACGCTTTCCCCGCTCAGGTTCATATAGGTCTGGGGCAGGGCCAGGGCGACGCGCTGGCCGGAGATGATGCCCTCGCCGACGACGGCCTTGCAGCGCAGGCGGGCGAGGGAGATGTTGTTGCGCTGCGCGAGTACATCCACAACGTCAAAGCCGACGTTGTGGCGCGTGTGTTCATACTTGCGGCCGGGGTTTCCCAGCCCTACCACCACATACATGCCGAAATCCTCCCGATATCCTTGAATGTCTATTGTAGCGCGCGCAGGGGGGAATTGTCAACCCGGCGGGTGTGGCACGCCGGGTTCCGTCCTTCGCGGTCTTGCGGAGGCGGCCGGGAGATTCCAAGGGCGCGCGGCCTGTACCGGAACGCGCTGGCCGTTGCGCGTTCCCTTGGCCGGATTTTGATGCCGCTCGCGCTTGGCGCACGGGCGTTTGGCGGCGGACGGCAGGGCCGCCCTGGCAATGCCGCTGCGTGTGGGGCTGGCCGCGGGGCGCTGCCCTTGGCGGGAAACGCGCAGGGGCGGCGGGGTCGCGCGCCACGCCCTTGGCCAATGGTTCTTGCGTGCTGGATGTACCTGAAGCGGCGCTGCCCTGCCCCACCGCAAAACGCGCGGGCATGGGTTGGATGCGTGGCCTTGTTCTTGACAATGGGCGCGGGTATGTTGGATAGTGTAGCCGCGCTCCTGGCCAGGGATGTGGAGAAGCGCTGGCTTGTTGCCTTTGTACGCCGGATGACGCTGCCTTGCCTTTGGCAGGGGGGCGCTGGGTATGTGCTGGGCGGTGCCGCCCTGCCCCACGGCAAAATGCGCGGGCATGGGTTGGATGCGTGGCCTTGTTCTTGACAATGGGCGCGGGTACGCCGGACGGTATGGTTACGCTTCTGGCCAAGGATACAGAGAAGCGCTGGCTTGTTGCCTTTTGTTCTCCGGATGACGCTGCCTTGCCTTTGGCAAGGGGCGCTGGGTGAGTGTCGGGCGGCGCTGCCCTGCCCCCTGGGGCAGGGAACGCTTTGTTGCTGGCGCGCCCTGTCGGGGCTATGTGGCGTTATCGTTTACTCCGGCTTTGAAAATCCAAGGCGGCATCCGGGCGAGCGGGGCATGGCGTATGCTGCGCTATACTTCTATCCTTACGGGCTATTTTCCGCTTTCGGCGGGGCTACGCTGGGCGCTGCCCAGACCTGCTTAAGAACCTGAGGTTCTTAAGAATCTCCCAGTTGCCTCCGGCGGGGTTACGGATGGTGTGGTTATGCGGCGCGTCAGGCCCTTGTGAAGCGCCGCTCATTGACAAGCTGGCCGGACATATGCTCCATGCCAAACCACTTTTGATAATGCGGGCACTTGGCCAGGAACAGGTAATAGGCGTTCCAGCCCGCGCCGGTCATCGTTTCAAAATTCCCTTGTCCCTTGGCAATCACCACGTCGGCTTCCATCAGCGCCCGTTTTGCTTCCTCTCCCAGATATTCCCTCTGTGTACCGCCGATATTCGACCCATTCCCCACAATCTTCGCAATACGCCCGATCCCCACGGTTTCGGCGTCCTCCATAGTAGCGTCGTTGAGCACGTTTTCGCCCCGCACCAACGCCGTGATTTCAAGGCCCGGATTTTCCCGCTTCAATTCCTCCATCAGCAGCATATCCAATACGATTTCGCCGCAGTTATCGCACGCATACGTCAGTTTCTTCGCCGCGCGCGCCTCCCGCCGCAGGTTTTCCAGTTCCGGCGTATTCACGGCCCTCTCATCCGGCGTAGCCAGCATAGCCCGCAGCCGGGCGTCGTCCACCTCTTTCAGCACCCCGAAATCAATGTAATTCCCTGCCATCGCCATCCATACCGCCAGCTTCAGCGGGTCATTTGCCGCCGCCAGCTTTTCGCGCAGCTCCGGCAGCCAAGAGAGCAGCAATTCGTTGTACTTGCGCTTCAGGCGCGGATAGTCATCCTGCGCGGCAAACATTTTTGCATACAGTTTTTGCAGTTTCGCCGTTGGTACCGGCGCGGCCATGTTTGGATCCGCCTCCGCCACGGTCTTGCACACCTCGCGCATGAACGCAGCGCGGCGCGGCTCATCCGTGCAATCCTTCACCAACGACCAATGGTGTTCCAATATACAGTGCATACATTCGCAATAAAGCTGCATATTCATCCCTCCATACCCTCATTATAACAGCGCTTGGGGCAAATGAAAAGTCCGCCTTCAGGACAAAGCCGCCAGCAATTCGTGCCAGGGCAACCCCTGTACCAGCGTCCATACGCGCGATGTGCCAGGCAAATCGCATTACTGCCCTTTTCCCGGATTCCCTTCTGCCCTGTCCGGTTCCTTTCGTTTTGTCTCCGGGTACCGGACATGAACCCACGGCCACAAGCGGGGCTCTGTTGCGCAAAAAGCTCCCTTCCACCCAGGCAGGACGGAAGGGAGCGGATTCCTTGCGTTTACGCCTTTTCGGACGCGGCGCGCAGTTGCGCCTCCGGACTCTTGCGCTTGACGCTGGAACTCCAGGCATGCATCACCAGTGCCACGGCAATGACGCCATAGGAGATGAACACGCGGAAGTACTCGCCAATGGCGGCGTCGCCGAATACAGCGCGGCCCGCGCCGGAAACGACGATGAACAGCAGGTGGAACAGCAGGCAGCCCAACAGCGCCTGGCCGTTGGAGGCCTTGACGATGGACGCGCCGCCCACGAGGATGGCCGCGCCCGCGTACAGGCCGACCTGTTCGTGCGCGCCGTAGGTTTGCAGCGCGCCCAGGTTCTGCGCGAAGATCAGGTGGCCCAAGCCTGCCAGCACCGTAGAGAAGATGATGGCGATAACGCGCGTCCGGTCCACGTTGATACCGGCGGCGTTGGCAACCACGCGGTTCTGGCCGACGGCGCGGAACTGCTGGCCCAGCCGGGTCTTCATAATCATGATGTTGAACAGGCACAGAACGCCGACCACCGCAAAGGTGACCACAGGCACGCGCACCAGCCGGAAGATATCGCGCACCGCCGGGAACTGCACGGCGATCACGCACGCGGCCAGCACTGCCAGCACCGCGATCAGGCGGGAAAGGCGGATACTCTTGCGCACGTAGAAGATCACCATCACCACGGCGATGATGCCCGCGAACAGGTACAGCGCCGGGGCAAACTCCAGCGAAATCAGGTTATCCAGCGATTTGCGGATGCCGTTCGCGCCGGAGAGGTCCATGGTGTTGGCCACACCCGTGGAGCCCTGAATCACCAAGCCATCGGTGTGCAGGGGGATGAGGTTGCCAAACACGAACAGGAAAAGCAGCTGGTAAAGGCCGTTGGCAAAGTAACCAAGGATCATACCGCCAATCATTTCCTGGCCCTTCATCTTGTTGAGCAGTTTGCCGACGAGGAAGCCGAACAGCGTGGCGATGGGAATGGTCATCAGCGCCGCTACCAGGAAGCCGCCGATGCCGGGAATCTGCCACTCCAGCACCCACAAAAGAGCGATCTGCGCCGCCATTGCGCCGATGGTAATGGCAAAGTTGATGCCCATGCCGGCCACGATGGGGATAATCAGGGAAAGCACGATGAAGGCGTTGCGCGCCATGCGGTCCACCAGCTCCATCGCCACATAGGCGGGCGTTTCGCCGGAAAGGAAAAAGCACAAAGCGCAGAGGATGATGAACACGACCGTAACGATATTTTGCCGCATCCATTCGCCGAATGTCCTTTTAGCCACGCGAGCCACCTCCCGCCTTGGTCAGCGCATACAGGATGATGCCGTTGGAAATCAGTATGCGCATGGTTTCCGAAATTGTCGACTGGGGCACCAGCACGTTGGCCACCGGCATGCCCAGCGTCAGCACGCCTTGGAACAGGAACGCGCCGATGATGACGTGGCTGATTTTCGCCCGCGACACGCTCGCGCCGCCGATGAGGATGGCCGAAGCGGCAATGAAGCCCATCTGCCTGGGAGCGGTATAGAGCTGCATGAAGCCGTAGCTCTGGCTGTATACGATGATACCCACCGCGCCGAGGATGGTGGAAAGCGTGGTGCCGATGATGCGCATCCTGTTGACCGAGATACCCGTGGCCTCGGCAAAGCGCGGGTTGTTGCCCACCGCCTGCATGGCCACGCCGGTCTTTGAGCGGCTGAACAGCCACATCAGGAAGCAGCACAGCGCCATGAACAGCAGAAGGCCGGTCGGCACCGTGAACGAGCCGATGTCAAACGCCAGGAAATCGTTGAGGATATGGCGGTAGGCGCCGTCCAACGTCAGCGTAGCGCGCAGGCCGTTGCCCAACGGCCAGCGCAGCTTGTCAGACTGGAAGGGCAACAAAAGCCAGGCGATACACATCAGCGAAATCACCGAATAGCCCACATAGGTGGTGACGGACATCTCGCTGCCCTTGAGGCGGTTGAGCAGCACGCCGTAGGCCATGCCCACCAGAGCCGCGATCAGGCAACCGGTGACGATGGCGAACAGGAAACCCGGCAGGCCCGAGAAACCAAACTCGATGCACATCAGGCCGCCCAGCAGGCCGCCGACGATGCCCAGCGGCAGGCCGAGGTTCAGGCCGATGCCGCACTGAATGCCCGGCAGCATGGCCAGCACCAGGATACTGTTCATCGCCATGCGCACCACGGTGTTGGAAAGCAGCGTGGTCAGCGACAAATCGTAAATCACGGCCAGCACGCACATCAGCAGGAAGAAACAGGAGATAATCATGCGCGGAATGCCCAGCGCCTTGAGCAGCGGCTTGGCAAAGAGCACCATCACCGCCACCAGCGTCAGCGCCACGCCCACGGTAATCAAATCGTCGCCATAGCGCGTCACCCAAGAGACGAAGCCTGCCGTGCCATAGGCGCTGAGGCGGTCGTACTGGGTTTCATAGGTATCGCCGCGCTGATAGATGAGCGATTCGATGGTGGGCCGCAGGGTTTCCAACGCCTCGTCGGAAAGCTCGGGAGAAACGCCCTGCAAAGCGTCGCACAGGGCTGCGAACTTTTCATCCACCACGGCGGAAAGGGCGTTCATTTCCTCCGTCGCCACAAAGCCGGACATATCCACCTCCGGCTCTTCTTCCTCGAGCATCATTTCGTCCTCAGACATATCCATATCCATGGCGGATTCGGCGTCTGTGGGCGCGGATTCGAGAATTTCCTCCTCAGCGGCGGTCGTTTCGTCGGGCATCTGCGCCAGCATCTGCTCGGCATAAGCCGCCTCGTCCGCATCGGTCTGCACGCCCAGCGCGCGCTGCGCCGCGAGCATTTCCTCCACGGCCGGAACCAGGGCGCTGGTATCGACGGTATCAAGGTCTACCTCGATGGTCAGGTTTTCCACGCGCGCGCGAGCTTCTTCTTCCGCGGCCGCCACAGCTTCGCGGATTTCAGAAAGTCCGCCTCCGGCGGCGCGGGCCGCCTCGCGCGCGGCCTCGATCTCGGCTTCGACCAGCGCTTCCTTGGAGCCTTCGCCCGCGGTGGTCAACAGCGCGGTCAGGCGCATATCGCTGAGCATCTGCTCGCCGGAATCGCTGGTGCGGTTGATGACGCCGAAGACGCCCCCGGCAATCAGCACCACTGCTGCCGCCAGCAGAACGACAAACGCAATCGTCTGTGATTTGGAACGGCTATTCATGCGCGCCTTCGCCTCCCTTCGTAGGTTTGATGCCCGACATGGCCAGGCCGAAATCCGCGTCGGAGGCGTCCGGCGCGAGTATGTCTACCACCTTGCCCTCGGAAATAATGGCGATGCGGTCACTGATGGAACGCAACTCCTGAAGCTCCGAGGAAACCATGACAATGGTCATTCCCTGCTCACGGTTGAGCTTGACAAGCGTTTCCAGAACCAACTTTTTCGCGCCGATATCAATGCCGCGCGTCGGTTCGGAAACAAACAGGAACTTCGGCTTCATCGTCAGCGCCCGGGCCACGCACACCTTTTGCTGGTTGCCGCCCGAGAGCGTGCCCGCCGCCTGCCGGGAGGACGTGCAGCGGATATCGAGCTGCCGGATCATCTCCCCGGCATGGCTGCGCACCTTTTTGCTATCCTTGGTGGTGGCGAAGAGTATCTTGCGCAAAAAGTCTCCCTTAATCTGCATAGCGTTGAAGGCGATGTTGTCCTCGATGGACTGGTCCAACAAAAGGCCAACCCCGCGCCGGTCCTCGGAAACCATGGCCATGCCGCTTTTCAGGGCATTTTGGGCATCGTTGAGAGGCAACGATTCGCCAAACAGCTTTACCTCGCCCGCAGCGGGATAAAGGCCCATCACGCCGTTGGGAATGCCGATCTTACCCTGACCGGCCAAGCCGCCGATGCCGAGGATCTCGCCCTCGCGCACTTCGAGATCAACGCCCTTGACTTCTTCGCCGGGCATATCCACGATAAGGTTCTTTATGGAAAGAGCGATTTTGGCGTTCGGATTCTCCGCCTTTGGCGACGATTCCACAACGGCCTCGCCCTTGCGTCCAATCATCAGCTCTGCAAGCTCCACCAGGGAGGTTTCCTGCGTCTTGCGCGTGGCGGCCAGTTTGCCGTCGCGCAGGATGGTGATGTTGTTGGCGGCGGCCATCACCTCGTCCAGACGGTGGGTGATGAAAATGATGGCGATGCCGCTTTGCGCAATCTGCTTCATCACGGAGATGAGCTGTTCCGCCTCAGACTCAGTCAACACGGCGGTCGGCTCGTCAAATACCAACAGGCGGATGCCCTTTTTGTCGATTTCGCGGGCAATCTCCACAAACTGCATGTAGCCCACGGGCAAACCTTTGACCAGCGTGGTTTCGTCCAGGCTCATGCCCACGCTGTCCAGCGCCTTGCGCGCATCCTTGCGCATGGCAGCCATATCCAGATTTTCCAGACTCTTATTGTGCAAAACCCTGCTCAGAATGGTGGGCCGGGTGATTTCGCGGTTGAGTTTGATATTTTCGGTGATGGTAAAACCCGGCAGAAGCATGAATTCCTGGTGCACCATGCCGATGCCCAAGTTCAAGGCATCGTTGGGCGAGTGGATGTTGACCTTCTCGCCGTCTATGCACACCTCGCCGTCGAAGCCGCCGGTGGTGTGAATCACCGGCATGCCGAACAGCACGTTCATCAACGTCGATTTCCCCGCGCCGTTTTCACCAAGCAGCGCGTGGATCTCACCGGGGCGCACCGAAAGCGATACGTCGGAAAGCACGGTGGTCTCTCCATACCGCTTGGTAATATTTTTCATTTCTAGCACGTATTCTGCGCCCAATGCGTGTTCCTCCCTTTAGACGGGGAATCGGCCCGCCTCCCCGAAAAGAGGCGGGCCGCTTTCTACCCGGGAATGTTTCTTAGGCCGCGGTATCCTCGACGAGATAGTCGTTGAAGTCCACGGGAGTGAGCATCACGGTGTAGTAGTTGTCGAAGGTCTCGCCGTCAGCATTGGTGTAGTTCTCAATGGTGGCCACGCCTTCGCCGTAAACCTCGTTAAACAGGGCGTTGAGAGCCTCGGAATCGTTGCGCTCGGTAACGGTGCCTTCGATCCAGGCCTTGGCATACTCAAAGCCGATGTTGACGATGGCCATGTTCACAGGATGCGGCCAGGTGGAGAAACGGCCCACGGCGTCGTGCTCGGCCAGGGCGGCGGCAATCGCCTGCAGGGCGGCCTCGTCGTCCGCACCGATTTCAAACTCCAGGCCCAGGGTGGCCGGGAAGGCATGGTACGGGCTCGGGCAGCAGGGCTGCGGATAGTAGGCGTTCGGCTCGTCGAGCACGGCCGTCTGCAGGGCTTCCTGCATGCCGCAGTTGGTGGTGAAGAAAGCAACCTTCTTGCCCTCGAACTTGGCCAGCTGCTGCGGCACATCCTCGAGGATGAACTGCTGGGAAGCGGTAGCGCCGGCCTCGGCAGTCGGGTCGGGCGCGGTCACGGGTTCAAACTGAATACCCAGCGCCTCGGCGTTCTCCTGCAACAGGTTGTAGCGGCCGACAATCAGCTCCATGGCCATGTGGCGCGGGAAGGAGTAGTGGACGAACACCTCGATGCCCCAGTTGGCGCAGGTTTCCATAATGGAATCGCCCTGCTTGATTTCGTCGGCATACATGACGACGTCCGCGGCGGCGGAGATGTCGGCCGGGTCTTCCTGCGGCACGCCGGCGATGAGCAGGATGTCGTCACGGCCCATCTCACGGATGCGGTTGAAAGCGGCGATGGCGCCCGGCACGGCCTGGCACATCACGATGGCCTTCACGTCAGGATCGCTGGCAAAGGCGACCAGCTTGGAAATGGTGGTTTCCTGCTCAGCCATGAACTGATCCGGATAAGTATCGGTGATGACGTTGTCGGGATACTGCTCCTTGAGGGCTTCCGCGGCGCGGAACTCCTCCTCGCCCTGCGAGGTGGTACCGGTGAGGATGGCGATCTTCCAGGTGCCTTCTTCCTCGGCGGAAGCGAGGCCGGCGAAAGCGACCAGCGCAACCGTCAGCGCCAGGAGCATGCAAAGCAGTTTCTTCATGATAATCCCCCTTACAAAGTTTTCCCTATATCAACGGGCTTGCCCCGTCAGGGCTTAAAGAAACCGGAACAAATGTGAACGGGTAATGGATATATTATAGCAGAAGCATGGCTGGTTTGCAAGCGCAAATTGCATCTGGATTCCCTGAAAAATTCATAATTTACACAAACAATATGTATATGACTGTTTTTCTACAAATCCGTATTCGGCCAACTTTTCAACATTGACGGGTGAAACCGGCTCTTTTTGACGTGTCCAAGCACCCTGAAAAACGGTTTTTGACGATGCGGTTTTCACGAAAAAGTAATATTTGCTTCGGTTTTGCCATACTTGCGCGCATTGCACAACCGGCGTATAATCGCTCCGGAGGTGGTTTGCATGTTTGTAGCGGATGCGCATTGCGACGCGCTTTTGCGCATGACGCTGGGACAGGAGCGGTCGGTGACGGCTCAAAGCCTGCGCTTGGGCGGCGTAGGCGTGCAGGCGCTGGCCATATTCGCCGGCGAAGATGAGCACCGCGGTTTTCACCGCGTTGCCCCAGCGCTCCAGGCCCTGCGTTCCTTCGGTGTGCCGGTTCTGACGGGCGACTTGCCCGAAACGCCGCCCCGCGCGCCGCACGCGGCCGTCACCATCGAAGGCGGCGAACTGTTTGAGGGCGAGGTAGAAAACCTGCGGGCGCTGGACCGGGAGGTACGCCTGCGCATGCTGGGCTTGACGTGGAACTTTGAAAACGAACTGGGTTATCCGGCGCTGGGCGGGGAGACGGCCGGCCTCAAGCCCCGTGGAAAGGACTTCCTGCGCGAAATGGGCCGCTTGCGCATCCTGGCGGACGTTTCGCACTTGAACGAAGCCGGGTTCTGGGATGTGTGCGAGCATTCGGCCCTGCCCCCGGTGGCCAGCCATTCCAACTGCCGCTGGCTGTGCGGCGCAGCGCGCAACCTGACGCGCGAACAGGCAAAAGCAATTTTTGCGCGCGGCGGCTTCATCGGCATGAACTTCTATCCCGGCTTCCTGTGCGAAAGCGGACAGGCGGGCATCGACGACGTGGTGCGCCATATTGATGAAATGATGGCTCTGGGCGGAGAAAACTGCGTGGGGTTCGGCTCGGATTTCGACGGCATTTCCAGGCATCCCGAAAGCCTGGCCTCCCCCGCAGATTTCCCGAAGCTGCTCGAAGCGCTTCAAAAGCACGGCTACACGCAAACACAGATTGAAAAGATCGCCGGGCTGAACCTGTATCGGGTATTGCGGGAAACGAACCGGGGATAAATGGCCACCAGCCAAACCGGTGATTTGACGAAGCCCTATAAGGGCATAATCCAGGCGGCGTTCACGCGCCCTGCATTGCCGGCTCTTGCGCCAGTTCCTCTAAATACTGCTCAAAGCGGCTCTTTGCGTCAGGCTTCTCCCAGTATGTCTCCCGTTTGTTGGAAAAGTATAAACTCTCCGGGCTCCCGCTCCAAGCGGGGGGCGCTGCACAACAAAACCGGCCCCACAGCGGAGGGGCCGGTCTTGTTGTGCAATCTACATTGCGCCCAGGCGGTTGATGATGTCGCGCGCCACCACCACGCCGGTGACGGAAGCTTGCATCAGCCCGCGGGTGACGCCCGCGCCATCACCGATGGCGTAGAAACCGGGCAGGGCGGTTTCAAAGCGCTCGCCCACAGACAGCTTGGAGGAATAGAACTTCACTTCCACGCCGTAAAGCAGTGTGTTTTGCGAATACAGCCCCGGAGCCACGTGGTCGAAAGCGCGCATGGCTTCGATGATGCTGGTCAGGTGCCGGTGTGGCAGCACGAAGGAAAGGTCGCCGGGCACGGCGGTCTCCAGCGTGGGGATGGTGGTGGACTTTTTCAGCCGCGAGGCGTCCGTGCGCCGGCCCTTGAGCAAATCGCCCAGGCGCTGCACCATCACGCCGCCGCCGGTGAGCATGTTGCCGAGCTGGGCGATGTAGCGGCCGTACTCGATGGGCTGGTTGAACGGCTCGGTAAAGCGCGTGGACACCAGCATGGCAAAGTTGGTATTGCGCGTGCGCAGTTTCTTGTCGGCATAGCTGTGGCCGTTGACCACGGCCAGGCCGCCCTCGTAGTGTTCCTCGCTGACCAGCCCGCCGGGATTCATGCAGAATGTGCGCACCTTGTTTTCAAACGTATCGGAATAGTAGACCATCTTGGCCTCGTAGAGATGCTCGGTGAGATGATCCATCACCGAATTGGGCACCTCCACGCGCACGCCGATGTCCACTTCGTTGTTATGCGTCTCGATGTTGTTCTCCTTCGCCATCTGTGAAAGCCAGGCCGCGCCGCCGCGCCCGGGGGCCGCCACCACGTAGCGGGCGCGCTCGAGCACGCGGTTGCCGTCCGGGCCGGACATGTATACGCCGGCCACGCGGCCATCTTCCACCAACAACCCCTCGGCGGTGGTGCGCTCGCGGAACTCAAAGCCGGGTCGCGCCTCGAGGGTGTTGTACATATCGCGCAGCACGTCGAAAGCGTGCTCGGTGCCCAGGTGGCGCACCGGGCAGGCGATGAGCTGGATGTTGTAGCGCGAGCACTCGTACATGATCTCGTCCACCTTGGGGTCGTTGAGGCCATGCACCTGCGTGGGCGCGCCATGGCGAAGGTAGATGGAATCGGCGTAGGCGATCAAATCGCGCACCTCCTGCCGGGGCAGGTAATCGACGATGTGGCCGCCCACCTCTTCGGAAAGGGAGAGCTTACCGTCGGAAAAAGCGCCCGCGCCCGCCCAACCACTCATGATGTTGCAGGGGTTGCAGTGTACGCAGCGGTGCAGCTTGCGCGCCGGGCAGGTTCGATGGTCGATATGCAGGCCGGAATCAATGAGCAGCATCCGGGCTTCGGGCATTTTTTCGGTGAGTTCCAGGGCGGTGAAGATGCCGGCCGGGCCGGCGCCGACGACGATGACGTCATAGGTGTGGGACATGGGGAGACCTCCTTTATGGCACAGCAAAGCGCCATTCCCGGCTCGCGGCGGGGATGGCCCTGTACATTCGTTGACAGTGCAGATTATAACAGATGCGCCCGGCGAAGTCAAGCGCGGCGGATTTTTGCGAAAATCCTCGCATGCCCGCCAACCTTTGCAGGCCGCGGCGCGTCATGCGTACAGACACGAAAGGAAGGTGATTCCCATGTATACCCCTCGTTTTTCCGCCCGGCGCGCCCTTTTCGGCGCGGCGCTGTTTCTCTTCGCGGCGCTGTTTTTCCTGATCCCCGCCCGCGCCGAGGGCGAAACGGATCTTTCCTACGCCATGGACGTATGGCTGGACGCGCAAAGCGCCTCCCTGGGCGTCGAAATGCGCGTCACCGTGACCAACGACAGCACCGACCCCTGGGAAGAGCTCTGCTTCCGGGACTTCATGGCCAGCGTCATCGCCGAGGCGCGCACGCGCACGGACGAAGCGCTGGATTTGCAAAGCGGCATTCTCTCCGCCTCCTGCGCGGGCGCGGCGCTGGATGTGCGTGTGGATGCGGCGGACGCCTCCATCGTCCATGTGGCGCTCAAAACGCCCCTCGCCAGCGGTGAAAGCTGCGAAATCGCGCTTTCCTATGCGGCGGATCTTCCCGAAGGCGGCCTGCGCTGCGGCTATTTCCCGCTGAACGCCGAAAGCGGGGAGGGGCGCACGTTCGAGTTGGCGCAGTTCTATCCCATGCTGGCCGTCTACGAAAACGGCGAATGGGTCGCCGACCCCTATATCGTGGACGGCGAGTGTTTCTATTCCCGCTGCGCCGATTACGACATCCGCCTGCGCGTACCGGAGGGCGATACCGTGGCCGCCAGCGGCGAGGAGACGGAGGAAGCGCCGGGACAGTGGCGCATCCGCGCGGAACGCATGCGGGACGTGACCATCGTCATAAGCAACGAGCTGGACGCGGTCAGCGCCGATGCGGGCGGCGTGGCCGTCAACAGCTACTACGCCCGCGGCGACGAAACCCACCGCCTTCAGGGCGAACGCTCCCTGCTCGTCGCGCAGAAAGCGCTGGAGGCGTTTACGGCCGCCTACGGGCCATACCCCTACGCCGAATTGGACATTGTGGAATCCAACTACGAATTCGGCGGTATGGAAGCGCCGGGGCTGGTGCGCATCAGCCAGATGTACAGTTGGTTCCTTGGCGGCGATGTGGACGCGGCGGAACGCGCCGAATGGGAAGAAAAATTGGCCGGCACGGTGGCGCACGAAATTGCGCATCAGTGGTTTTATGCCGTGGTAGGCAACAACCAGTACCGCGAGGCCTGGTTGGACGAGAGCTTTGCGGCCTACAGCGAGCAGGTGTATTGGCGCGCCGTCGGGAAAGACGAAAGTGACATCGCGGCGCAAATGGACGCCTTTGCAAAGGCCGTGAACGAGTCGGAGAACGTTTCCGACCTTTGCGTTGACTGTTCTTACGGGGAATTGAAGGGCGATTATACCCCCGCCGTATATGAGCGCGGCGCGGCCTTCCTCTACCGGCTGGAGCAGGCCCTGGGCCAGGAGGCCTTCGGCGCGGCCATGCACGAATACTACGCCGCCTTTGCCTTCAAGGAAGCGGCCACGCAGGATTTTCTTGCCGTATTCGGGCCATATGCCGGGGAAAACAAGGATGTGCAGGCCCTGCTCACGGCCTACCTGCGCGCCGCGCGGGAGACGGCCTGAGCGCATATCCGCCCGGCGCGCGCATACAATGGGCGTGAGAGGGGGCCTTTCCATGCAGCAGCAGACCGCCGCCGCCATCCGCCACACGCTCAACCTCACCGGGCGCGAGCGCGCCGTAATCACCGGCGTTTCCGACGTAGACTGCTTCAACGAGCAGCTTGTGGTGCTCTTGACCGACGCCGGGCAAATGACCGTCACCGGCGAGGGACTGCACGTGGAGAACCTGAACCTCAAGGACGGCCAACTCGTCATTGAGGGCGAAATCGCTTCCATAGAGTATTCCGGCCGGCCGCGGCGCGAGGGCGGCGTGCTCAGCCGCCTGTTCCGCTAGGGGCGCGCCATGCTGTTTTCCACCATAGGCCAATGGCGCGTGTTCGCGGCGATGATGGTCGCGGGCGTGCTGGTCGGCTGTATCTACGGGCTGCTGGCGCTGGTGCGGCGGCTTTTGCAGGCGGGCACGCTGATTTCCCTGGCCGCGGACCTGGCCTTCGGCGCGCTGTCGGCCGTCGTACTGGGCGGCATGCTCACCTTTGCCAACTATGGTGAAGCGCGCCTGTACGCCTTTCTGGGCGCGGGCGCGGGCCTTGCCCTTTACGCGCTGGGCCTGCATCGCGCCGGCAGGGCGCTCTGCGCGCGTCTTGGGCATATTATTCGACGAATATTGCGCCGTATCGCAAAATTTCGTCTTATTAAAGTCATTTTTCGTTAAAAGGAATGCGGCCCTGCATGTCGAATTGTTAACGATATGTTCGGGATGGAGGGAAGCGTATGGTCGGCAAATATCATATCAAACCCCGTTTTTGGCTGATGTTGTCCCTGACGGCGGCATTGGTGTTTTCCGTGAGTTTCCTGGTGGCGCGCAACCGTTTGGATGCGGCGGCTGCCGAAGTCGCGGCGCTGGAAGCGCAGCGCGACCAGCTCGTGCGCGAAATTGGCACGTTGCAGGATGAAATCAATTTCGCCCAGACCGACGAGTACATTGAGCGGGCTGCGCGGGATGAACTGGGGCTGATTATGCCTGGTGAAGTGCGCTATGTCAACGCGAACTGAACGAAATGTTTTAAAAAAGCTGCCCGCATTAAGCGGACAGCTTTTTTCACGGTTTTTTTAGTTGGGTTTCACACGTACCATCAGCGGCATCAAAGCCACCAGCATCACACAGCACACCCAGATGGACTTTACGTCCCACACGCGCGCCAATTGTGCGCCGCCAAACACGCCCAATGCGAACGCGCCAATGACAATCAGATAACGCAGGCAGGTGGCCCCCGCCTGACGGTCGCGCTGGCTAGTAAAAGCGTAAAAGTACTCCGCCGCCGTGCGCAAATTGCCGGTGCAGAAAATACTGGCGTAGGGCAGGCCTCTGGTTTCGCGGAAAATTTCATACTGCACCGCGCAAATGAACGTTACCACAATATTCACCGGCGTATCGCCGCCGCCCTGCGGCACAAATCCCACTATGAACAAAAGCGCCATTTCCAGCAGCAAAAACAACATTTCCACGCGCGCCCATTTCAGGTTGTGCATATGCGAACGCAAAAACGCCGCAAACACAATGCCGAAAAAGAAGGCCGCAATCGGAATCGGATAGTACAGCGCGCGGGAAAAATCGCCGCGGACAAAGTTGATCATCATCAGGGCAATGTTGGAAGTCTGCCCATTGCAGAATACGCCGCCGCGCAGTATATAGGTATAGGCTTCCAGATACCCGGCGAGCATGGACAGGATAATTCCTACCGCGAAGATCTGATGCCGCGGCAGCGAACGCTCGCCATCCGCGAGCTTTGCTTTATGGAACATGGCAAGACCCCCTCAAATTTGCGTTTCTATTATAGGCATGCAATTTATACCGTGTCAAGCCCGGCAAGGTTACGCTTATTGACAAAATTCGGCAAAATCCATCGAAGGCAAAACAAACGGCGCCCCACATGAGGCGCCGCCGATCGACGGTGGAGGGGTTGGGGAATGGGATGAGGGATAATCCACCGTTGACAATTTATATTACCGCATTTATGTGGCATGAGTGCGACCATATTGTTTCATTTTGATGAAAAATAATTGCGCAAATGTTGTATTGCATATTTTCCGTTTCAGAAGTATAATAGGAAGGGTACGCATCAATACGCACGGAGGGAAACAAATGAAGCTTGATCCATCCTATTTTGACGCCGTTATCGACCGCGCCGGCACCGCCTGCGAAAAGTGGGACGGCCGCGCAGAGGTTTTCGGCCGCGCAAACGTCATCCCCCTCTGGGTGGCGGATATGGACTTTGCCTGCGCCCCGGAAATCGTCGAGGCGCTCAAGGCGCGCGCCGCCCATCCCATTTACGGCTATACGCAAGACGATCCGGAAAACCGCATGGCGGAGGTGCGCTTTTTGCGGCGCCGCTTTGGCTTGACGGTGGAACCGGACTGGATTCTCCAAAGCCCCAGCGTGGTGGACAGCATGCTATTTTCCCTTTATGCGCTTACGCGGGAAGGCGAGCGGGTGCTGATTCAGCCGCCGGTATACGGGCCCTTCCGCGAGACGGTTCTGCGCGCCGGGCGCGAGGTGGCCGAAAGCCCGCTGCTGGAAACGGACGAGGGCTGGAAAATGGACTTTGACGGCCTGGAAGCGGCCTTCCAGAGCGGCGTAAAGTGCATGTTCTTCTGTAGCCCCCACAACCCGGTGGGCCGCGTGTGGACGCGCGCGGAGCTGGAACGCCTGGTGGCGCTGGCGGAAAAGTATCAGGTCATGATCGTTGCCGACGAAATCCACGCCTCCTTCGCCTTTGCTCCGCATGTGCACACGCCGCTGCTCACGCTCACCAGCCGCGCCGTAATGCTCACCTCTGCCACCAAGGCGTTTAATCTTGCCGGGCTGCGCCAGTCGTCCGTCATTGTGCCGGACGGGGAAGTGCGCGCGCGCCTGGCCAAAGAGATGCACCGCGTCAACGCCGACCACCCCAACCTGTTTGCCATGGCCGCCCAACGCGCCGCCTATGAGCACGGCGACGCCTGGCTGGATGGTTGTATTGATTATATCTGCGAAAACCGCAATCTGGTTTATGATTTTATCGGCACGCGGCTGCCGGAAATCAGTCTCAAGCCTCTGGAAGGCACATATCTTGTGTGGCTGGATATGCGCGCAACCGGCGTGGAGCACGAAGCCATGTTCCGCCGCCTGATCGACGTGGGCGGCGTCGGCCTCAACTCCGGCCTGTTTTTCGGCGAAAAGGGCCGCGGCTTTTTCCGCCTCAACCTGGCCACACAGCGCAAAAATATACAGGCCGGGCTGGAGGGCATTGAGCGCGCCTTGCGCATGTAAAGCGGATTTCCCCATTGCCCGGAACGCGCGGAAGCGGGCGCAGCGCCTTTGCGTCCGCTTCCGCCTTAAGACTTAGGAGGGCCACCCTTGTTTGGACGCAAGCATGAAAAAAAGCGCATGATCGCGCTGGACGCGGAACTGGACGGCATGCGCCCCAGCCGCATTATACAACTTTCCTACCTCATCATCGACGGCCGTCGCGTGCGGGGGAAGAACTTTTATTTCTCCGTGGAGGCCATCAACCGCCATGCACGCAAGGTGCACGGGCTGGGCGTGGGGCAGCTGCGCAAACTTTCCGGCGGCGACCTGTTCGCCCACCACGCCGACGAAATCTACCGCGATTTTGAAAAGTGCGGCATGGTCATTGGCCACGACGTGGCCGGGGACATGCGCTACCTGCGCGATGAGTTCGCGCGCATCGGCGTGGAGTTCCCCGACATTCCCCGCTTTTGCACGCTGCAACACTATACGAAGGAAGCCAACATACCGCTCAAGCAAAACCCCAGCAAGCTCAAGCCTCCGCGCCTGGAGGAATTGATGAAGCACTTTGGCATTACCCCGGAGCTGGTAACGCGCAAGTGCCGCAAGTGGTTCGGCGGCGGCGACCACTATCACGATGCGCGCTTCGACGCCGCCGCCGCCTATCTGTGCATGGTGGTAGGCGAGGAGCTGGGCTGATGGCTTAACCAAAGCTATTCCGGCTTTTGATGATATTTTCACGGGTTTCCCTTATAATAATAGTATAGGCATTCTATAAAAAGGGGGATTCTTTATGAAAAAGCTGTGCCTTTTGCTGCTGGCGCTGGTTCTGTGCCTGCCTGCCTTTGCCGAGGAAAGTGCGGAAATCGCGCTTGTCCCGGCTGGAACTTTCAGCGACTATGCCGACTTTGAGGACGACTGCGCCCGCGTTATCGACACAAACGGCCAATACCTCGAAGGCGTGTTCGATATTCAGGGGAACGAATTGATCCCCTGCGCCTACGGTAGTCTGGAAGAATACGGCGAGTGCAGCTACTATACCGTGCAGAACGAAAACGGCGTCAACAAGGCGGGCGCGCTCAACGCCGCGGGCGAACTGGTTATTCCCATGGAATACGGCGATATCGACTTTCTCTCCGAGCGCTGGGCGCTGGGCGTGAAACTGGAAGAAACCGACAGCGATGACTATGACTACGAGGCTTTCCTGGGCGACGAGCATTACATCGTCACCGCCTACGACGTGTACGACCTTGCCGCGGGCAGCATGGTGGGTTCGCTTACCCGCCAGCAGTTAAACAACGCCAACGCCTACGGCGATTATCTGTATATCGAAGATCGTTCCGGCACGATCAGCATTTACGATGAAACCCTGGCCGTTGTGGGCGCCACGGATTCCTTCTACGACTGCTACGCCAGCTCCGACGAGGGCGTAATCAGCCTCAGCACCGGCGAAGTGGTCGTTCCCGGCTACAGCTACTATGACGACATCGGCAACGGCCTGCTCACCGTGCGCAATGACAGCTACGACATCGGCGCGGTGGATCTGGCTGGCAATATCGTCATTCCCTTTGGCGAGTACGACCAGATTTATGAATACGACGCCAACGGCTATGCCCGCGTGGTCAAGGGCGACCTCTACGGCATGGTGGACAGCCAGGGCAA
The DNA here is from genome assembly GCA_018712945.1 of Candidatus Pullichristensenella stercorigallinarum. Lineage (GTDB taxonomy): Bacteria > Bacillota > Clostridia > Christensenellales > Aristaeellaceae > Pullichristensenella > Pullichristensenella stercorigallinarum. Next base: position 12,305 of record DVFZ01000106.1, on the reverse strand, counting down.
CCTGGTGGTGCCCTGTGAATACGACGGCTTCGAAATGCTCAACTATGGCGGGGACTATGTGTACGGGCTCAACGGCTACGCCTACGTGGAAAAGGCCGGCAAGTATGGATATGTCTCTCTCGCCACCGGCGAGGTCACCTGCCCAGTCAACTATGCCCAGCACACCGTGATCGGTCTGAGCATGATTGTGCCGGATATTACCGGCGAATTGTACATCATCGCCGCCGACGGCACCGCCACGCCCACTACCTACGCCGAGTTTGCCCCCTATCCGGGCGGCGACGGCATGCTGCTCAAGGCCGGGAATGCCGAGGGCATGTGGGGCCTGGTAGACTGGCATGGCAACGTACTGTTGGACTTTGCATATAGCTACAACTCCGCCATGCGCATTGCCCCGGACGGCAGCGCCGTGCTAGCGGAGACAGAGGACGGCATGGCCGGCTATACCGTAACGCGCCCGGGCCTTGCCGCAATGGAAACGGCAACGCCCGAGACGGCGGAAGCGGCAGCGCCGGAAACGGCACAGGCTCCTGAAGCCGAGGAAGCGCCTGCCGCGGAAACGGACAGCAGCTCTGACAGCGGCGCGGATACCCTTGACGCTATCCAGGATTTAATCGGCCTGCTGGGCTAAACACATTTGCAAACGGATTTTTCACGGGCACGGCGACGTGCCCGTGAAGTGTACCCAACGGAGGAACCCCTATGAAAAAACGGCTCTGCGCGCTTTTGACGCTCCTTCTGTGCGCCCCTGCCCTCGCCGCGGCGGAGATTTCCCTCTCCCCGGCAGGCACATTCAGCAACTACGCCTACTTCGAGGACGACTGCGCCCTGGTGATCGACGCGAACGAGGACTATCTCGAGGGCCTGTTCGATTTGCAGGGCAATGAACTCATCCCCTGCGCCTACGAAAGCCTGAGCGGTTACGGCGTAGAGGGCTATTACGTCGCCCAGACGGAAGAGGGGCTCAACGTGCGCGGGGCGTTGGACGCGCGGGGGAGCGAAGTCATCCCCTTCCAGTATGGCGATATACTGTTCCTTTCCGAGCGCTGGGCCGTGGGCGTGACGCTGGAAGTGACCAGCATCCAGCCCTGCGACTATGAGGACTATATCGACGACTTGGACTACAACGCCGTTTCCTACGATGTCTATGACCTTTCCGGCCCCGGCTATGTGGGATACTTCACCCATCAGGGCTGCGAAGTTATCCGCGCCCACGGCGACTATCTCTACGTGCAGAACCGTGACGGCGACGTGGCCATTTACGATGAAAACCTGCGCCTGGTGCGCGACGGCCTTGCCAGTCCCTATAACGCCTACGCCACCGAAAACGGCGACGTGGTCTGTTTAAGCACCGGCGCGGTAATTCTTCCCGGCCACCGCTTCGGGGCGGAACTGGGCGCCGGCCGGCTCTCTGTCAGCGACGATCGCTATAAAATCGGCGTGTGCGACCTAGAGGGCAACCTTTTGACCGATTGCGAATACGACGCCGTATACGGCTATGACGCAAACGGCTTTGCGCGCGTGGAAAAGGACGAAAAATGCGGCCTGATCGACTTGGACGGCAACCTGGTGGTTCCCTGCGAATTCGACGGCATCGAGTATTTGCGCTATGGCAGCGGTTATACCAGCCGCGTGGGCGGTTATAGCTGCGTGCAGCGGGACGGCGCTTACAACTACGCCGGCGCGGATGGCGCGCTCGCCTTCCCGGTGGACTATAAAAACGTCACCATCGTCGGCCTGAGCATGGTCCTCACCGACAACCGCGGCCAGCTTTTCATTGCCGCCGCCGACGGTACGCTCACGCGCACGGACTACGCCGCCATCTCCCCCTTCCCCGGCGGCGACGGCACGCTGCTCAAGGCGCAGGATGAAAGCGGCCAATGGCATCTGATCGACTGGCATGGAAACGAGCTGACCCAGGAGGCGCTGCCCTACGCCGTTTCCGCGCTCATCGCCGCCGACGGTTCGGCCGTGCTGATCGAAACCGACGGCGGCAAGACCGCCTATACCGTGGAACATACCTGACATACGCAACATACGCAATCCAAAGGCCGCCCCGCGCGCATGGCGCGGGGCGGCCTTTCCCGCATTTGCGCATCCCGGCGCGCATAGCATGCCGTGGAGGGGATGCGGGTGAAGCGGGAGATCTATATTCGCGTGACCGACGCCGCCAGGCACATCCTGGCAACCGGCGCCACCGTGCGTCAGTGCGCCGAACGCTTCGGCGTGAGCAAGACCACCATCCACAAGGACATGCGCAAACGCCTCAAGGAAATCGACCCCGGGCTGTTTGCCGAGGTCAGCGCCGTGCTGGATAAAAACCGCCGCGAACGGCACCTGCGCGGCGGCATGGCCACGCGCCGCAAATACGAACGCCGGCGCGAAGGCACGCTCAGCGGTTGAGCAGATCCGCGCCTACGGCGTTGAATAAGAGCGCCAGCGAAAACACCGTCGCCTCCCACGCGCGCGGCGCGCGCCGGGGGGCGAAATGGAGCATGGCGAAGGCGTAGGGGATCAATTCCAGCGTATAGCGCGCGCCGAATTGGAAGCCGCCAAAGCTCTTGTGCAAAAGCAGGCAGAAAAGATGGATGAGCATCAGCAGCCAGCACAAAACCATCTGCGGCCGCAAGCGGCGGCGCACGGCGGCCTCAATGAGCCAAACAAGCGTCATCCATAACACGGGGTTACACAAAAACATTGAAAAGCCAAACTTATTGAGCGTCCATACGCCGTTTTCCACAGAAAAGGGCGCCCCGAACAGGAAAGTGCGTATGTTCCCGGCCACATAGGCGAGGGAAAACTGGCCGTTTTCCACGCGGGTGAACTCTGGCAGGTAGTTGTGGCCAAATTCAAAGGGGTTGCCAAAGCGCGCATAGTTGTAGGCGGCATAGCAGGCAGCCACGCACAGCCCCACCGCCAACCCCGGCCACAGCCGTGGGCGCTCTTTTTTATGCAGATACATCAAAAGCAACACCGGGCCAAACAGCACCGTAAACGGCCGGCAGCCCACCGCCAGCGCGTAAAGCAGGCACGAAAGCGTCGGCCGCCGGCGCGCCATGGCCGAAAACGCCCCGGTGAGCAACAGGAAATTCAGCGTTTGCGCCTGATACCACACGCCGCCATCCAGCGACACGGATACCATATTCGTGGCAAACACCAGGAACAACGCCCACAGGCTGGCGTGCCATGGCCGCAGACGGCGGGTGCGGCGGAAGTAATCGTATAAAATCCAGAATGCGCCGGTTACATACAGCTTCACCAACAGGCCATCGGGCGTTTCACGGCCAAAAAGCAGCGTCAGCGGAAGCTGCACAAGCGACGGCACCGGCGGAAAGCTCACGTACCAGTCGCCCTCGTAAACCGCCAATTCCAAATGCGGATAATCCTGCCCCAGCGATATCTTCCCCTCGCGCCAGGCCAGCGCCTGCAAGGTATAGGAATCATAATCCGAATGGGCAAACGGCTGCGTGCCCAGCGCCAGATGCACCCCCGCGTAGACGCAGCAGATAATCAAAAACGCCGTCAGCGGCGGCAAAATCCGGCGGGTGAAATTTTTCAAGCGCAGCGCTCCCTTCTTCCCGGATATTATACCCCAAAACCAGGCCGCACACAAGTGGCTTGACAGGAGCGGACATGCGCGGCTACTTTTATTGGTTTGAACGGACAGGATGGATAGCGCCCTGCGCGCACCAAGGCAGAAAGGGAATCCTTGCAGGAAATGGCTGAAATCTGCGCGGACAACCAGGAAACGGGCAGCAGGGCGCTCAAAGACGAGCGGAAGTATCCAGGTCTATTGCATCAACACGGAAAATAGCGCCATGTACGCCTGCATATTCGCATTGACAGGCGCCAACGCGCGGCGATCCAGCGGCAATTCACTGGCTGAAAGCACGCAGGTCTGGCCAAACGCGCACATCTTACCGGCCTCCCAGCGTTGGCGTTGGGGGCTTTCAGCATATTCAGGGGATAAGGGCAAACAGATGGCGGGGGAAGCGTTCCCCCGCCGCTGTTTCCTCAGCAGATGCCCAGATAGAGGATTTGTCCCACGTAGATGCGGTCGGTATTGCGGATATTGTTGATAGCCGCCAGCCGCGCCACGGTGGTGCCGTAGCGTTCGGCGATGCCCGAAAGCGTGTCGCCGCGCTGCACGATGTAGGCGTCCACGCAATCGCCCTCGGGAATGATGAGCACCTGGCCGGGGTAAATCAGGTCGCGGTCGGCAATGTTGTTCAGCCGCACGATTTCGTTGACCGTCGTCCCGTAACGGGCGGCGATTTCCGTAAGCGTGTCGCCGCGCTGCACGATGTAGGTCGTCGTGCCACTGGGCGGGGTCGTGCCGCCCTCGCGGATGATCAACACCTGGCCCGGATAGATCAGGTCGCGGTCGGCGATGTTGTTCAGCCGCACCAGTTCGTTGACGGTTGTCCCATAGCGCGCGGCGATCTCCGAGAGCGTATCGCCCTGCTGTACCGTATAGGTCTGCGTCCCATCGGGGATGTCCGAACCATTTTCGCGGATGATGAGCACCTGGCCCGGGTAGATCAAGTTCGGGTTGCTGATGTTGTTCAGCCGCACCAATTCGCTCACGGTGGTGCCAAAGCGGTTGGCGATGCTGGTCAGGTTGTCGTTGCGCTGCACGGTATAGGTGATCGTGCCGCTGGGCGGCGTGGTCGAGCCGTTTTCGCGGATGATCAACACCTGGCCCGGGTAGATCAGGTTCGGGTTGCTGATGTTGTTCAGCCGCACCAGCTCGCTCACGGTGGTGCCAAAGCGATTGGCAATGCTAGTCAGGTTGTCGTTGCGCTGCACGGTGTAGGTAATCGTGCCGCTGGGCGGCGTGGTCGAGCCGTTTTCGCGGATGATCAACACCTGGCCCGGATAGATCAGGTCGCGGTCGGCGATGTTGTTCAGCCGCACCAGTTCGTTGACGGTTGTCCCGTAGCGCTCGGCGATTTCCGAAAGCGTGTCGCCGCGCTGCACCGTATAGGTGGTTGCGCCAGTGGACGTGCCGGCACGGATGATGAGGCGGTCGCCCTCATAGATGCGGTTGGGGTCGGCGATGTTGTTTAGCCGCACCAACTCGCTCACGGTGGTGCCGAAGCGGGCGGCGATTTCCGAAAGCGTATCGCCGCGCTGCACGGTGTAGGTCTGCGCGGCGGCGGCCAGATCCGCGGCCGAGGCCAGCGTGGGAACGGCGGCTTCAGCGCGGTCCGCCGCTGCCGGTGCGGCGGCCGTCGTCCCCGACGACGCGGGCACGAGGATGCCGTTGGTAAAGCGATCCAGACCGACGCGCCCTTCTACGCCCTCGAGACGGGCGTTGGCCGCATACTGCCTGCCGCTCCAACCCTGCCACTTGCCCTCTACAGGCCCGTCGCAACCCGCCAGCCACAGCGGGAAGCGCGCGGCAATCGTCTCGCTCCACAGGTTTTGCGCCTTATCCGCATCCGTATAGATGGCCGCGCCCTGCCCCATTTCGCTTTCCACGGTTTCCAGGAAAGCCAGGGCGATGGCGTTGGCATTGGCGGCGGTCAGGCCGGCGAGGTAGTCAAAATCCATCGCCGGGCGAAGCTGCATTTCGCGGCTGCCGATGGCCTCCACGAAAAAGCGCGCTTCCTGACGGGCCTGTTCGGGGGCGCGGGCGGTGAGCACATGGTAAAAGCCCACCATCAGCCCGTTTTCGCGGGCGGCTATGTAATTGGTGTCCATCGTGGGGTCAATGTAATCCGCAGCGACGCTGGCGCGAATGTAGACCGCCGTGCGCCCGCTCGCGCGCACCTGCGCAAAGTCGATTTCCCCGGCGCAGGCGCTCACGTCCAGGCCCGCATAGCGGACGTCGCCCAGCGGCTTCAGCGTTGTATTGGCCATGAAAATCACACTCCTTCGCTGCCATGGTATGGCGCGGGCGCTCCGGGCGTGCATATTTTTGCCGGGGCTGGAACAAAGCGGCAGGGGCGGGCGTCCAAGGGAAAAAGGGGGCAGAGGCAATGCGGGGGAAGCAGACATGCCGCATCCTGCGGCAGATTCGCGCCGAAATCGCCCGGCGCAACGACATTGATTTGGTTATCCGCGAATGCACCTTTCAGGGGGAATGCCGCGGCACCTGCCCGCGCTGCGAGCAGGAGGTGCGCTACCTGGAAGAGCAGCTTGAAAAGCGGCGCAGGCTGCAAAAGGGCGTGGCCCTGGCGGGCGTGGCCGCGGGCATGATTGCGGCGCTGAGCGGGTGCGAGGCCATCCAGTCCGCAATCGAAGTGCAGCCGGCGGCCTCCACGCCGCCTGCGGAGGAAGTGCTCCTGGGCGAAATCGCCGAAATCACGCCGCAGCCAACGGAGGTGTGCACGATGGGCGTAGCCATGCCGGAAGACAGCGTTGCGAACGGGGTGGAGCCGTGAATGCGCCGCTTTACCCCCTGTTTGCCCTCAGCCGCCACCGGCTGGGCAGCGACGGCGCGGGCGTGACCACCCTGGCGGCGGCGCGCGGCTGCCCGCTGCGCTGCAAATACTGCCTGAACCCGCAGGCATTGCGGGAAGAAACGCCCGTGCGCCTGGTCGCGCCCGCGCAGCTTTACGCAATGACGCGCGTGGACGGCCTCTACTTTCAGGCCACCGGCGGCGGCGTCACCTTCGGCGGCGGCGAGCCGCTTCTGTACGCGCCCTTCATCGCCGCTTTCCGGGAACAATGCGGCCCGGCGTGGCGTCTGAGGGCGGAGACGAGCCTGAACGTGCCGGAGGAACTGGCGCGCACGGCGCTTTCGGCGCTGGATGAAGTGATAGTGGATATCAAGGACTCAGACCCGGCTGTCTACCGCGCCTATACCGGCGGGGACAACGCCCGCGCGCTTTCCAACCTGCGCCTGGCGCTTGCAATGCTGGGCGCGGAGCGCGTGCTGGCGCGCGTGCCGAGCATTCCTGGTTTCAATACGGAAAAGGATGTGGAAAATACCGTCGCCGCCCTGCGCGGCATGGGCGTCAGGCGGCTCAATGTATTCACATATCGCCTGCCGGACGGTGGCAAAGGTGCTATAATACCCCCATAGCGCGTCCGGCGAGGAAAGGGCATATGGGAACGGATACATCTTCAAAAAGGGGGGCTGAACCGTGAAGCGCATCGCCTGCCTGTTGGCATTCGCGCTCCTGCTTACCGGCCTGGGCGGCTGTGCGCCCGAAGACTACGACGGCCTGTACGTTCGCATTCTCGGCATCACCACCGGCCCGGAGGCAGACGCGGGCTTTGACGCCTTACCGGAAGCGGCGCAGGCGCTCTACGTGGCCGCCATTTTTGATATGGAGATGCAGTGTGGCGGCCTGTGCACCTTTTTTTGCAACGAAAGCCCCGCCATGGCCGTGCGCGTTTCTGACAGCCTGCGCCTGCTGGGACTTGGCCCAATCGCGGACGCCTATGAGGATTTCGCGGCGGAGAATGGCCTTGCGTTGGAGACGTTGCCGCAGTTCGACTTCGACTTTTTCCCGGGCGGGGACGACTACGCGGAGGAATATGCCGCCCTCTGTGAGACATACCCCTTTGACGGCTTCGACGGTAAATACATGGAGCTGCGGGAAGAGATGGACTTCGAGGGGACAATGCTTGGCTTCGCCCATGCCCACCCGGAGGCGTTCAAGGCGTAAAACGTTCGCGCCGCTGGCAATGGCCTGCCACCCGTCTCTGTACGGGCCTCACCGTTCTGCTGGATACCAAAATGACAAAAGCGCCCTCCCGCATACCGGGAAAGCGCTCTTTTTCCGCCGCGCAGCGGCATGGAAACCCTTAGAAATCGCAGTTGCGCGTCGTGCGCGGGAAGGGCAGCACGTCGCGGATGTTGGCGATGCCGGTCAAATACATAATCAGGCGCTCAAAGCCCATGCCAAAGCCGGCGTGCTCGCAGGTGCCGTACTTGCGCAGCTCGAGATACCACCAATAGTCCTCGGGCTTCATGTGCAATTCCTCAATGCGCGCGGTGAGCACGTCCAGGCGCTCCTCGCGCTGGCTGCCGCCGCACAGCTCGCCCACGCCCGGCACCAGCAAATCGGCGGCGGCTACGGTCTTGCCGTCGTCGTTCATGCGCATGTAGAAGGCCTTGATCTCCTTGGGATAGTCGGTGACAAACACCGGGCGGCCAAAGTGCTTCTCGGTGAGATAGCGCTCATGCTCGGTCTGCAAATCGCAGCCCCAGAACACGGGGTATTCAAACTGCTGGCCGCTCTTTGTGAGGATGTCCACGGCCTCGGTGTAGCTAACGCGGGCAAAGTCGGCGTCGCGCACGGCCTCCAAGCGGGCAATCAGGCCCTTGTCCACGAAATTGTTCAAAAACTCCAATTCCGGCCTGGCTTCCTCGAGGACGGCGGCGAGGATGTATTTGATCATTTCCTCCTGCAAATCCATGTCTTCCTTGAGGGTGGCGAAGGCGATTTCCGGCTCGATCATCCAGAACTCGGCGGCGTGGCGCGGCGTATAGCTGTTTTCAGCGCGGAAGGTGGGGCCGAAGGTGTATACGTTGCGGAAGGCCAGCGCCATGCACTCGCAGTTGAGCTGGCCGGACACGGTGAGGCTGACGGGCTTGGCAAAGAAATCCTTGTCAAAGTCCACGCTGCCGTCCGGCAGGCGCGGCGGGTCGCCCGCGTCCAGGGTGGTGACGCGGAACATCTCGCCCGCGCCCTCGCAATCGCTGCCGGTGAGGATGGGCGTATGCACATAGACAAAGCCGCGGTCGTGGAAGAAGCGATGGATGGCCTGCGCCGCCAGCGAGCGCACGCGGAACGCGCACTGGAACAGGTTGGCGCGCGGGCGCAAATGCTGTATGGTGCGCAAATATTCCAGCGTATGGCGCTTTTTTTGCAGCGGGTAATCGCTGGGGCTTTCGCCCAGCACGGTCAGCGCCGTGGCCTTGAGCTCGAAGGGCTGCTTCATCTCCGGAGTGGGCACGATTTCGCCCACGGCCTCGATGGCCGCGCCCACGCCGATCTTTTTCGTCAGCTCGTGATAGTTTTCCAGCTTGTCGGCCTCGAGCACAATCTGCAAATTCTTGAAGTAGCTGCCGTCGTTGAGTTCCACAAAGGCAAACGCCTTGGATTCGCGCATCGTGCGCACCCAGCCCGAAACCTTCACGTCCGTAAGCGGCGCGGCGGGCGGGGCGGCGAACAGCTCCCGTACCAACGTGGTCATATGGTATCCCCTTTCCAACAAATCGCTGTTTTCTATTATACCCGCGCGGCGGCCTTCCGTCAATCAATCGGTAAGGTCGATATTTTCGCGGCCAAATACGTCGTAGCTCTGCTCAATGACGCGGCGGGCCTGCGCCGCGGTGGGGGCGGCGGCTGCGGCGCCGTCGCCCTCCAGGCGCATTGCCAACTTCACCGGCGTGCCGAAGGCTTCGGCTATGGCCGCGTTGAGCTTGTCCTGCTTGCGTTCGAGCATTTTCATAAACATCATCTGCTTGCGCGGGAATTCGGCGGTGACGACGGCTCCGTCGAAACCGGCGAACTTCATGCCTGCCAGCGCCGCGCGCAGGGAGGGGTTTTCCTTCGAAAGCGCCTCCACGGCCTGCAAATACTGGGGCGGCGCGTCTCCCGCGGGCGCGGGGGCCGGCTTTTCGGCGCGGGGCCGGGCCTTTTCCGGGGCCGGGGCCTTGGGCTTTTCCTTCTCCGGCGCGGGGCCGGGGGCGGCGGGAACGCCGCGCTCCACAAGCGTCTCCAGCCGCCCGACGCGCTCGGCCAGCGCCGCGTCCTTTTCGTTTTCGGGGTGACAGGCGCGCACGGCGGTCAATTCCAGCAGGGCGCGGGGGTTAGCCGCCCATTTCACGTCCGGTTCAACGCGCATGAACAGCTCCATCAGGCGGAAAAGCTGTTCGCGCCCGGCCGTTTTCGCCTGCTCCTGATAGCGCGCCGCGTCTTCAGGCGTGCATTCAAGCAGTTCCTCCGCCGCCGCGCCCACGGTCTGCGCAAGCAACAGGGCGCGCAGATGCTCCGCGATTTCGCGGGCGAACACCTGCGCGTCCAGCCCGCGGCGCGAGAGGGCGTCAATTTGCACAAGCGCTTCGCGCGCGTCGCCGCCGATGAGCGCGTCCGCGAATTCAAACAGGAATTCCCGCCCCGCCGTGCCCAATACGTCGCGCACCAGGGGCAAATCCACTTCGCCGTCGGTATAGGAAAGGCATACGTCCAGGATGCTCAGGGCGTCGCGCATGGCGCCCTCGGCGGCGCGGGCGATTTCGTGCAGGGCGTCGTCCGCGGCCACGCGGCCGATGCCGCCGAGCACCACCATCATGCGCTCGACGATGGTTTCCACGCTTAAGCGCTTAAAATCGAAGCGCTGGCAGCGCGAAAGGATGGTGGCGGGCAGGCGCTGCGGCTCGGTGGTGGCGAGGATGAACACGGCGTGGGCGGGCGGCTCCTCCAGCGTTTTCAAAAGCGCGTTGAACGCGCCGGTGGAGAGCATGTGCACCTCGTCGATGATGTACACCTTGTATTTTGCCACCGCCGGGGGGTATTTCACTTTTTCGCGCAGGTCGCGGATCTCATCCACGCCGTTGTTGGAGGCGGCGTCGATTTCGATTACGTCCATGCTGTTTTCCTTTTTGAGCTGCACGCACACGTCGCACTCGCCGCAGGGGTCGCCGTCCACGGGATGCAGGCAGTTGATGGCGCGGGAAAGCACCTTGGCGGCGGTGGTTTTGCCGGTGCCGCGCGTGCCGCAGAACAGATAGGCGTGGGCGATGCGCCCGGTTTCCACCTGATGGCGAAGCGTTTTGACCACCGCGTCCTGCCCGACAATCTGAGAAAATGTATCCGGCCGCCAGGCGCGGTACAATGCCTGATAGCTCATGCGCAACCTCCCCGGGAAAATTGTTCCCATACAATATAATATATCAAATCCGTCCAAAACAAAAGAAGTTTTACAGGAACCTAAAAACTTTTCCGAATTCCCGTGCTATAATGCCAATAGCGCTGGCGGCAGGCGGCGGCGCGTTTGCAAATTTCGCGGACGCCGCGAGGCGGCGCCGGGCGTTTTTTGCGGGCGTGGGGCGGTTGCCGGCGGCATTTTCGAGAATATCCGGCGTCGGGAGGTATTTGATGAAGCGGATCGTATTGACCGGGGGCGGCACGGCGGGCCACGTCACGCCAAACCTGGCGCTGATTCCCCGGCTCTTGGCAGACGGGTGGGACGTGCATTACATCGGCGAGGAAAACGGCGTGGAAAAGCGGCTGACCGCCTCCATTCCCGGGGTGACCTACCACAGCGTTTCCACAGGCAAGCTGCGCCGCTACTTTGACCCCAAGAACTTCACCGACCCCTTCAAGGTCATCAAGGGCGTGGGTCAGGCCTCGAAGCTGATGAAAAAATTAAAGCCGGACGTGGTGTTTTCCAAGGGCGGCTTTGTATCCGTGCCGGTGGTATACGGGGCTCGGCTGCACAAGGTGCCCGTGCTTTTGCACGAATCCGACATGACCCCGGGGCTGGCCAACAAGCTGTGCGCGCCGTTCGCGCGCAAAATCCTTTGCACCTTCCCGGAGGCGGCGCGCGGCTTTGGCGAAAAGGGCGTTTATACCGGCACGCCCATCCGTCCGGAAATTTTAAGCGGCAGCCGCGAAAAAGGGCTGGCCACCTTTGGCTTCAGCGATGGAAGGCCTGTGCTGATGGTGACGGGCGGCTCTTCCGGCGCGCAGGCCATCAATGCCGCCGTGCGCGAGGCCCTGCCCAAGCTGCTGGAATCGTTTCAGGTATTGCATCTGTGCGGGCCAGGCAACGCCGATGAAAGCATGCTGGGCACGGTGGGATACGTGCAGTGCGAATACCTGGACAGCGAAATGGCCGACGCCTACGCCTGCGCCAATATCCTCATCTCCCGCGCCGGGTCGAACACATTGTGTGAAATTCTGGCCCTGCGCAAGCCGGCGCTGTTGATCCCCTATCCGATGGGGGCGAGCCGGGGCGACCAGATTGTCAACGCCCGTTCGTTCGAGGCTCGGGGCCTGAGCCGCGTGCTGATGCAGGAAGATATGACCGCCGACCGTCTGGTGACCGAAGTCATCAGCCTTTACCGGGAGCGCGGCTCCCTTTACGAAAAGATGGACAAGGAGCCTTCCGCCAACGGGGTGGACAATGTGCTCAAGGAAATTTACGCTGTGGCTGGGAAATAGCCGCCGCGCCGCAAAAACCGTCTACCCTTTCGGGGCGGACGGTTCAGGATGTTGACAAAGTCAACAGACTGCCAGAGGGATGAGAAAGCCTGCAAGACAAGGAAGCAAACTTGCAGACAAGGGAGCTTACATGGACGTAAGTGACCGCAGGCTGCATGTGCAGCTGACGCAGGA
>DVFZ01000105.1 GCA_018712945.1 Candidatus Pullichristensenella stercorigallinarum | reverse complement strand
AAAATGCGAGGGGCCGTTGCGTTCGGGACGTGGGCGCGCCCCGCATCCCGAAAGGAACGGCCCCCCGGGGCGCATACTCTGAGAAGAGCGGTGAATTGAATGCAGCAGAATCAAACCTATCTCCTTGAGATGAAAGACATCTGCAAGGAGTTTCCGGGCGTCAAGGCGCTGGACAACGCGCAGCTCAAGCTCCGCGCCGGCACCGTGCACGCCCTCATGGGCGAGAATGGCGCAGGCAAGTCCACGCTGATGAAATGCCTGTTCGGCATTTACAAGAAGGACGCCGGCACCATCCTCATGGAAGGCAAGGAAGTCAACTTCATCAACCCCCGCAACGCGCTGGACAATGGCGTGGCCATGGTGCATCAGGAACTGAACCAGGTGCTGCGCCGCAGCGTCATGGAAAACGTCTGGCTGGGCCGCTTCCCCATGCACGGCCCGCTGGTAGACGGCAAGCGCATGTACAACGAGACCAAGAAGGTCTTTGAATCTCTCAATATCGACGTCGATCCAAAGCGGATCATCGGCGACCTCTCCGTTTCGCAGCGGCAGATGGTCGAGATCGCCAAGGCGGTTTCCTACAACGCCAAGATCGTCGTGCTCGATGAGCCGACTTCCTCTCTGACAGAAAACGAGGTCGAGCACCTCTTTAAGATCATTGAACAGCTGACGTCCCGGGGCGTGGGCATCATCTACATCTCCCACAAGATGGACGAGATTTTGCGCATCTCCGACGACGTCACCATCATGCGCGACGGCCAGTGGGTCGCCACGCGCCCGGCCAGCGAGCTCAATACCGAGGAGATCATCCGCCTGATGGTCAACCGCGATATGTCCCAGCGCTTCCCGGAAAAGAACAACCACCCCGGCCCCGTGCTCATGGAGGTCAAGAACCTCTCCGGCAAGTACGAGCCCACCTGCCACGACGTCTCCTTCGAACTCCGCAAGGGCGAAGTGCTGGGCGTGGCCGGCCTGGTCGGCTCCCGCCGCACGGAGCTGCTCAACACCATCTTCGGTTACTACACCCGCGGCTCGGGCGAAGTCATCGTCAACGGCAAGCCCGTGGAAAACAAGGTGCCCGCCGAGGCCACGCGCAACGGCTTCGCGCTGCTCACAGAAGAGCGCCGCGCCACCGGCATCTTCCCCCTGATGAACATCAACTTCAACTCCACCATCGCCAATCTGCACCACTACGGAAAGCTGCTGCTCTCCTCCGGCAAGATGGGCAAGGATACGAAGTGGGTCATCGATTCCATGCGCGTCAAGACGCCGAGCCAGAAGACGCACATCCGTTCGTTGTCCGGCGGCAACCAGCAGAAGGTCATCATCGGCCGCTGGCTTCTGACCGAGCCGGACATCCTCTTGCTTGACGAGCCGACCCGAGGCATCGACGTCGGCGCCAAGTTCGAGATCTATCAGCTCATCCTCCAGCTTGCCGAGGAAGGCAAGGGCGTTATCATGGTTTCCAGTGAAATGCCCGAGTTGATCGGCATCTGCGACCGCATACTCGTCATGTCCAACGGCCGCATGGCCGGCATCGTCGAGCGCGGCAAGGACTTTGGCGGCGTCGAAGGCGAGCAGGAGACGATCCTCACGCTCGCGGCAAAATACGTATAGACCGAGGAGAATGGAATATGCAGAACACTCAAGTCAAGAAGCGTAGCGCGGGCGAGTTCCTGCTCAATTACGCGCTCTACATCATCCTGCTTGCGATCCTGGCCGCCGTGTCGATCGCCAACCCGAACTTTTTGCAGCTGAACAACATCATGCAGATCCTCAAGCAGGCCTCCACGCGCGGCATACTGGCTCTGGGCTGCGCAGGCCTGATCGTGCTGGCCGGCACGGACTTGTCCATCGGCCGTCAGCTGGGTCTGTCCGCCGCGGTCTGCGCCTCCCTGGTGCAGCAGGTCACCTACCAGTCCCGCTACTATCTGCAGATGACTGAGCAGCTGCCCATCATCGTGCCGCTGCTGGCCTCCGTTGCCGTTTCCGTGATCTTCTGTCTCATCAACGGCTTCGGCGTGGCGTATCTGAAGATGCACGCCTTCATCATCACACTGGGCACGCAGCTGATCGCCTACGGCGCGAACTGCCTCTACATTGAGGCGCAGTCCGCCGGTTCGGCGCAGGCGCTGGCCGTGTTCGACCGCAACTTCGTCAACATCGCCGGCGGCAACATCCGCATCGGCAGTGTGAACATCTCCTACCTGATCGTCATCTTCCTGGTGGTGGCGGCGCTGATGTGGGTGGTCTGGAACAAGACCCGCCTGGGCAAGAACATGTTCGCCGTCGGCGGCAACCAGGAAGCCGCGGCCGTGTCCGGCGTCAACGTGGCCCGCACGATCATGTTGGTTTACCTGGTGGCCGGTATCCTCTACGGCTTGGCCAGCTTCCTGGAGGCCTCCCGTCTGCAGTCGGTCGGCACCAACACCGGCCTGAACTATGAGACGGACGCCATCTCCGCCTGCGTCATCGGCGGCGTGTCGTTCTCCGGCGGCGTCGGCACCATCCAGGGTGTCGTTATCGGCGCCATCATCCTCCAGGCCATCAACTTCTCCCTGAACTTCCTCGGCGTCAACGCCTACTTGCAGTACATCGTGCGCGGTCTTATCATCGTGCTGGCCGTGGCCATCGACGTGCGCAAGTACCTGGTGAAGAAGTAAGATGAAGTGGAACGATCCCGGGCGCGACGCCTACCTGCAAATGCGGGAGAGGGCGACCCAGAACGAAAGGGCCTTTCAGGGGCAAAACGCTCCCAAGGAGCGCAAGCCCTGGCGCGACCGCGCCTACGGCCGCTTAAAGGGCAAGGTGACGGTTCAGGCGATGAACATCATCATCGGCGTGGTGATTGCGTTGATTGTTCTTGTCGTCATCATTGGCGTTGTGTCGCAATAGCAGGATCATCCTCAAGCGCGTCCCCTTTATGGGGGCGCGCTGTTTTATATGCAACGAAAACCCCGCTTCGAGCGGGGGGCCGGGAGAGCTTATAGCGATGTCCGGAATCGCCAAACCCTTTTCCAACAAACGGGAGACGTGCTCAGAGAAACATGGCGCAAAGAGCCGCTTTGAGCAGCATCCATGCGACTGGCGCATCAGTCCGCAATTCAAGGCGGCTGTGCGCTGCCGGGATCCATGCCCTTATAGGGCCTTATCAAACTACCGGCCAAGCCGGTGGCCATGATTTGGCATTACAAATCCTGGAGAGTCTGATTGAATTATATAGCCAGGCATGTCGCAATCCAAACTTCCAGTCCCGATGCAAGTTTGTTGGAGAGACATTTGAACGCCTTAAAATCCGGGAGCGCAGCAACAGATGCGGACGCGCGGGGAAAGACAGCGGGAAGAAGCGGCGGGCGATTCGCAAAAGGTCAGCGGCGCAATCGGCAGTTTTCAGAGCGGCACGACGCCGGTATTCATCCCTTTGCCCCAACACGCTGCCGGGCGGTTATGATTGGCCTGCGCGCAGATGGCGTCGGGATGTTGTCTCCGTCAGGAGCGCGTAGAACGCGGGAGCGCGTGAAATTCCTGCCGCCGCGCCAATGATGGCGGAAAGATCGTGCCTCTGTACCAACGACGGCGGGACGCCTCCCGCGCCCGCCTTCCAACAAAGACGCTTCCCATCCCTGCCGCCGTTGACAAGGAATTTCGCCCATGCTATGATGAAAGAGAGGGGAGAGGCACGTGCGGAATCTGCCCGATGGCATTATGCTGGACAGCGCGCAAACGTTCATTCCCTATGGCTGCCCGCGCCGGAAAGTGGAAGCGCTGTTGGCGGAACATGGCATTCCCATGGAGCCGGAGCCGTCGCAGGAAGATAGCTTCTGTGTGCGTTCGAAGATGCTGGGCACGACCATCCTGTGCCGGGTCTGTCTGGGCTTTGAAAATGAGGCGTTTGCGGGCGCTGTTTTTGCGGCGCTGGAACCGCCGGAAGCGATGGGGCGGGTGTTTTTCGTGTTCCAGCAAAGGTTGGAAATGCTGGAGCAGCGCGGCAAGCCGCCGCAGGGTAGCCGCCTTTTCGGGCAATCCTCGACGTATACGGAATATACATGGGAGACGGGCGGCATATACGCCCGGCACACGTTTTCCGACCGCTTTGCGCCGTCCACAACGACCATTGTCCGCGTCGCGCCGCCTGCCGCGACAACGCCGGACGCGAGCGGCAAAAAGGGCTTCCTTCGCGGCAGAAAACCAAGCGCCATCGCCCGGGAGACCGCCATTGCCGCAGCCGTGGCGCTGCTGCTTCTGTCCGCCGTGCTGAACGGCATGGGCAAATAAGCGCCGGGCGGTCAAGCGCGGAAAACGCCCGGTGAGTCTGCGAACCGATGCAATGCGCCCAGACGGGGCACTCCGCTGCGCTCTCGCATTTGAAGTCTTGCAATAGGTGCCGGGAGCTGGGGCAGTCCGCCGCCATTTCTGACCGGAATCCGTCCGCCATGACAAACGGCATGGGCAAGCGATTGCCGGGCGGTCAAGCGCGGAAAACGCCCGGCGTGTCTGCGAACTGGTGCAATGCACCCCGACGGCGTAGGCTGCTGCGCTTTCGCATATGAACTCTTGCAATAGGTGCCGGGAGCCGGGGGCAGTCCGCCGCCATTTCTGACCGGAATCCGCCCGCCATATCGAACGGAATAGGCAAGCGACTGCCGGGCGCGCAAGCGCGGAAAACGCCCGGCGGGTCTGTGAACCGATGCAATGCACCCCGACGGCGCAGGCCGCTGTGCTCTCGCATTTGAAGTTTTGCAACAGGGGGCGGGAGCCGGGGGCTGTGCGCCGCCATTTCAGGCCGGAATCCGTCCGCCATGACGAACGGGCATGGGCAAGCGATTGCCGGGCGCGCAAGCGCGGAAAACGCCCGGCGGGCCTGCGAACCGATGCAATGCACCCCAAGGGGCAGACGAACCGCGCTCTCGCATTTGAAAAAGAATGCAGGCTCGCTGTCCGGCGGGAACCTGAAATACGAAGCAACAGGAGGAAACCATGTCTACCGACTTTGGCAGCGCCCGCCGCTGGGCGGAGCGCTTGATTGTGGACGCGCTGTATCCCGGCGCGACCGCCGTGGACGCCACGCTGGGCAACGGCTACGACGCCGAAAGGCTTTGCGCGTTGGTGGGCGAGACGGGGCGCGTGTACGGCTTCGACGTGCAGGCCGAGGCCGTGGAGCGCACGCGGGCGCGGCTTGCACAGAAGGGGCTGCTTGCGCGCGCGGAGCTGTTTTGCATGGGCCACGAGCGCATGGCGGAGGTCGTGCCCCCGGGCGTGGACGCGGCCGTATTCAACCTCGGCTGGCTGCCGGGGGCGGCGCACGCCGTTACTACGCGCGTGGAAACCACGTTGCAAGCCGTCTCGCAGGCGGTGGAACTGCTCGCGCCGGGCGGCGTGCTCACCGTTTGCGTCTATCCCGGCCACGAGGAGGGCGCGCGCGAGCGTGAAGCCCTGCTTGCCTGGGCGCAGGCGCTGCCCGCCTCGCTGGACGTCATGCACCAGCGTTACATGAACCAGAAAAACAGCCCGCCAGAGCTGTTGACCGTGCGGCGCAGGCCGTAAGGGGCAAAGACGATGCCGTGAGGATGCGGCGTGCTGCTGAACGACGCGCAAGAACCGCGGCAGAGGGCTACTGGGCGCGAAAACCTGCGCCGCGCAGCCAAGCGACCTACACCCCCGTCCGTCAAGGCCGCTGCCCATTTGCCGAACACCCCCAAACCCCGCCAACCAGGGACACGCCGCGCCGCCTGACTTTGCGCAAAAACCGTGATGACGGCGGAAGCGCCGCGCTCCCCGACCGGCACATGAGAATTGCCCATCGGAGGCCGCGGCACGCATCCAAGCGACATACACCCCCATCCGGCAAGGCCGCTGCCCATTTGCCGAACGCCACCCGAACCCGCCAACCAGGAAGGCACCGCGCTTGCCGGACTTTGCGCAAAAACTGTGATGACGGCGGAAGCGCCGCGCTCCCCGACCGGCACATGAGAATTGCCCATCGAGGACTACGGCACGCGGCCAAGCGACATATCCTCCCCCGGCTGATAAGGGCTAGAGCCCATTTGCCGAACAATCCCCAACCCCCGCCAACCAGGAACGCGCCGCGCCGCTTGACTTTGCGCAAAAACTGTGATGACGGCGGACGTACCATGCTCCCCGACCGGCACATGAGAATTGCCCATCGGAGGCCGCGGCACGCAGCCAAGCGACATACACCCCCGTCCAGCAAGGCCGCTGCCCATTTGCCGAGCACCCCTAACCCGAGAACGAAGGAGGCGTGCGCGCTTGCTGAACGACCCGCGCAAATCGGACGGCAATATCCCCTTTTTCCTGCGTTCATCCCTGGAGCGCATTCGCCATGCGGCGCTGTTGCTCGGCTTCTCTGACGCCTCGAAACGCTATCTGCAAAAGCATCCCTGGCAGCGGCTCTTGCGCCGGGCGATATACTTTTCGGCCATTACTGTCGTGCTCTCCGGCAGCGTCCACACCCTCTACGAAGCCGCCACGGGCCATGCCCTGCCCTCGTGGGTTCACGACAGTTTCAACATCCTTTTGCTGGCCACGCTTGTCGCCCTGCTCGCCGCGGCGCTGGTCAAATGCCTTTTCCAGCGCGGCATGCGCCGCTGGGAGCGCGCGCTGCTCTTTCCCGTGGCCGCGCTTTTGACGCTGCTTGCGGCGGCGTTTGCCGCGGAGGCCGCGGCGGGCCTGACGCGGATGGCGCAGGCGCTGTTTGCCGCTTAACATTTGCCACGTATGTAACCAATGCAAAACCGGCGTGAAATTTCATCGAATCCCATTGACGGGACAGCGCTTCGTTTGTATAATATGTAGCATGCTACATGTAGCATGCTACATATTTTTTGCAAGGGAGGGGAGTGCATGCCTGCCGAGGCGGAGTCAATCGGCTTTTTGCTCGCCCGCATCCACAACAACATGGATCGCCAGGCCAACAACAACCTCAAATCCTCCGGCATGACCTTTTCGCAAATGCGGATTTTGTATTACCTGCTCAAACATGGGGAAGCGCCGCCCTCGCAAAAGGATATCGAGGACTTTTTGCAGGTATCGCACCCCACAGTGGTGGGGCTGATCAAGCGGCTGGAGGCCAAGGGGCTGGTGCACAGCGGCTTTGATTCGGCGGACAGGCGTGTAAAAAGCGTCTATCTTACCGCGGAGGGCTGGGGCTTCATCTCTGCGGTGCGGGAACATAACGCCCAAATGGAGCAACGGATTACTGCCGGCATGGACGCGCAGGAAGTCGAATGCCTGCGGCTGCTCTTGCGCCGCGTGCTGGAAAACATATTGAATGACAACGGAGGTCAATATGCTCAGAACGAAAAAAATACTTAGAAACAGCGTGCGCGAATACAGGGGCCTTTCCCTGCGCACGCCGCTGTATGTGACGCTGGAATCAATCATGGAGTGCATCATCCCCTTCCTGATGGCCAACCTGATTGATTATGGCATCGACAAGGGCGACATGTCCTATATCTGGCGCATGGGCCTGATTCTGGTGGGTTGCACGGTGGTGACGCTGTTCTTCGGCGCGCTGGCCGGAAAAACCGCTGCCGAGGCATCGGCGGGCTATGCCAAAAACCTGCGCCACGATATGTATTATCACTTGCAGGATTTCGCCTTTTCCAACATCGACCGCTTTTCCACGGCCAGCCTGGTCACGCGCCTGACCACCGATATCACCAACGTGCAGATGGCCTTCCAGATGCGCAAGCGCATACTCTTCCGCGCCCCGGTGATGCTGATCTTCTCCATGGTGATGGCGTTCACCATCAACCCGGAACTGGCGGCAATCTTCCTGTGCGTGACGCCGTTTTTGCTGGTGGGCCTGATCCTCATCATGCGCCACGCCCACCCCATCTTCGAGCGCGTGTTCAAAACCTACGATAAGCTCAACCAGGTGGTACAGGAAAACCTGCGCGGCATCCGCGTGGTGAAGTCCTTTGTGCGTGAAAAGTACGAGGAAAAGAAGTTCGGCGATATTTCCGAAAGCATCTACAAGGACTTCTCCAAGGCGGAAAAGACCGTGGCCTTCAACATGCCGCTGATGCAGCTTTGCATTTATACCGTCATGCTGCTGATCTCCTGGTTCGGCGCGCGCATGATCGTGGCTTCCGGCAACGACCCGGCCCTGGGCATGACCACCGGCGAATTGATGAGCCTGATTTCCTACGCCATGCAGATTCTCATGAGCCTGATGATGGTTTCCATGGTGTTCGTGATGCTGACCATCTCCCGCGCCAGCGAGGAGCGCATCATTGAGGTATTGGAAGAAAAGCCCGACATCCAGAACCCGGAAAACCCGGTTAAGGAAGTCAAGGACGGCTCCATCCGCTTTGAAAACGTCAACTTCAGCTATTCCGGCGATCCCAACCGCCTCTGCCTGAAAGACGCGGATTTGACCATCAACGCCGGCGAAGTGGTGGGCATTCTCGGCGGCACGGGCGCTTCCAAATCCACGCTGGTGCAGCTCATCCCCCGCCTGTACGACGTTACCAGCGGCCGCGTGCTGGTCGGCGGCGTGGACGTGCGCGATTACGATATCGAAACCCTGCGCGACGCCGTGGCCATGGTGCTGCAAAAGAACGTGCTGTTCAGCGGCACCATCAAGGAAAACCTGCGCTGGGGCGACAAAAACGCCACCGACGAGGAAATGGTGCACGCCTGCAAGCTCGCCCAGGCGGACGACTTCATCCGCTCCTTCCCCGACGGCTACGATACCCACATCGAGCAGGGCGGCTCCAACGTCTCCGGCGGCCAGCGCCAGCGGCTGTGCATTGCCCGCGCGCTGCTCAAAAAGCCGAAAATCCTCATCATGGACGACTCCACCAGCGCCGTCGATACCCAGACCGACGCCCTGATTCGCAAGGCCCTGGCCACCGAACGGCCCGAGGTCACCAAGATTATCATCGCCCAGCGCGTGTCCTCGCTGATGGACGCGGACAAGATCATCGTCATGGACGGCGGCGAGATTGTGGCCGTGGGCAAGCACGAGGAACTGATTCGCAAGTGCGCTATCTACCGCGAGGTGTACCAGTCGCAAAACAGCGCCGCCGCGCAGAGCGAGCTGGAACGCGCCGACGCCCAGAACGCGCAGGAAGCGCGCGCGGCCCTGGAGCCGCCCGCCGCGGACGCGAAAAAGGATAAGAAGGACAAAAAGGTCAAGGACGCCAAGAAGGAGAAGGACGCGCCCAAGGACGGAAAAAAGGACAAGGATAAAAAGGACAAACCTTCCAAAAAAGCCAAGGAAGCGAAGGGAGGCGAACAGGCATGACGCATCAAGGAACGCATCGCTCCCAGGCCGGGCTGAGCCTTAAGAACATGGACCGCAGCGCGCTTAAGCGCCTGATTGGCTACATCATGCGCCGCAAGGGCACCATGCTGGTGGTGCTGCTGTGCATCGCCCTGAGCTCTATTGCGAACGTGGCTTCGGCGTTGTTTTTGCAGCGCCTGATTGATGAATACATCGCCCCGCTGCTGCTCGAGGCCGCCCCGGTGTTTACGGGCCTGCTCAAAGCCATTGCCACCATGGCGTGCATCTATCTGGTGGGTATTCTTTCCTCGCTGTTTTACAACCGCCTGATGGCCACGGTCGCCCAGTCCACCCTCAAGGACATCCGCGACGATATGTTCAGCCATATGCAGACGTTGCCCCTGCGCTACTTCGATACCCACACCCACGGCGACGTGATGAGCTATTACACCAACGATACCGACACCCTGCGCCAGATGATTTCCCAATCGCTGCCCCAGGTGGTTTCCGCCGCGGTGACGCTGATTACCGTGCTGGTGAGCATGCTCTCCCTCAGCCTGTACCTGACGGCGTTCGCCATCCTCTATGTGTGCCTGATGCTGGTGGTCTCCCGCAAAATCGCCGGGCGCAGCGGCAAATACTTCGTGCGCCAGCAGAAGTCGCTGGGCGATTTGAACGGCTATATTGAGGAAATGATCAACGGCCAGCGGGTCGTAAAGGTGTTCTGCCACGAGGAGGAGGCGGAAAAGGCCTTTGACGGCCGCAACGAGGAACTGTGCCACAACGCCTCGCGCGCCAATGGCTACGGCAATATGCTCATGCCGGTCATGGTCAGCCTGAGCAGCCTGCTTTATGTGATGATGGCGCTGATCGGCGGTTCGCTGGCCATCGCTGGCGTGACCAACGTCAGCATTACCGGCGCCGGCGTGTTTACCCTGGGCACCATCGCCTCGTTCATGCAGCTTTCGCGCAGCTTCACCCAGCCCATCAACCAGGTTTCCCAGCAGCTCAACAGCGTGGTCATGGCCCTGGCGGGCGCGGGCCGCATCTTCCAGCTTCTGGACGAGCCTTCCGAGGCCGACGACGGCTATGTCACCCTGCAAAAGAACGCCAATGGCGACGGCTGGGAGTGGCGTCATCCCCATCACGATGGCACCGTGACCACCACGCCGCTGCAGGGCGAGGTGCGCATGTACAATGTGGACTTTGCCTATGAGCAGGATAAGGAAGTGCTGCACGATATCACCCTCTATGCCGAACCCGGCCAGAAGGTGGCCTTCGTGGGCGCCACCGGCGCGGGCAAAACCACCATCACCAACCTCATCAACCGCTTCTACGATATCAAGGACGGCAAGATTCGCTACGACGGCATCAATATCGGCAAAATCAAAAAGGACGACCTGCGCCGATCCCTGGGCGTGGTGTTGCAGGATGTGAACCTCTTTACCGGCACCGTGATGGACAATATCCGCTATGGCAAGCTGGACGCCACCGACGAGGAGTGCATCGCCGCCGCCAAGCTCGCCAATGCCCACAGCTTCATCTCCCGCCTGCCCAAGGGCTATGATACCATGCTCGAAGGCGACGGCAGCGGGCTTTCGCAGGGCCAGCGGCAGCTCATTTCCATCGCCCGCGCCGCCGTGGCCAACCCGCCGGTGATGATTCTGGACGAGGCCACCTCCTCCATCGATACGCGCACCGAGGCCCTGGTGCAAAAGGGCATGGACGCGCTGATGAAGGGGCGCACGGTGTTCGTCATCGCCCACCGCCTCTCCACGGTGCAGAATTCCGACGTCATCATGGTGCTCGACCATGGCCGCATCATCGAGCGCGGCACCCACGAGCAACTGCTCGAGCAAAAGGGCACCTATTACAAGCTGTATACCGGCGCGTTCGAGCTTTCGTAAGCGCGGCGGGCGGGGAAGGCCGCTTCCCCGCCCGTTTTCCATAATTAAAGACTTCGGTTTGCTTTTCAACGCGCAAAAAGTAAACAAACCAAAGTCTTTTTAAGCCCCGCCCAGAGACAATGGGCGGGGCGTTTGTTTAGCCCTCCGCCTTCCGGCGGGGCCGGGCATGCCGACGCGCCCGCGCTGCGAAAATTTGCGCGGTTGCCTGCGCGCCCCGGGGCGGATCCACAAAAACGCCCCTCCGCGAAACAGGGCGGAGGGGCCGGATGGCGTCCGGGCCAATGGGGGCTTACGCCTCTAAAAAATAGGAAATGGACATCAGCACATACAGGATTCCGAAAGCGTAGGGCATGAACATTTCCCGGAAGGGGTGCATGTGCTTGAAATTGTCCGTCAGAATCAGCATTTCGCTCATGTAAGCGCCCGCGCCGAAAATGTAGGCCACGCCGCGCACGATGTATTTGAGGTGGTGGGCAAACAGCTCGGGCACCATGGCCAGAAGGAACAGTACCGCCGCCGCCGCCACAAACAGGTTGCGGAAAAGCAGCAGCCGCTCTTCGCCCCGGTTGTCGGGCTTTTTGGCCAGCCGGTAGCGCTTGATGGGCGTCATTTTGAAGCTGGGGGCGGGGATGCGGGCAAAGTGTTCGCGCGCGGGATGATGGTGCGCGTGCGCCACATGGGGCAGGTTTACGTGTATGCGGGTGCGCTTCATGCTCATGCTGCATTCGTCCTTTCGTGCATTGCCGCTCCAGATTATAAGGCGCGCAGACCGCCCTGTCAACCCCGCTGCGGTTACGCTTTTGAAGCCGATTGCGGCCTTATGGTAAAAGATTCGCAAAGCGCTTTACAAGCGGCCGCCGGGTATGCTAAAATGATGTTTGTGGCAGAATGAGTGAGCCACAGGGCTTTGGCCCAGGAACCGCAGGCTCGGTTTGCCGAAGACTCCGACGGCATACGGGGCGCGCGGGAATACAATGCAGGAGGAAAACCCAATGGTCATCAACAAGAAGGAAATCATGGAAACCTACGCCCGTCACGAGGGCGACACCGGCTCCCCCGAGGTGCAGATCGCGCTGCTCACCGCGCGCATCAACCATCTCAACGAGCACCTCAAGGTGCACAAGAAGGACCACCACAGCCGTCGCGGCCTGCTTTTGATGGTCGGCCAGCGCCGCGGATTGCTGGATTACCTCAAGAGCACCGACATCGAGGCTTACCGCGCCCTCATTGCCAAGCTGGGCCTGCGCAAGTAACGGGCGGCGGAAGCAACATTTTACGGCATATTCCGCGCCGCCGCCCACAGTCCGGGCGGCGGCGCGGTTTGCGAAGAAAATTCCCGTTCCATTCGCACATGGACGCTAGGGTGCGAGAGTGCTTATCTCGCAGGCGTGCGTCCATGTGCGGATACACCGACCGAATCCGAAGGAGGAAATCCGCATGTTCAAATCGTATTCCATGGAGCTGGGCGGTCGCACGCTCACGCTCGAGTTCGGCAAGTACGCCGAGCAGGCCTCCGGTTCGTGCTTTGTGCGCTATGGCGACACCTGCGTGCTCACCACCTGCACCGTGGCCAAGACCCCGCGCCCGGGCATCGACTTCTTCCCCCTGAGCGTGGATTTTGAAGAAAAGCTCTATTCCGTGGGCCACATCCCCGGCAGCTGGAACCGCCGCGAGGGCCGTCCCGCCGAAAAGGCCATCCTCACTTCCCGCCTCATCGACCGGCCCCTGCGCCCGCTGTTCCCCAAGGGCATGCGCCACGACGTGTCCGTGGTGGCCACGGTCATGTCCGTAGACACCAACAACATCCCCGATATCCCCGCCATGATCGGCGCGTCCGCCTCCCTGGCCACCAGCGAGATCCCCTGGGCCGGCCCTATCGGCGCGGTGAACGTGGGCTATGTGGATGGCGAGTACGTCATCAACCCCAACGACGCCCAGCGCGAAGTTTCCCTGATGAACCTCACCGTGGCCGGCACCGGCGAGGCCGTTTTGATGGTTGAGGCTGGCGCCAAGGAAGTTTCCGAGGAAGTGATGCTGGGCGGCATCCTCTTCGCGCACGAGGAAATCAAGAAAATCGTGGCCTTCTTAAACGGCATCGTCGCCGAAATCGGCAAGGAGAAAAAGGAGTTCCCGCTGGTGCTGCCCGGCGAGGACGTCAAGGCCGCCGTGCGCGAATACGCGCTGGACAAGGTAAAGTGGATGTTTGAAACCTTCGACCGCTCCGAGCGCAACGCCCGCGAAGAGCAGGTGAAGGCCGAAGTGGCCGAGCATTTCGCCGGTCAGTTCGAGGGCCGCGAGGTGGAGGTTGGCGACGCGCTGTACGCCCTGCAGAAGGAAGTCATGCGCCGCCACATCATCGACGAAGGCGTGCGTCCCGACGGCCGCAAGCTCACCGAGGTACGCCCGATTTGGTGCGAGGTGGGCGTGTTGCCCCGTCCGCACGGCAGCGCCGTGTTCACCCGCGGGCAGACGCAGGTGATGACCGTGGCCACGCTGGCCCCGGTTTCCGAAAAGCAGATTATCGACGGCATTGGCGTGGAGGATTCCAAGCGCTATATGCACCACTATAACTTCCCCGGCTATTCCACCGGCGAAGCCAAGCCCATCCGCAGCCCGGGCCGCCGCGAAATCGGCCACGGCGCGCTGGCCGAGCGCGCCCTGGAGCCGATGATTCCCTCTGTGGAAGAATTCCCCTACTGCCTGCGCCTGGTCAGCGAGGTCATGTCCTCCAACGGCTCTACCTCGCAGGCGAGCGTTTGCGGCTCCACCCTGGCCCTGATGGACGCGGGCGTGCCCATCAAGCGCCCCGTGGCTGGCGTGGCCATGGGCCTGATCAAAGACGTGGAAAACACCGGCAAGGTGGCCGTGCTCACCGATATCCAGGGTTTGGAAGACTTCCTGGGCGATATGGACTTCAAAGTGGCTGGCACCGCGCAGGGCATCACCGCCATCCAGATGGATATCAAAATCAAGGGCATCGACGAGCCGATTCTCAAGCAGGCGCTGGCGCAGGCTTACGACGGCCGCATGCACATCCTCGGCAAGATGCTCGAAGTGCTGCCCGCCCCGCGCCCGCAGCTTTCCAAGTACGCGCCGAAGATCATCCACTTCTATATCAACCCCGAAAAGATTGGCGAGGTCGTCGGCCCGCGCGGCAAGATGATCAACAAGATCATCGAGGAAACCGGCGTGAAGATTGATATCGAGGACGACGGCAGCGTGTTCATCGCCACCAGCGACGACGCGGCGGCGAAGCGGGCCAAGTCCATCATCGAAGGCATCGTGCGCGAACTGAAGGTGGGCGATGTATTCACCGGCAAGGTGGCCCGCATCATGTCCTTTGGCGCCTTTGTGGAGTACGCGCCCGGCAAGGACGGCATGATCCACATCTCCAAGCTGGCCAATGGCCGCGTGGACAAGGTGGAGGACGTGGTGAAGATCGGTGACGAGCTGGAATGCAAGGTGGCCGAGATTGATTCCCAGGGCCGCATCAACCTGATCCGCAACGACATCCAGTATGACGACGAATCCATGCCCGTGCGCCGTCCCCCGCGCCGCGATGGCGACCGCGGCGGACGCGACCGTGGCGGCCGTCCCCCGAGGCGGTAAACCGGCCTGATCTGTTGGCGGCCCCCGCGCGCCGGAGTTTTTCCGGGCCTGCGTGGGGGCCGCGCGCGCATGATTCCCCGTTTGGCGGGGGAGGATAATGGTATCCTGTCCCCAAGGCATTTTTGGCAGGCGGCGGGGCGCTTTCCGCCCCGGAAGCGGCCTTGCCGGGAAAATGGCGGCGCGGGGAAGCCTGATTGGGCGGTTTCCCCGCCGTTTGCCGGGGCCTCGTTGTTTTTCGCGCCGGGCAGGGTTGCCGTTGCCCGCAGAATCGCTACACATGTTTCCTGGGAGGTATCGCCTTGTTTGACCAAATTACGCTTTCCAACGGCCTGCGCGTCATCGGTGAGCGGCTTGACCATGTGCGCTCGGTTTCGGTGGGATTGTGGCTGGGCGCCGGTTCGCAGTATGAGATTCCCCCGGAGGCTGGCATCAGCCACTTCCTCGAGCACATGGCCTTCAAGGGCACCGAAAAACGCAACGCCCGCCAGATTGCCGAGGAAATGGACGCCGTGGGCGGCCAGCTCAACGCCTTTACCTCCAAGGAGTGCACCTGCTTTTACGCCAAGGTGGTGGATGAAAACCTGCCCCTGGCCATCGACGTGCTCTCCGACCTGGCCACCGCGCCGAAGTTCGACCCCGCGGAGCTGGAAAAGGAAAAGGGCGTGGTGATTGAGGAAATCGCCATGGCCGAGGATTCGCCCGAGGACGTGGTACACGAGCTAATCATGCTCGCTCACTTTGGCGACCAGCCGGTGGCCCGCCCCATTCTCGGCAGCGAGGAGCGCGTGTCCTCCTTTACCCGCGACGACCTTTATACCTATTGGCACAATATGTATGCCCCACAGCAGGCGGTTCTGGCGCTGGCCGGGCATTACGACTGGCAGGCGGTGGTCGCCCTGGCCGAAAAGCACCTGCTTGCCTGGCAGGGCGGGCCGCAACCCCGGCGCGATACGCAGACCCACCCCGTCCGCCCCACGCGCCTGGCCCGGGAAAAAGACGTGGAGCAGATGAACCTCTGCCTGGGCTTTCCCGGCGTCGCCATCGGCGGCGAGCGCAGCTATGAATTTTCGCTGGTCAACAGCGTGCTGGGCGGCAGCATGTCCTCGCGCCTGTTCCAGAAGATCCGCGAGGAAAGCGGACTGGCCTATTCCATTTACAGCTATCCCAATTCCTACACCGATTGCGGGCTGATGACCATTTACGCGGCGGCAAGGCCGGATTCGCTTGCCCAGGTGGTGGATATGACCCTGCGCGAAGTGCGCGCCCTGGGGGAAAAGGGCATGACGCGCGCCGAGTTTGATATGGCGCGCCAGCAGCTCAGGGCCGGCTACATCCTCGGCCAGGAATCCACCTCGGCGCGCATGAACGCCGCCGGACGCCGCCTGCTTTTGCTGAACAAAACGCGCAGCGAGGAAGAAGTAATTGCCGCCATCGACAGCCTGACCTTCGAGGGCGTGAACGAGCTGGCGCGGGAACTGCTTTGCGCCGAACCGTCGCTGGCGCTGGTGGGCAAGGACGCCCGGAAGGCGCTGGGCGGTCTGAACATCTGAAAATGCAAAAAGCCCGGAGGCAGCATCAGGCCTCCGGGCGCTTTTTGTCGCTCATTCGACGATGGAAAGCTCGATGGGGACGCTCTGTCCCCCGCCCTCGGAGAGGACAAGGCGCACGGCGATGCGCTCGGGCAGCGCGCCCGTGCCGTTGAAGAGGTACGTCACGCCGCCGGTCTGGGGATCCATGCCCAGACAGCGCATCGGCGCGTTCGTTTCGTCGCACGCTTCAAGCCGCGCGTCCGCCCCCAGCGCCGAAAGCGTGCCGTCCGCCTTCAGCGTTATCCGGCCATAGGCGCGGGAGAACTGAGCCTCGATCTTCAGGGGCGTTCCCACCCATTCGCCTTCGCCCGCATAGCGCCGCGTTCCTCCCGGCGTGCGGCGCACGCAGGCGGTCATCTCCCCCGCCTCGCGCCGCGTGCCGGGCAGGGAATAGCAGGTGTCGCCGTCGAAATACAGGTAGCTTGCACTCTCGATCAGCCGGATGCTTATGTTCAATGTCTCGCGCTCCCGCGCCGCCTCCGGCAGGGGAAATTCGTATTCGCGCAGGCTGAGAAGCGCGCCGTCCTCGCCCTGCAGCGTCCGTTCGCCCGAAGGCGGCAGGTCGATGCCGTCGTCTGTCAGCGTGTGGTCGCTTGGGTGCACCGCGTACTGGACGATGCCGAAGGGCTCGCCATCCTCCTGCGCCTGATGGAAGCGCTCCACGATTGCCCGATCCGCCTCGCGCCCCACGGCAATATGCACGGGGCCTTCCAGCGCCTCCGCCTGCGCCAGTTCCGCCTGCGTCGGCACAAACTCCTCCACGCGTGCGTCGTTTTTCAGACGGTAGGCCACGATCAGCGATTGCCCGTCGTAGTAGGCGCTTTCAATGGCCGCTTCGCTCGCGCCCAGCGCCTCGCTCTCCACGCTCTGCGCGTCCACGGCGGGTAAAGCCGCCTCGTCCGCGAGCTGGGAGAGCCTTTCGTCGTTTTTGCCAAACACGTCAAACAGGTTCAGACCCACGGCCAGAGCCGCACCGGCCAGCAACAGCGCCGCGATGAGCGCCGCGGCCAAACTGGCGGTCAGTTTTTTCTTCATCGCCGGTTCCTCCTCTGCGATTCTTTCCCGGATGCGCGCCCGGCGCGCTGCGGAG
Source organism: Candidatus Pullichristensenella stercorigallinarum (assembly GCA_018712945.1). Taxonomy (GTDB): domain Bacteria; phylum Bacillota; class Clostridia; order Christensenellales; family Aristaeellaceae; genus Pullichristensenella; species Pullichristensenella stercorigallinarum. The sequence continues at coordinate 17,996 of DVFZ01000105.1, read as the reverse complement.
GGCCCAAGCGCCGCGAGGCGCCTGTCCAGCGCGTCCCGGACGATTTGCGCGTCATTTTTCTTCATGCCACGCCTCCAATTCCCCGCGCAGGCGCCTGCGCGCTTTGTTCAGGCGGTTGTAAACGGTCGATCGGGACACGCCCAGCGCCCGCGCCGCTTCGCTGGCGGAAAGCTCCTGGTACCAGCAGAGCAATACCGCCTCGCGCAGCTGTGGTCTGAGGGAGAGCACGGCGCGCGCAAGCTCGTGGTCGCGCGGCGCAAAGGGCGCGGGCGCTTTGGGCAGGCTGTCCAGCGACACGGCGCGGTTTACGCGGCGGAACCACGCGCTGCGGCGCACGTCCTTGCAGGTGTTGATGGCGATGCGCAGCAGCCATGTCTTTTCCGAGGCCTCGCCCCGAAAACGGTCGAGGTTCTTCCACGCCTTCAAGAAGGTCTCCTGCACCGCGTCTTCGGCCAGAGACAGGTCGCCCAGATAGGCAAAGCAGGTGCGCAAAAGGCTCTGCTCCCAGCGGGCCATGGCTCCCTCCAGCCAGCGGTCGCGTTCGCTTCGCTCCATTGCGCTTCCCCCTTTCACAGATTAGACGGTATTCGGCGTGCATTTGTCCAGCGTTTGCGGGGGATTTTGCGGGAATATTTGCGTTTTGTTGCCGGAGGGGGAAAATGCCTGCCGCTTGCCCGCCGTAGATTGGAATTGGATGAAAGATACGTCATTTTGCTTTACAACCCCCGCCCTTTCCCGTATAATAAAATAGGGATTGTTTCTTTGGGAAGCGCGGAATGCGTCCCTCCCTGCAAAGGAGGAACCATGGGATTCTGGGAAAATGTCAAGCGGTTTAACGAGCGGTGGAACGATTTGCCGCGCCGCGTCGCCATTGTGCTGCTGGTGCTGGCGGCGCTGTTTGTGTTGGCGTCGTTGTTTTCCTATATCGCCCCGTCGGTGATCGCCATGGCGCTGGCCTGGGTGATTCACCCCGTAGCGCGGCGTCTGGAAAACCTGTTCCGCAAAATCAAGCTGCCGCCGCGCCTGGCCAGCCTCATCGCCGTGGTGGTGATGTACGGGGTAATTTCCGTCATCCTGTTCCTGATTGGCGCGCGGCTGGTGGAGGAAACGCGCTCGCTCATCGCCGCCGTGCCCGGCTGGGTCAGCGAGGCCAGCGCATGGGTGCAGCAGTGGACGGACGGGGGCGGCCTGCACATGCTGGAGATGCCGCCGGAAATACTCTCGTTTATCAACAGCGCCATCAACGAGGGCCTGAACTGGCTGCGCAGTTTCTCCCTGGAGCTGCTCGGCTCGGTGGGCAACTGGACGATCTCCACGGTGATGAACCTGCCGCAGATCATCCTCTTTATCGTTTTGACCATCATGAGCACGATCTATATGGTGTCCGACCGGCAGCGCATCTTCGCCTTCTTCCGCCGCTGGCTGCCTGAGCGCGCTTCCGGCAAGGTGAAAATGCTCAAGGATACAGTGTTCCGCGGCATCGCCGGGCAGATCAAATCGGCGCTGATTATGATGGCGCTGATCGCCGTGGAGCTGACGGTGGGCTTTGTGATTCTGCGCATTCCCTATTCGGTGCTGCTGGCGCTGCTCATCGGCATTATGGATGCGCTGCCCATCATCGGCGCGGGGCTGTTTTTGATTCCCATGTCGGCCATCGGCTTTATCACCGGCGATATCGGCATGGGCGTGGGCGTGGCAGTTTTGTACATACTTACCATCGTCACCCGGCAAATCGTCGAGCCGCGCGTGGTCAGCGTGCAGCTCGGGCTTTACCCGCTGGTCACCATGGCGGCCATGTACGCGGGCCTGTGCGTGATGGGCTTTGGCGGCATGCTGCTCGGCCCGGTGGTGGTGCTCATCCTCAAGGCCGCGCTCAGCCCGCCGCCGGATACCACCGTGCCCGAGGCGCACCGCGCCCACCGCTATATCCGCAAACAAAAACGCCCGCCCGCGGCGGGAATGTGAGGGAAATGGAGGAAACCGGCCTTGATCGACGCGCTGCTTGAGCGGTTGCATACCCTCGCCACCGACGAACAGATTCTTGTAAACGAACCAATGGCCAAACACACCACCATGCGCGTGGGCGGCCCGGCGGACGTGCTCTTCCTGCCCGACAGCATTGAGGAAGTGGCCAAGGCGCTTGCCTGGGCGGGCGAACTGGGCGTGCCCGCGCTTTTGATGGGCAACGGCTCCAACCTGATCGTGCGCGACGGCGGCGTGCGGGGGCTGGTGATTTCCCTGGGCGAGCGCTTTTCCCGCATCCGCGTGCAGGGCGAGGAGCTGACCGCCCAGGCCGGGGCGTCGCTCAAGCGCGTGGCCGCCGCCGCGCAGGAGGCCGGGCTTTCCGGGCTGGAATTTGCCGCCGGCATCCCCGGCACGCTGGGCGGCGGCGTGGCCATGAACGCGGGCGCTTACGGCGGACAGGTTTCCGATGTGCTGGTGGACGCGCAGGTGCTTCTGGATGGCGAAGCGGCCACCCTCACCCGCGCGGAGATGGAAATGGGCTACCGCTCCACCGTGCCGCTCAAGCGTGGCCTGCCCGTGCTTTCGGCGCGCTTCCGCCTTACGCGCGACGACCCGGAGGCCATCGCGGAGCGCGCCCGGCGCTTTAACGCCCTGCGCCGCGAAAAGCAGCCGCTTTCCTTCCCCAGCGCCGGTTCGGTGTTCAAGCGGCCGGTGGGCCAGTTTGCCGGGGCGCTGATTGAGGCGGCGGGGCTGAAAGGGTTGACCGTCGGCGGCGCGCAGGTGAGCGAGAAGCACGCCGGGTTCATCATCAACCTTGGCGGCGCCACCGCCACAGATGTGCTCAAGCTGATTGCGGAAGTGCAGCGCCGCGTGCAGGCGCACGCCGGCGTGTGGTTGGAAACGGAAGTGCGCATCGTCGGCACGGACGAAGCGGGCCAGTGAGGCGCGGCGGCCCCTTTGCACAATGCCCCGCCTGAAGCGGTTCCGTGGGGCTTGCCGCTGCGCGTAAAGTGTCCGAACCGCTTTCTGCTGGCAGGGAAGCGCGTGGGCAACGCCGGCGCAAAGGGCGGCCGCCGGGGAACTGGCATGGCGCTCTTGCGGGGCTTCGTCAAACCGCTGGCAAAGCGGCGGCCATTGTTTGCGCCGGAGCGGTTTGGCCCGGCGCTTTTGCGTTTCCCGCCGCCCCAGCGCGCGAAGCATTCGCATTGCGCGCAGTCTTTTTGAACGTTTGCCGCCTGCGCCCGCGCGGGGGTTCGGCCCGGGAGGGGCGGCTTTGCGCCGTGCCGCTTGGGCGCGGCCCTTTTGATTGCGCGGGGCGCATGCGGTGGCTGGAGGTGAGAAAATGTCCTTTGCGTCCGACGCGCGGGGTGAGCTGACGCGGGAAAGGGTGGATCAGCCCTGTTGCGCCCGCGCCGAGCTTGCCGCCGCGCTGCTTTTTGGCGGCGGCATTGCCTATCGCGGCCGCGAGCGCTACCGGTTGCGCCTGGTGTCGCCCGACGCCTTTGTCGCGCGGCATTTCTTCACCATCCTGAAAAACTTTTTCGGCGTCACGGCCCAAATCAGCACCCTGCGCACCGACCAGCTGCGCGGCCAGACGCGCTACCAGCTCTTGCCCCCCGAGGAGGACAGCGCCGCCATCCTCGACGCCTGCGGCCTTTTGGACGCGCAGGCGCTCTTTGGCGTGCGCCCCGTGCCCAAAGAGGAGGCGATTCCCTACGCCTGCTGCCGCAAGGCCTTTTTGCGCGGCGCGTTCCTGCTCGCCGGGGCGGTGAGCAATCCGGAGCGCAGTTATCACATGGAATTTGCCGCGCCGAGCGAGGAACTTGCCGATTTTGTTATTATGTTGCTGAATTATTTTGAAATTTCCGCAAAAAAGACGTGCAGAAAAGCAAAGTTTGTGGTATACTTAAAAGGTGGAGAGCAGATTGCCGACGCGCTGACGCTCATAGGCGCAAAAAACGCGATGATGGCGCTGGAAAACGTGCGGGTGAAAAAGGAAGTGCGCAACCGCATCAACCGCCAAATCAACTGTGACGAACGCAACTTGGCAAGGCAGGTGGAAAACGCCCAGGCGCAGCTGGAAGACATCGCGCTGATTGAGCGCGAAATCGGGCTGGACCGCCTTCCCGCGTCCCTGCGGGAAATGGCGCGCGTGCGTGCGGAGCACGCGGATGATTCCCTGGCCGCGCTGGGGGAGTTTTGCGACCCGCCAATCGGCAAATCGGGCGTGAATTCGCGCCTGCGCCGCTTGCGGGAAATTGCCGCCAGCCTCCGCGAAGGGGAAGAAACAAACATCTGACATGGAAACGGAGGTTTTGCCAATGGACACGGTTCGGCTCGAAACGCGCTACGGCATGGCCGACGGCTTAACGCCGACGATCGCGGCCCGCATTGCCGAGTGCGCTTCGAGATACCGCGCGCATGTGTCCATCGAGAGCGAAGGACGGACGATCCGCATAGAATCGCTGATCAGCGTGCTTTCGATGGAGCTGCGGCGCGGTCTGCCGCTGGCCGTCATCGCCCAGGGCGAGGACGCCGGCGAAGCGGCCGAAGGGCTGCGGGCATTGTTGGAAGGCTAGGGCGTGTTTTCACAACCGCCCAACGCTCGTCTTTAGCGGTTCTTTTGCGCCATGCGGAAGCGTTGCCGCGGGCAAAGGCCGCTGTCCGGGCGGTTGATTTTGGCCTCAATCACCGCCGCGCGCTTCCTTTGAAAACATCGCCGCTATTCCCGGGGCAAGCGCCCTGACGGCGCAAAAAATCCCGCCGCGTCCGGGCGGTTCGGTATGCGGACGTACTCCAGGGTGTGGACGGCCTTTGCGCCATGCCCACCGCGAAAGCGGCGGCTTCCGGCGCCGCAGTCCACGCCGCGTTGCGCCCTTGAAGGCGGCATTCCCACGGGAAAAGCGCCGCATCCGGCGCTTCGGGGCAATGGGCGCGCCCAGCGCGCCGCGCATGATAACATGGGGAGCGGCAGGTTCCCCGCAAACGCCACGTCTCAGGGCTTTGCTTTGGGGCGTGGCTGTTTTATTGCATATTGCCCCCGGAGCGGGGGTTGCGAAGCGCGCACAGCCATGCGCAAAAAGGCCAACCCCTTTCCCCGCAAAAAAGCGCATGGGCAAGACCGGCGCAAAGCGGCAAGCGGCTGTTTTGAGCAGCGTTTGGGGAACTGGCGCAGGCACCCGGCCAGGGGCGTGGGCGCTGCCGGGACATGCCCTTATTGGGCTTCGCCAAACCAGCGGCAGAGCCGGCGGCCCAGGGCGCTGCCCAAGCCCGCAACGCAAAAATTGCCACGATCAGGCAGAATCAGAGGCAATTTTCGCTTCCCGCGCCAGCTGCGCAAGCGGCCCGCGGTCACTTGCGTCCAGGGAAGCGCCCTTGCCCGCAAGTTTGCTTCCCTGTTTCGCAGGTTTTTTCATCCCTCTGGCGGTTTGTTGGCTTTGCAGGCAGACCGGGCCGGTGGCCATGACCGCGCGCAGATATCCCGCTTCCCGCCTTGGGCTTGCGGTTGGGAAGGAAGCGGCAGGGCACGCGCCCTAAAACGAATCAAACTGCACATGGAAGGTGGTGCCGTTCTCCGCGTTCCACCACCACACCCGCCAGCTGGCCGCGTGGTTCCAGCGGTTCGCGGCGTCCCGAAGGGCCTGGTGCATTTCCGTGTCGCTGGCAACCTGGTTGGGCAGCCAAAACTGGTATTGCATATACCCGGCAAACGCCTGCTGGATACAGGCGTCGGCGGCGTCGGAAAGGCTGTAAAAACAGCCGCCAAAGCCGGGCTGGTTGTTGTAATAGGACAGGGAGGGGACGGTCGTGTTGCTGACGCGGTCCGTGCAGGCGGGAGGCCACCAGTTCCAGCCGCTTTCCGGCACGCGGTCCCAGCCGATGTTGAAGCAGCGGTAGTATACCTGAGGGCCATCGGCGGCGGCGCTGTCTATGTCGCCGTCGGTCACGTCCACCATCAGGAGCTGGCCGTCCAGCTCAATGGTGTTCCAGATATGCTGCCCCGTTTCCTGATCCGCGTACCAGCCGGACAGGAAGCCTACCTTCAGCCCGGCCAGCGTGCCCAACAGGTAAAACATGCGGGAGTAGGCCTGGCAGTTGCCCACATGGTCCTTCATGGCGCTGCACACGGTTGTGAGGCGGGAAAAGGCGTCGGAGCCCACGGGAGCGGTTTGATAGGCCATGTTTGCGCAGATGGTATCGTAAATGGCCAGCTCCAGTTCCAGGCCGCCGCCGTACTGCGCCTTCAGCTGCGCCGCGATCTCCACGGCCATGGCCAGGCATTCGGCTTCCTCGGCGGACAGGCCCGAGGCGTCCCCGCTGAAATAGGCGTCCGCCATGCGCACGGCGTCGCAGTAGATCGCGGAGATCTTTACATCCGCGCTCCGGTCGGCGTAGCGGGTGACCCGCACCAAATGGTGGCTGCAATAGGAAAGCGTATCCTCCAGGGCCTCTTTGAGCTGTTCGTCTGTCCAGCGCGGGCAGGAATCCGCGGTCAGGAACAGCTCCATTTCCGTCATCCGCTGGTCCATGCACACCCGCAGGTAATCGCAGGCGTCGTACAGATTGACGAATTCGGGGGTTCCCGCCATGGCGGGCGCGGGAAAAAGCGGCGCCAGAAGCGCCGCCACCAGCAGCGGCAGGAGGATGCGAAGGGCAGATTTACGCATGGACAGCGTCCCTCCCATATGGCAAGCCCGGCGCGAAGCAGCCTTCGAACCGGTTTGCCACGAATTTACCACCATTATAACATATTTTTACCGGCAGGCAAAGCGGGCAGGAGATATGCGCGTCAGGGAGCGTGGCGTCAGAGGGGCCTGCCGCAAGGCGTTGCGCTTCCGCTGCCATCAGACGATGCAGAGGGCGCAAAAAATCAGGGGGCTGCACGCGGCTTGCCTCCTGACGGCCGGTCTGCAAAGCGCGGATTCTGGAGCGCCCGCGCGGATTGGCGGACGCCCGCAAAGCGCCCGGCCAGGTTTCCTTATGTTCAGTACCCAAACAGCGCCCGCCGCACAGCGGCGATAAACCACGGGTATTCCGCGCGCTCCGGCGCTACGCCCGCCAGCCGCGATGTGCATTCCGGGCACAGGCAGAAAAACGCCTCGCCCTCGCCGAAGCGCTCGTGGCAGAATATACAGGTCATGCCATCACCCCCGACGCCATTGTTGACCGTTCTTCTTCGGTTTATTCGCCGCGCGGCGGGTTCGTGCGTGGCCACAGGCAAATTCAGCATGGCCCGCTTTCCCGCGCCGCGCCAGCCGAAGCGGGGATTTTGCGCAACGGCTTTTACAGGACGCATCGTGCCGGGGGGCAAAATGGCCAAAGCGGGCATTCTGCGCAATCTGCGTTGCGCCCTCGCCGCATGCGCGTCCACGTTGGGTTTGCGACGCGCAACGGCTTCCCGCGCCGCGCGTGCCGAGGGGCAAAACGGGCGAAGCGGGCATTTAGCGCAACAGGCGTTATGCCCTCGCCGCATGCGCGGCCACGCCGTTTAACGGGGCGCAATGGTTTTCACAGGCCGTGCCGGGGGCCGCGCGTTCGCGCCGCCCGCTGGATACCGCCCCGGCAGGCTTTGGCGGCGCGGCTGTTTTCCCACCCCGCGCCGGGACAAACAACCGGGGGCGCGCATTTTGCGCGGCTTGGATGCTCCCGGCCGCCGCACACGGCCGCGCGGCCTATTCCAAGCGGCATACCGGGCCGTGGCCGGGGCAGAACAGATAGCCCGCGTATTTCTGCGTCAGCAGCGCGCGGCATTCCCGCGCCGCCGCCGGGTTGCTGTCCACGCCGGTCATCAAAAAGGGCGCCAGGCGGTTGAATTCCCGCTGCTCCGCGGAATAGCCCTTGATGTTTACGTAGATATCGCCGCTGAACACCAGCTGCAGCTTTTCGCAGACGATCACCGTTTCGCCCCGCACATGGCCGCCGTTGCCCTCGTAAAAATCGAACTTCCAGGGGCCGAAGGCGCGCGAGCCGATATAGGAAAGCGGCGCGGCGTCGCGCTTTTCGCCCACCGCGTGGCAGCGGGACAAATCGGGCGGCGCGTAGGCGGAAATGATCTTGCTCAACGCGCAATAGGGCGCGTGCAGGGGGTTCTGTTCGCGGAAATTGGCCTCGCCGCGCGCCTCAAGGGCAAAGTTCTCGTAACAGCTTTGGCTCATCCAGGCTTCGTCGAACAGGGGGAGCAGCCCGGCGTGGTCCACGTCGGCGTGGGTGAGCCATATTTCCTTGCGGCGCAGGGAAAAGCGCGGGAAACGCTCCTCCAGCAGCCGCAGCATTTCACCCTTGTAGCAGGCAAAGCCGCAGTCCACAAACAAAAGCTCGCCATGGTATTCCAGCGCGTAGGTATTGCTGCCGCAGGGCGGTTCGATGGCGTGCAAAAGCAGGCCGTCGGCCAGGCGCACGCTGTCTATGTTGGCAAAGAAGCCCTCGCCCCGGTGGCTGGTGACAAACTGGGCGAAGCGGCGGATGTAGTCGAACGTCTGCAAAGGGGACTTGTTCTGCTCGTCGAGCAGCTGCATCAGGCGGTTGGCGTGGATGAGCACGGCGTTGGTCTGCTCCTGCGAAAGGGAGAGGATTTCGCGCATCTCGTTGGCGAAGGTGATGTAAAACACCGTGCCGTCCAGCAGACGGTCGGTCACTTCGTAGTTGAGAATGCTGATTTCGCAGATTTGGGAGATATCGTCGATCAGGCGCTTGATTTCGCCGGTGTTTTCAATCAGCAGGCCCATCTTGAAGTGCTGGAAGGGCGTGCCATTTTCCTGCGAGCTGATGTAGGATATGTTCACCCGCCGCCGGCTGAGCACCTCCAGCACCGGGGCGACCGCGCCGGGGCGGTCGGGCAGGGTGAGCACGATCATCAGTATGCGCCGGTTCTCCTCGCGCTCGGGCAGATAGCCGCACGCGGCCAGGCCGCGCTCGATGCGCTCGTGTTGCTCCGCCGTGGCGGATACCTCGATAAACAGCGTGTGCAAATCCACCGCCTTGTTGTAGTTCACGCGCACGATGTTGCCGCCGCCACCGGCGATGATGCGGCTGGCCAGCAAAAACGCGCCCGCCTTGTCCGGCATTTTGGTGACGTATGTCTTTCGCATGGGCGATATCCCCTGTCTGTTTGTCAAAGATGGTTTCTACTGCGCGCCGTCCTCCAGCCAGAAGGCCCACTTGCAGGCGCAGCGCCCGTCCGTCACGTCCGGATAGCAGCTCAGGCACCGGCACTGTATGCGGCCGTCGATGGCGCGGGCAAATCCGGCGTATTCGATTATGCCCACGCTTTTGCAGGGGTGGAAGGGCATGCCCTTGCGCTCCCGCGCCGCCTGCACGCGGCATTTGCGCATGGTGTAAATCAGTTGGCCGTTTTCATAGGCGCATTCGTCCTGGTTGAGCCGCCCGTAAAAGCGCAGGGCCAGCGCCTTTTCCAGCCCTCCCAGGCCGGGATGCTCGTCCAGGCCCAGGAATTGCTTGATCCGCCGCGCCTCGATTGCGGTGAAGCGCGCCCAGGCCCGCTCATCGTGGAACATGGCCGCGTCCATGCCCTCGGCCTGTTCGATGGACTGGAACCACACGCCGTCCAACGCCAGCCAGTTTTTGGCGTAAATGTCAATCAGCTCCAGAAGCTGCTCGCGGCTGAAGCCGTCCAAAGCATCCATGCTGTTTCCGCCCTTCGTTGCAAAGTATGCTTCATTATAGCACGGGCGCTTTAAGAAAAAAGCATGGCGCGGGGCAAAAAAGGCCCGGCACGCCGTGCCGGGCAGGCTGTCCCCAAATTCTCGAGAGGGCGGAACCCCCTTTCGCACTTTAATCATACCCGGCGGCAGGTTGAAACCGTTCGGGTTTTCAAGACGGCCGCTTTTGACGATTGGAAAAATTGGAGGGGTGGTGGAAGAGGTTTCGCCAAAGGCGAAACTCAGAGCGCTGACAAAGCCTGCAAACGCCATTGCTTTCTCAAAACGAAAGAAGGAAGCAATTTTTGCTTCCGGCGGCACTTGCGGCCTTCCCATACGTCTGTGCAAGCTTTCCTGCCTTGCAAACTTTTTCATCCCGCTGACAGCCTGTTGACTTTGTCAATATCCTGCCCCGCTCTCAATGAGGAGCTTCGCACAATCATGACCACCGGCTAAGCCGGTGGTTTGACGAAGCCCTATAAGGACATGATCCCGGCAGCGCTCACGCGCTCTGAATTGCCGGCTCATGCACCAGTTTCCCTGGATGCTGCTCAAAGCAGCTCTTTGCCCTCTTTACGTCATGCCTCTCGCAGCACGTCCCCCGTTTGTTGGAAAAGGGTTTGACGATTCCTGGTATAGCTATAAGCTCTCCGGAACCCCCGCTCGAAGCGGGGGTTCGTTGCACAACAAAGCGGCGCGCTTTTGCAGCACGCCGCCCCGTTTTTGGTTGGGGCGCGGTTTTCCACGCCCCGGTGGTATTTTGAGAGGGGACCTTAGTTGATGGTGATGCCCTCGCAGAACCAGGTGATCTGAAGGATTTCCTCGTCGGTCAGGGTCTGGCCCTCGGCCACGACGACGTTGCCCTCGTTGTCGGTGATCTCACCAGAGAAGATCTGCAGCTCGCCGCTCATGATGGCTTCGCGGGCGGCCTCAACGGCCTCCTCGGTGCCCTCGGCGCAGTTCTCGGTCAGGGGGGAGATATCCACCCAGCCTTCGTTCATGCCTTCGAGGCGGTTGACCGGCTCCCAGGTGCCGTCGATCACGGCCTGCACCTGCTCGGTGACGTAGATGCCCCAGTGCCAGATGGGGGCGGTGAGGTGGGCGTGCGGGCCGTCCTCGGTCATATCGCAGTTGTAGCCGCAGGCCCAAACGCCGGCTTCCTCAGCGGCGGCCACGGGCATGGTGGTGTCCTGATGCTGGGCGATCACGTCGCAGCCCATGTCAATCAGCGCCTGCGCGGCCTGGCCTTCGATGGTGGGGTCATACCAGGTGTTGGTGAACAGCACGTCCATGGTCACATCCGGGTTGACGCTGCGCGCGCCCAGGAAGTAGGCGTTCATGGAGTAGATGCACTCGGGAATCTGCATGGCGGCCACATAGCCGAGGTGGTTGTTCTCGGTGCGCAGGCCCGCGGCGATTCCGGCCAGGTAGCGCGCTTCCCAGATGCGGCCGAAGTAGTTGGCAAAGTTGACGTCGTTGGAGAGGTTGCCGGAGCAGTGCAGGAAGATCACGTCGGGATACTGTTCCGCCAGCTCAGCCATGTAAGTGCCGAAGCCGAAGCTGTTGCCAAAGATCACGTTGCAGCCCTGCTCGATCAGCTCGAGGATGGCGTTTTCGCAGGCGCTGTCCTCGGTGACGTTGGTCTTGACGAGGATCTGGTCGTCGCGCAGGCCCAGGGCTTCCTGCATTTCCAGGGTGCCCTCATGGTGCGCCAGGGTGTAGCCCTTGTCGCTGGGGTCGCCAATGTAGACGAAGCCGACCTTGATTTCGTCCGCGGGGACGGGCTCAAAGGCGAGCGCCGAGCCGGCAAAGGCGAAGACGAGCATCAGGGAAAGCACCAGAGCAAACAGTTTTTCATCGATTCTTCCCTCCACATATCCTCTTGAGCGAAAAAAGGCGAACATTTTCGCCAGTTACAGATAGATTGTATACCCATTTTCGGCATCCGTCAACACAAATCGCGCGATTTGCGGGTAAAATTCAGGCAAAAGGCGTCGAACGGCGAAAAAATGCGGAGAGAGGGCGGCGCTCCGGAAACGGGCGAAATTTCCCGCCCCACGGCGAAAACGGCGATGGAAGCGGTGCGCATACCGCCTCCATCGCCGCCAGAGCGCTGCCAAAGTCCGCAAACGCAAAAATTGCCCTGATTAAAGAAAAATCAGAGGCAATTTTTACTTCCTGCGTCAGCTGCACATGCAGCCCGCGGCCGCTTACGTCCATGTAAGCTCCCTTGCCTGCAAGTTTGCTTCCTTGTCTTGCAGGCTTTTGCATCCCTCTGGCAGTCTGCCGGCTTTGTCAACCTCCTGACGGCGATGAAAGCGGCGCGCGCACCGCTTCCATCGCCGCCGCGAGCCGGGGAAAAGCGCCCCGGAGCGCCGGTAAAGTTCACAAACGCGAAAACTGCCTTGAAAACCCCCGCCTTCGCGCCAAACGCGCAGGCCACCCGCGCCCATATGGGTTCCTCCCGCCTGGCGGGATTTCGCGCCGCCTCGCCGGTGCGGGCTTTGGCGACACCCTGGACGGCCGTCAGCCGCGCTTGCAGGTGAAAAGCAACGCCTCCCGGCCATCCGGCCAGCGCACCGGCGTGAGCGAGGCGCGCAGCCATTCGCCACACAGCGCGCCGCCGTCCGCCGCGCCCTCCCGCGCCTGCGCAAGCAGCGCCTTGGCGTCGCAGCCTTCGCAGGGGGCCTCCGCGCCGTCCATCAGGGCGCGGTAACACTTTTCGCCCGGCCGCAGGTTGGGGAAGCGGGCGCACATCTTCGCGTTGGCAAACAGCAGCTCCCGCGTGCGCGGGTCCACCACATAGGCGGCGTATTCCATGTGTTCCAATGCCTGCGGCGTGGGGCTGAAGTCAGCTTCCTCCGCAAAAAGGCTGAAGCGGCCCTTCCCGGCGCGCTTGGCGTTGTAGAGCGCCACGTCGGCGCTTTTGTAGAGGGCGTCGAAGCTGTTGCCGTTTTCCGGGAAGAGCGCGGCCCCGGCGCTGCAACCCACGCGCACCTCGCCGGCGTGCAGCCGGGCTAGCCCCTGCTTGAGCCGCGTCAGCGCGTGCATGAGGCGTTCGGCGCTGTCCACGCCCTCCATCAGGGCCATGAATTCGTCGCCGCCGAGGCGGCCGACAATATCCGTGCCCCGGAAATGGCCGCGCAAAAAGTCCGCCAGCGTGCGCAGAACGTCGTCGCCCACATCGTGGCCGTAAAAGTCGTTGATTTCCTTGAAGTCGTCAATGTCCAGCAGCACCACGGCGCACTTGCGGCGCGGCCCGCCCTCCAACCGCATGCGGATGGCGTCCTCCAGCCCGGCGCGGTTCAAAAGGCCGGTCAGCGCGTCGGTGCGCGCCCGTTTTTCCAGGCGCTCGGCGTTGAGCCGTTCCTGGGAGATATCCGTCAGCTTGCCGATCAGCCAGCGCCTCCGGCGGCGGCCGTCAAACAACACGCTCATGTGGGCGCGGCACCAGGTATAGCGGGCGCTGTCCGCCGCGCCCATGCGCACGCGGAAATCCACCGTGGCGTGCGTTTCGGAGCCGGCGCCGGTGCGAAGCGCATTGAAAACCTGCGCAAGATGCTCGCGCTCCTGTGGATGGGCGTTGTCAAGCAGCTCCTCTATGGTATGGGCGCCCTCATGCCCGTAAATATAGGCAAAGTTTTCGCCCAGGCGCAGCTGGTCGTTCAATACGTCGTATTCCCAAATGACTTCGTTGGAATCCTCGGCGAGTATGCGGTAGCGCTCCTCGCTCCATTCCAGGCGCAATTTTTCAGCGCGCAGGCGGCGGTTGCTGGCCCAGGAAAACCACGCCACCAGCGCAATCAGCACCAGCGCGCACAGCCCCAAACGCGCCTCCAGCACGAACGCGGCTTCGTTTACAAAGGAAAACTGCGTTTCCAGCGCGGAGACGGGGATCAGGCCGCACAGCAGCCAGTTGCTTTCCGTGCCCAGCGGCACGCAGACGGCATAGAAATCGCCCATGGCGGAGGAGCCGCGTTGGATTGTGGTTTCGCCCGCGCTGACGGCCTCCGCCGCCGCGCCGTCCACCTGCAGCATGTCATACAGATTTTCGCCGACGCGGTTGGCCAGGGGGCTCTCCGGCGCGGCGGTGAGGATTCGCCCGTCCGCCCGCAGCAGGCAGACGTTGATGCCGCCGGGGAACAGATCCCTGCCAAGGCCGGCCATGTTCTGCATGCCCAGCAGCGCGCCTTCGCCATCGCCCACGGGCACGGCCAGCAACAGGTAGCCCGCATAATCGCCCTCCCCGTCGCACAGCAGCGATTCGCCCGCCAGCGCCCTTTGGAAACAGGACAGGCCGGAAAGGTCCAACACTTCGCCGTCGTCGCGCACGGCCTGACCGTCCGCACCGGCAAAGCACAGCCATTGCAGCCCCATCGCCCGCGCCGGCGCGCGCAGGAGCGTGGCCAAATCTTCCGCGTCCCCGGGGCGCCCTTGCAGGGTACCGGCCACCCCCTCCAGGGCGTCCAGCCGGTCCTCGAGAATCAGGCGCAGTTGCTTGCCCCGGCTTTCGATGCGGGCGGACATGTTTCCCAGGGCCGCGGCGCGCGCTTCGCGCTGCGTCGTCCGGTCGTAGGAGAGCACGGAAAGGAACACCATCACGGCGGTCGCAACCAGCAAAAGCGCCATCAGCGTATACATGCTGACCTTGCGCGCGGTATGGTTCATGGCCGCCGTCACCTCTTTCTTGACTTTCTTTTCCTTATTATAGCGCAAATTTCCGCCAAAGAGAATGTTCAAATTCAACAATTCGCAAATTTATGTGGCCGTGAAAGAGGGGGGATTATGTAAATTGTTGGCAAAATTACAGCTCAGTTACATCCCTGGATACATTGGTAATTTCTCCTGCCGCTTGCCCGCGGCGGGCGTTTGTGATATGATGAAGGGGAAAAACCGGGAAGGGAAGGATGACCGTGAAAAAGATGCTGCGCCGCGCCGCGGCCCTGCTGACGCTATGCCTGTTGGCCGGGTCCGTCGCCGCCGGGGAGATGGAAAAGGGCACGCGGGAGAACCCCTACCGCCTGGGCGAAGCCTGCGCGTTCAGCGCCGAGGTGCTTGCCGACGGTTCGCCGCGCCTGGACGCCGCGGAAACGGATTTTGCGGCCTTTGAACTGACCCTGACGCTGGACAATTACCTTTCGCCCGCCTATTTTGAGGAAAACTACGGCCGCCTGTACAAATTCGACGGCACGCAGGCCGGGGCGCAGGTCACCATCGCCAACGAAAGCGACGCCGCCATCGTGCCGCAAAACGCCTTCTGGCTGACGCTGGAAGGGGAGAACGGCGCGCAGGAAACCGGCTATCAGCTCATGGACGCGGAAATCGCCGGCAGCTATGGCACGGAAGTGGCGGGCGGCGAAAGCGCCACCCTCTATAAGCGCTTCGACCAGGCCGAGGGGCAGGAAATGACCCATCTGGTGCTTACATACTGCCAGGGTGGGGAGCGGGTCAGCCGCTATTTCCTGCTGGAGGAGCGCATCGTCTATGCCGAGCTGCAAAACGGCAGCCGTGGCGACGATGTGACGGCGCTGCAAACGCGCCTGATTGACCTGGGCTATCTGGACGACGAGGCGGACGGCATCTTTGGCCGCCGCACCGAGGCCGCCGTGCGCGCGGCGCGGCAGGCGGCGGGCATGGACGATTCCGGCGTGGCCGACGATAATTTCCAGCACGCCCTGTACGCCGAAGATTTCCCGGCGGCAGCGCAGCAATAAGCCTGGCGGGGCTTGGCGGTTCAAAAGGGCGGAATGCCGCCTGAAGGCCGAAAGCCGCCGCTTCCGCCGCAACCCCGCGCAATGTTTTTGACAAGCGAAGGCCCCGCCCGCAAAGGCGGGGCCGCATTTTGCCCGGCGTACGCACGCCTGCGCGTGTCCGGGAGACAGCTTGTCCCAACCGGCGTTCACGCCCGCTCCGGCGCGCACGGCAGGGCCATGCAGACGCGGTTTTCCACCTCGGCAAAGCCGTTTTTCTGATAGAACGCATAGGCCGGGGCGGTGCGGTTTGTAAAAAGCGATACCTGCTTAAACCCCTCCCGGCAGGCATATTCCCGGATTTGGCCCAACAGGGCGGAACCGGCGCCCTGGCCCTGACAGTCCGGCCGCACGCAGAAATCGTCGATGCAGTATTCCACGCCGTCAAACCAGTGCTTGAGCCTGCCCAATGCCAGGGCGACCAGCGCCTCGCCTTCCCACAGCCCCAACCCCAGGGAATTCCGGTTCCCGAGGATGTCCAGGAAATAGGCGTGAAACTCCTCCGCGCTGTGCCAGTCGTCGTTCCAGGGCGCAACGGCGAAGGCGGTGCGAATGACCGCGAAGATTTCCGCCTCGTCCCGCAGGCCCAGTTCCCGCAAAACCATATAGATTCACCCTTTCGCAAACGTATGGAAGAAAAAACAGCCAGGCATTTCGCCTGACTGCCGGTAGGTGCGCACCCGTTTCTTCTCCATCAGCATAGCACAGATTTTCCGGCCTGTCAACCGGGAAGAAGCGGGGGGAAGGGCAAATGCCCTTTTCCCCCCCGTCGGGTACTTTCGCTTTACGCCGCCGTCACCGTCACGGTGAAGGGGTTGGAGTAGAGGTAGTAGCTGCCGTAGGACGTGCCTTCGATCACCAGCTCCTGCTCCAGGCGGTAGATGGCCAGGGCCTCGCCCTCGCTGTCCAGCGCGCCTTCCAGCACGATGATTTCCAGGCCGTCCGCGCTCACCTGCTGCCCGTTCTGGGTGGTGACCACGGGGGCGGGCAGCTCCGCACCGGCGGCGACGGTCACGTCGGCGGCGTCGATGTCCACGATGAAATCGCTGGCCCAGTAGGAGAAGTTGGTGGTCAGGCCGTACACGCCGTTGAGATAGGCCTCGGCAAACGCCTCGGGGTCGTTATACGTCCACGGCCACACGGTCAGCCCGCGATGACGGCCGGCGGACACCACCTCGTAGGAGAAGTTCGTGGCGGGGTTGTAGGTGGCGTTCCACTTGTCAAGCTCGGCATACAGCATGGCCACGCATTCCTCCACGGTGGCTTCGCCGTTTGCAATCATCTCGCCGTAGGGCTGATACATGGGCAGGTTGGAGCCTTCCTCGGCGTAGCCCTCCATGCCCAGCGCGCCCACGGACATCTCCGGCCAGGAGGCGTACATTTCCTCGAGGATGTTGACGTTGAAGGAGATGGTGAACAATTCGCCGAAGTTGTCGTACTCGTTGACCAGGTTGCGCAGGGCGATGACGATGGCCGGGTCGTTGGTCTTGATTTCGGTATCATGCACCACTTCGCTGTCGGCGAACAGCTCGAAGAACTCGCGCAGGGTGGGCATGCGCTGGGAGGACAAATAGCGGATGTAGCCGTAGCGGGATTCGTCCGCGCTCTGGTTGTTGGCGGCCTGCACGCCCTTTTCACCCTCGTTGACGAAGGGCATGGCGAGGATCTCGTTCAGGGAGAGGATGTTGAGGTTTTCGATGTCCTCGCGGCCAAAGAGGCGGGCGAGGGATTCATCGTGGTTGATGATGATCTCGCGGTCAGCGGTGAGGTGGATGTCGTTCTCGATGGAGTCCGCGCCGGCGGTGTAGGCGCCGATGGCGGAGAGGGTGGTGTTCTCCACGTACTCGCTGGGCATGCCGCGATGGCCGACGATCAGCGAGGGGCGCAGCAGCGAGGGCGCGCCGTCGGCAAAGAAGCCCAGTTCGTCGATGGCGGCCTGGTAGTCGTCCACCAGCACGCCGTTTGCGCCGTTGGTGTACTGCGTGAGCAGCGCCGCCTCGGTGGAGGAGGTGGCCACCCACACGGTGGAGCAGCGGCCCTGCAGGTACTGCACGTTTTCCTCGGTGGCGATCTGCTCGGGGATCAGGCAGACCTTGGCGTGGCTGCCGTTGGTGGTGGCGATGATCTCATCAAGCGTGTCCTCGTCCGCCTCGGTGAGGCCGCGGAAGTCGATGAGGCCGCGCACGGGGTTGAGGTCGGCCACATCCTTGACCAGCGCCGCGTTTTCATAGGAGGCGGCCACGAACACGTCGCCCAGGCCGGACTCGATGAGGTAGAACTTCAGCGCCGCGGCGGTCTCCGCGTCGGAGATGTACAGCGCGGGGATGATGGCGCCGGCGGTGGCGGCAACGTACTCGTCGAGGGATTCGGCGATAACGTTGCCGGAGGCGTCGAGCACGCGCAGGTCGGCGTCCACATAAACAAGGGCGGTGGCGGGGCGAACATCCGCGTTGGCCACGTCCAGCACGCTCGCGTCGGCGTTCCAGGCCACGGTGGAGGAGAGCGCGAAGGAGGTCTCCGGTTCGTACACCTGCGTGTAGGCCATGATCGCCTCGGCGGGGACGGGCGCGGGGGTCGGCTCGGCTTCTTCGGCCACGGCCAGCGCCGGGAGGAGGACGCTCAA
>DVFZ01000104.1 GCA_018712945.1 Candidatus Pullichristensenella stercorigallinarum | reverse complement strand
CCTTCTCTGTATCGTTTTCAAGGTTCGCTTGCCGCCCTCCCGCTCGCCCCTCGCCTCTCGGCGCGGCGCCCTCGTTTCAAGCGGCGTATGCTATTATATCAATTCCCACCCCCTTTGTCAAGTACTTTTTTCAAGTATATTTCCCCCTCTGTTACCCCAATATATGCCAGTATATGCCCACATCAGCCACTATATATTGCGCTTTTTGACCTGTTTCGCCCCCTCTTATCCCTCTTTCTCACTTTGTTAAGATTCGTGTTTCCATGACATTTTTCGCCGGTTTTTTCTTTCCGCAGGCCCCCTTTTTCCGACGAATATTGCCTTGACAGGCGGACCAAAACATGATATATAATATCCAGAACATCAAGAAAGGGATGAAAAGATGCGCAAGTAACTCGCAGGCTTGGCAGGCAACGGCGGCGCTTTGGGCGCTGTGTTTGCGTGCGTATCTTGCGGGCTGCGGCGTTTTTTCATCCACGCGAAGGGCTTCCCTGCGCGTGCGTCGCTGTCCGCGGCGTTTTGCGTGAAAGGGGGCTTTTTTATGTCTATGATTCACATACAGGATTTGTGCTTCGCCTACGATGGCGCACCGCATAGCGTGTTCGAGGGGCTTTCCCTGGAATTGGACGATGGCTGGAACCTGGCGCTGACCGGTCGAAACGGGCGCGGCAAGACCACGCTTTTGAAGCTGCTTTGCGGCGAACTGGACGCAGGCGGCTGCATACATGCGCGGTCGCAGTTTAAGCGGTTCCCCTTCGCGGTGGCGGACGCTTCCCTGCCCACGGGCGCAGCAATGGCCGCCGTATGCGACGCGGAGGATTGGCGCATTGAGCGCGAAGCGGGGCTGATTGGCTTGCGCGAAAGCGCGCTGGCGCAGCCGTTTGACACACTCAGCGGCGGCGAACGCGCCAAGGCACTATTGGCGGTGCTGTTTCTTTCCGAGGGTTGCGTACCCCTGATCGACGAGCCAACCAACCATCTGGACGCTGCTGGCCGTCGGGTGCTGGGACGTTATCTCGCCCGCAAGCATGGCTTTATACTGGCATCGCACGACCGCGACCTGCTCGACGCATGCTGCGACCACGTGCTGGCGCTGGAGGCGGGCGGGGCCGTTCTCCTGCGCGGCGGCTTTTCGGATTACCTGCGCGAATACGAGCGGCGCCAAGCTCTGGAGCGCGCCGAGGATGCGCGGTTGCGCGGGGAAATCCGCCGTCTGGACGAGGCTGCGCGCCGCGCCGGGGAATGGGCGGGGCAGGCAGAAAAGGCCAAACACCGCACCAGCGACAGCGACGGCCGCCCGGAGCGCGGCTATCAGGGCCACAAGGCCGCAAAGCTGGTCAAACGCGCCAAGGGCATCGAGCGCCGCCGCGAACAGGCAGTGGAGCAGAAAAGTACCCTGTTGCGCCATGTAGAGGAGGCCGGTGAGGTGCGCTTGCGCCCGCTGGAGTACCACGCCGAGCGCCTGTGCGGTTTGGAAAACGCCACAGTCCGCCTCGGGACGCGGGCGGTATTGGACGGCGCAAGCCTGGAAGTCCGGCGCGGAGAGCGCATTGCCCTGTTGGGTGGAAACGGCTGCGGCAAAACCACGGCGCTGCGCGCACTGTTGGGCGAGATTGTCCCCGAGGCGGGGCGTGCTTGGCGCGGTGGCGGTCTGCGCATATCCTATGTGCCGCAGGACGCCTCGTTTTTGCGCGGCCGGCTGCGCGACCTGGCCGGGGAACATGGCGTGGATGTGACGCAGTTTTTCACCATTCTGCGCAAACTAGGCTTCTCCCGCGAACGGCTTGAGGCGGACGCTGACGGGCTGAGCGACGGGCAGAAGAAAAAGGTATTGCTGGCCTTGAGCCTGTGCGAAAGCGCCCATCTATATATCTGGGATGAACCGCTGAACTACATCGACGCGCTCTCGCGGGTGCAGATTGAGGAACTGATCTTGCGCTGCCAGCCAACGCTGGTGTTTGTAGAGCACGACGCGGCCTTTGTGCGCCGCGTAGCCACGCGCTGTGTGCGCCTGGAAGGATCCGCGGAAGAATAGGCCCACGAAATACTTTCATATAATATGCGCCTGTTTCGCGCATTTTTCCTTCGCGCAGGCATACTTGACAGCAGCCACGACGCACGTCTTTCCAACAAAATGGCGGCCGCCCGAAAGCGGCCGCCGATGGCGCGCATCCGCAGGGGCGCGCCTTGTTTTTGCCTCTCAGCCCTCGGCCAGCGCCTTGCCTAGCGCCTCGCAGGCAGTCAGGGCTTCGTCGTCCGGGGTCTCCTGACAGATGACGCAATCGGCTACCAGCGTCGCGCCCAGGGCGGCGCAGTCGGCCTCCCAGTTGCGCATCCACTCGCCGTCGCCCCAGCCATAGGAGCCGAACAGAGCGATTTTTTTGCCGGAAAGATGGCTCTTGCAACCTTCAAACATCGGCTCGAATTCGCCCTCCTCGAGCTGCTCGGAACCCATCGAGGGGCAGCCGAAGCCGATGGCGTCGTAGTTTTCCACCAGATCGCCGTTGAAAGCGTCCGCCGCAAACAGCTCCGCGCCTGCGGCCTGCGCCACCGCCTCGGCCATGGCCTGTGTGTTGCCCGTGCCGCTCCAATATACTACCGCTACTTTGTTCATCGTTTTTTCTCCCTTCATTATGCCGGTTTGGCGCCCACCGTCAGGCGCGACAGGGGGCAGCCGGACTGAAAGAGGCGCGCGTACACCTCTTTGCATTTGCGATAGCGCGCAAATTTGCGCGCGGCCCCGACCGTGTCGGAATAGACCTTCCAATGGCCGCACAGCAGGCAGTTGCGCCCGCCATTGCGGATAAAGCCAATCACATCCGCCAGCGGATAGCCCAGGAATACGCCAATTTCGTGGGGGAAACCCTCCCCTTCGCGCAGCCGGGCGCGCAGGACGCGCAGCGCCGCTTCCGGCGCAAAGTCCGCATAGCCGCAGCGCCGCAGAAAGGCGCGCGCCGCTTCCGATTCCAGAATCGCGCGCAGCTCGCAGGGTCGATAGAGGTAAAACAGCGTGCTCTGCCCGCAGCGACGCAGCACCGTCAGCACCACGCCTTTGGGCAAAAGCAGGCGGTTCAAGGAACGCATCTCGCGCTCCATGGCCGCGCCATCCACACCGGCAAGGGCGAACATGCCGCCGGGCTTGAGGCGCGCCAGCGTCGGCGCGCAGTGTGTAATCAGCGCCTGCTCCAGCATGGGATTCCCTCCTTTCTTTTAGTTAGTTTATACTAACTTATTGGACGAAATATACGCGCCCGTTCCCCGCGACGCGGGCGCGCCGTTCGGTTAGAAACTTCTAACCTCATCAATTCTATTGTAATGGAAAAGGCGCGCCCTGTCAAGACGCGCACAAGTTTTTAACATTTTGCAGAAAACTCACAGCAGTTCCAGCACCACGGCGTTCTGTACCTCCAACCCCAGCTCGGTCAGGCGCACAAAGCCGTCCACAATCTCAATCAGCCCGGCGCGGCGCAGGCGTTCCAGGCGCGCTTCCCGGCCGGAAAGGAAGTCCTCCCCAAACGCCTCGCGCCAGGCGCGCAGGGAAAGCCCTTCGCACATACGGGTGGATAATAGAAGCGTTTCCTCCCGCGCCGCCTCCCCGCCGACGCGCTCGCGCTCTTCGCCGCGGCTGCCGGCCAGATAGTCATCCAGCGCCGCTGGGTTGGCAAACCGTTCGCCGCCAAAGAAGGAATGCGCCGCACAGCCGAAGCCCCGGTATTCGCCGCGCCGCCAGTAGACGATGTTGTGGCGGCAGGCAAAGCCCGCGTGGGCATAGTTGGAAATTTCGTAGCGCGCAAAACCTGTCGCTGCCAGCGCCCGCGTGGCCAGCCGTTGCATACCGAGCACTTCCTCCTCGCCGGGCAGCTCGGAAGCGCGCGCGGCCATGGGCGTGCCTTCTTCCACAATCAGGGCATAGGCGGAGATGTGCTCAAGCGGCAGGGAAAGGGCGGTTGCAAGCGTGCTTTGCCAGGCGGCCATGTCCTGTCCGGGCAAACCGTACATGAGGTCGATGCTTACATTTGTAAATCCCGCCGCGCACGCCATGCGCACGGCCTCGCGCGCCGCCTCGGGCGTGTGGATGCGGCCAATTTCCCGAAGCAGGCGCTCATCAAAGCTCTGTACGCCAATGGAGAGACGGTTTATACCCATTTCCCGATAGGCGCGCAGCTTTTCCATGGAGAGCGTGCCGGGATTGGCTTCCAGGGAAATCTCCGCGCCCGGCGCAAGGGGGAAAGCCTCCGCCACCACCGCCAGTGCCGCGCCAATATACTTCTCCGGCACCAGCGAGGGCGTGCCGCCGCCGAAAAACACCGTTTCGACGCGGTGTTCGCCATCCGCCGCGGCGCGGATCTCCGCGCGGAGGGCGGCAAAATACGCCTCCCAGGCGTCCTCGCGCCCCGGCCAGGAGGCAAAATCGCAGTAGGCACATTTGGATTTGCAGAAGGGGATGTGGATGTACACGGAGAGGGGCTTGAGGACGTTCACGGGTCGTACCTTTCCAGCGCCAGGCCGGTCTTTTGCTGCAAAAAGCGTTCAAAGTCGGGAAGCTCGCCTTCGACAAGGCCGTCCTTGGGCAAAACGTGCATCTTTGCCGGGGCCACGTACAGCAGATAGTGTCCCTCGCAATCCACAAAGCGCGTCAGCGCCTCATAGCGCATGGCTTCCTCGGACGTTTTCCGCAGGGAGCGCATCTCCTCGTCGGTAAACACGGCGTCGTATTCCTCTTCCGCGCCGTATGCCTTCAGCGATTTTTCCGCCAGCGCGTTCACGGCGGCGGGGCTACCCGTATTCCGCCAGCCCCTGATGGCATACACCAGAAAAATCACAAACACGATATACGTCCTGTCTCCCGACGTCTGCAAGCCCCGCCGCACCTGCGCATAGCACATCCAGATCAACGCAGCCGCGCAAAGAAGCGCCACAACCAGATAGTAGGCCCGCGCTTTTTTGAAATAGCGCGCATGGGGCTGCGAGGTCCGGTACATGGCGCGGAACGCCGCCTTGTCATAGCGCACCCGGAAGGCAAATTTCGTATCCATATTTCCACCGCAGCGGACGGTTTCCACGTCCAGCCCCGTCTTTTCCCGCACAAACGCTTCCAGAGCACGCGCATCGCCGCCCGAAACGCTCTCCGGCGCAAAAATCAGCGCCCGGTTTTTGCGATAGAACAGCAGATACCGGCCCCGGCACAGCGCGAAGCGGGAGAAGCTGTCGTAACCATAGCGGCAGCGCCAGTATTCGTCGCGCGCTTCCAGCGCCTCCGCGCCGAAGGACAGCTCCATCTCCAGACAGCGCGTTTGCCACTGCGCCCACAGGCGCTTCGCCGCGAGCGGTTCAAGCGTCAGCAGCCTGTACACCGTTGCCGCCGCCATGAGCGCGACGCATAACAGGCCGACGCGGAGCCTGCCCATTCCATAGGCCGTGGCCAGCGCCAGAGCGCTCAACAAAACAAACCGCAGGCCAAGTTCCTTGAGCTGTCCCTTTTCCATTTGCGCGGCGCGCACCAACGCCCGCGCCGACGGCACGTCCCACACCTGCCGCGCCTTGAACTTCTCTTCCATTTTTTACGCCCTCACCGTCTCTTTTCCGGTCACTTTTTGCATAAAGCCGCCGAAGCGGGAAACGTCGCCGCGCGCAAAGCCGCTCTTGGGAATGGCGAAGGCAGAACCGTTTGTCATGTAAAAGGCAAAGTGATCCTTCGTTTCCCACACGCGGGCGATGGCGGAATACTCCGTTTTCCCCGCTTCCTCGCTGTTTTGGGTGTAGAGGGCGTCGTCCATAAAGCGGAACTCGGTTTCCAGCGCCTGATTGGGGCTGGCGGCAAGCAGCTTTTGCGCCATGCGCCCCTGCGCGCGGGCAAAAAACCACAAAAACGCGCATGCCAAGGCGAGGATCACCAACGAAAACGGCTTCACCCCTGACCAAAACAGGAACCCCACCGCCAGCGCCGCCACCAGCGCGCTGGCAATCACGCGCGAACGCAGGCGGCGGCCATAAGCGGCGCGCACCAGCGCGCGCATGCCCTCCATGGTGGGCTTGGCCCGGGCGACAAATTTCGGCTCCACCGCGTCTCCTCCCTTCGGATGCGCTTGCAAAACGGGCCTAGTCCATCTTCAAAACGGCCATGAACGCCTCGCTGGGCACGGCGACGCTGCCTACCTGGCGCATGCGTTTTTTGCCTTCCTTTTGCTTTTCCAGCAGCTTTTTCTTGCGGCTGATGTCGCCGCCGTAGCACTTGGCCAGCACGTCCTTGCGCAACGCCTTTACCGTCTCCCGGGCGATGACCTTGCCGCCGATGGCCGCCTGGATGGGGATTTCAAAGAGCTGGCGGGGAATGGCTTCCTTCAGCTTTTCGGCGATGGAGCGGCCGCGCGCGTAGGCCCGGTCGCGGTGGACGATGATGGAAAGCGCGTCGCACTGCTCGCCGTTCAGGAGCATATCCAGCTTTACAAGGTCGCTTCTCTGGTAGCCCTTGAGTTCATAATCGAACGAGGCGTAGCCGCGCGTGCGGCTTTTGAGCTGGTCGAAAAAGTCGTAGATGACCTCGTTGAGGGGCAAATCGTAGTTGAGCAGCACGCGCCCGCCCTCGATGTACTTCATATCGCGGAAGGTGCCGCGCTTATCCTGGCAAAGCTCCATGATCGCGCCCACGTAGTCCTGCGGGGTAATCACCTGCGCGTCCACAAACGGCTCCTCCATCCAGGCAATCTCCTGCACGGGGGGCAGGTTGGTGGGGTTGTCGATCATCTCCACCTCATCGTTGGTTTTGACCACCTTGTAGACCACGCTGGGGGCGGTGGTGACCAAATCCAGGTCAAATTCGCGCTCCAGCCGTTCCTGGATGATCTCCATGTGCAGAAGGCCGAGGAAGCCGCAACGGAAACCGTAGCCGAGGGCCACGGAGGTTTCCGGCTCAAAGGAGAGGGCGGCGTCGTTCAGGCGCAGCTTGGAAAGCGCGTCGCGCAACGTCTCGTAGTCCGCGCCGTCGGCCGGGTAAATGCCGCAGTACACCATCGGCAACACCGGCTTATAGCCCGGCAGCGGTTCTGCGGCCGGTTTTTCGGCGTTTGTGATGGTATCGCCAACGCGGATATCGGCAATATCCTTGATGGAGGCGGCGATATAGCCCACCTCCCCTGCGGAAAGCGACTGCGTGGGCAAATAGCCCGCTGGCAAGAACGCGCCCACCTCGGTGACTTCAAACTCGCGCCCACCGGCCATCATGCGGATGCGGTCGCCGACCTTGACGCTGCCGGCCTTGACGCGCACCGAGGATATCGCGCCGCGGTAGTTATCGTAATAAGAATCGAAAATCAACGCCTGCAAGGGCGCGTCCACATCGCCCGTGGGCGGGGGCACGAGGCGCACGATGGCCTCGAGCACATCCTCAATGCCGACGCCCTGCTTGGCCGAAACCAGGGGGCAGCCCTCGGTATCCAGCCCGATTTCGTCTTCGATTTCGTGCTTGACCACTTCCGGCTGGGCGCTGGGCAGGTCGATCTTGTTGATGACGGGGATGATCTCCAAGTCGTGGTCCAGCGCCATATAGACGTTGGCCAGCGTCTGCGCCTCGATGCCCTGGCTGGCATCCACCACCAGGACGGCCCCTTCGCAGGCGGCCAGGGCGCGGCTGACCTCGTAGGTAAAGTCCACATGACCGGGGGTGTCGATGAGGTTCAATTCATACTGCCGGCCGTCTTTGGCCGTGTAGGGCAGGCGCACGGCCTTGGATTTGATGGTGATGCCGCGCTCGCGCTCGAGTTCCATGGAATCGAGCACCTGGTCGGTCATATCGCGCAATTGCATCACGCCCGTCTTTTCCAGCAGACGGTCGGCAAGGGTGGACTTGCCGTGGTCGATGTGGGCGATGATGCAGAAGTTTCTGATTTTGGATTGGTCAAATGCGGACACGCTCGTCCCTCCATGTAGAAAATGGGTAGATTTCTTCATCATTCATAATAGCGGATTTTCCGGAAAAAAGCAAGCGCTCAGGCCGCGCTTCCGGGGCACAAATACGGCGTTTTCGCCATATATCAGCCTAATTTTTGAATTCCTGCATTTTGTCGAAATATCGCTGTGGATTCACGCTTAAACTGAATTTTTAACATGTAAAAAATTCAGTTTCTATTGCTTTTTTCTCCCCTTCCAGATATAATATAAACATAACATCAAGAACGGGGGAATTTTTCATGAAAAAATTGTTTGCCCTTCTTCTGGCCTTGACGCTCATCGTGGGCGCCTCGGGCGCGCTGGCCAGCGGCACGACTTACATCACCCTGGGCACCGGCGGCACGACGGGCACCTACTACGCGCTGGGCGCGGAGATCGCCGCGATGTGGATGCAGAACATCGAGGGTCTGGACGTCACCGTGCAGCCCACCGACGCTTCCAAGGACAACATCGTCTACGTCAACGACGGCCAGATTGATGTGGCGACCGTACAGAACGATTCCGCCTATTACGCCTATGAAGGCCAGCTCTACGACGGCAGCGACGAGGTGTTCGACGGCTTCTACGCCATCGGCTCGCTCTATCCCGAGGCCGTGCAGCTCATGGTGGCCGCGGACAGCGACATCACCGACGTAAGCCAGCTCGCTGGCCTGAACGTGGGCGTGGGCGCGGCCGGTTCCGGCACGATTATCAACGCCGAGCAGGTGCTCGAGGCCGCCGGGCTGACGCTGGAGAGCATCTCGCCCCAGTACCTCGGCTTCTCCGAGACGGCCACGGCTTTCCAGGATCTGCAAATCGAAGCGGGCTTTATCACCTCCGGCATTCCCAACGCCTCCATTATCGAGGCCGCCAACGCCCGCCCGGTGCGCATTCTTACCCTTACCGACGCGCAGTGGGATACCCTCACCACCAATTACGCCTTCTACGCCCCGGCCACCATCCCCGGCGGCACCTATGCCGGACAGGATGAGGACGTGACCGTGCCCGCCATCACCGCGCTTCTGATTGTTTCCAAAGACGCGGATGAGGAACTGGTCTATCAACTGACCAAGACGCTGTTTGAATGCACCGACCAAATTGGTCATGCCAAGGCCGCCGAGCTGAATGTGGCGGCCGCCGTGGAGGGCGTACCGGTGCCCTTCCATCCCGGCGCGGCCCGCTACTACGCCGAATGCGGCTATGAAGTGGAGGCCGGCGCATAAGCGGCCAGGATCAACCGGCGGTGCTGCGGGCGGGCACACGGCGTGCCCGCCCGAGCGCGTCTTACAGGTATGACCGATCAAAGAGAATGAAAGGAGGGCTTTTCATGGCGATGGACGAAAAACGCGCCGGTACACAGGCGCGTGATGCAGCCGGGGCCGCGGACAAGTCTCCCGTGAAGGACACGATCCATCAAATTGAGGAAGTGAGCGCGGAAGAGATCAACAAGATCATGGCCAAGTACGACAAGGAATCGGCCGTGCGCAAGCTCCCCCGCAAGATCAATTTCGTCATTTCCCTCATCCTGATCTGCTTTTCGCTGTTGCAGCTTTACAGCACCTGGCGCATCATACCGGCCACGAGCATGCGGCCCCTGCACCTGGGCATCGTCGTCTTTCTGGCCTATACGCTTTACCCGGTGCGCAAAACGGGCTTTTCCACAAAGCGCGGCTGGTGGATTTCGTTTGGCATTGATATGGCGCTGGCGGTGGCGGCGCTTTTCTGCTACCTGTATTTGGTCTTCAACTATGAATCCATCGTCAGCGTGCCGCGGCTGACGCAATTTCAATACGTGGTTGGCGCGGCCGGCATCCTGCTTTTGATGGAGGCCTGCCGCCGTGTCAGCGGCCTGCCCATCGTCTGCGTGGCGATCGCCTTTTTGCTGGTGGGCATCTTCGGCCAGTCCATGCCGGGCTTCCTGGCCAACCGTGGTTTCAGCCTGCAAGTGATCATCAAGCACCTGTTCTTCGGCCTGGAAGGCGTGTTCGGAACGCCCATCGGCGCGTCGAGCACGTTCATTTTCCTGTTCATGCTCTTTGGCGCGTTCCTGGAAAAGACGGGCGTGGGCCAGTTCTTCATCGACTTTGGCAACGCCCTGGCCGGCAGCCGCCGCGGCGGGCCGGCGAAGGTGGCGGTATTGACCTCGGCGCTGGAGGGCACGGTTTCCGGCTCCTCCGTGGCCAACACGGTCGGTTCCGGCTCGTTCACCATCCCAATGATGAAAAAACTCGGCTATCCGCCGGAATTCGCGGCGGCGGCTGAGGCAGCGGCCTCTACGGGCGGGCAGATCATGCCCCCAGTGATGGGCGCGGCGGCCTTTTTGATGGCCGAGGCGCTGGGCCTGGATTACTCGGTCATCGCCAAGGCCGCCATCATCCCAGCGCTTTTGTACTTCCTGGGCATCTGGTTTTCGGTGGACTTCGTGGCGCGCAAAAACGGGCTGCGCGGGCTCACGCGCGAGGAGCTGCCCAGCTTCAAGCGCCTGATGATGGAAAAGGGCTATTTGGTATTGCCATTGGTGGCCATCATCATTACCCTTTCCAGCGGCTTCACGCCCTCGCGCGCGGCGCTGGTGGGCATTGGCATGGCCATTGTGGGCAGCTATCTGCGCACGTTTGCGGAGCTGCTGGTGCTGGCGCTGTGGGGGCATGGTTTTAAATGGATCACCCGCGACCCCGGACAGGAAACGCCCCCGGACAACACCGCCGAGGCCGTGCGCCAAGCCCTGCGCAACAGCGAGGGCATGCGCCCGCGCGACTATCTGGCGGCCCTGGAAAACGGCGCCAAGTCCATCATCGGCGTAGCGCTGGCCTGCGGCGTGGCGGGCATCATTTCAGGCATGATTTCGCTGACCGGCGTGGGCGCCAAGCTGGGCGCGGGATTGAGCGACCTGGCTGGCGGCAACACCTTCCTGCTGCTGTTCTTCACGATGATTACCTCTATCATCCTCGGCATGGGCGTGCCCACCACGGCCAACTACCTGATTACCTCCACGATGCTGGCCACGGTGGTCGCGCGCGCGCTCAACCCGGGCGTGACCGGCGGCTTTACCGGCCTGCAGCTTTTGCCTGCGCACATGTTCACCTTCTACTTCGGCATCGTCGCTGACATCACCCCGCCGGTGGCGCTGGCGGCCATGGCGGGCGCGGCCATCGCCAAATCCGACCCGCTCAAGACCGGCTTTGAAGCCTCGAAGTGCGCCATTGGCGCGTTCATCGTGCCGTATGTATTCGCGCTCAACCCGCAAATGCTGATGATCGACGTGCATATCTTTGAGCTGATTCAGATCATCATCACCTCCATGCTGGGCATGTGGCTGATCTCCATGGGCATTGTCGGGCACTACCGCGTGAAGTGCAACGTGCTTGAACGCCTGCTGGCGATCGGCGCGGGATTGTGCATGGTCGTCCCCGGCACGGTGACCGACCTGATCGGCCTGGCCGTGGGCGCGGCCATCGTATTCTGGCAGGTCTCCAGAGAGCGCAGGGCCAAACAGCGCGGAACCCTTAAGGCATAGCCAAACGCCGCTCAAATCTCTCCGCCGCATATGCGGCGGAGATCAGACCATTGACAAACTCCTGTCAATGGTCAAATATTTTTTGGAGAAGGGGGAAGAACCAAAAGGGAAAGAGGCTGAACGTGTCGAAAATATATATACCAAACAAACCAGGCGGTGGGAAAGATGCTCAA